>NZ_JBLNNF010000008.1:0-291826 GCF_047784845.1 Pseudomonas sp. NFX98 | reverse complement strand
CTTTTGATCTTTATCTTCAAAAAAACAAAATCAAAAGATCGCAGCCTGCGGCAGCTCCTACAGGGATAATGAGGTGTCGGTTATTTCCCGCCGCTGCCCGCAACGCTTTCGCCGCCACGGGTCAGGTAATAAGCGCCAAGAATCGGCAGCATGGTCACCATCATCACCAGCATCGCCACGACGTTGGTCACCGGCACATCACGAGGGCGGCTGAGCTGGTTGAGCAGCCACAGCGGCAGGGTGCGTTCATGGCCGGCGGTGAAGGTGGTGACGATGATTTCGTCGAACGACAGCGCGAACGCCAACATGCCACCGGCCAGCAACGCCGAACCGAGATTCGGCAGGATGATGTAGCGGAACGTCTGCCAGCCGTCGGCGCCGAGGTCCATCGAGGCCTCGATCAAACTGTGCGAGGTACGGCGCAAACGGGCGATGACGTTGTTGTAGACGATCACCACACAGAAGGTCGCGTGGCCGACGATGATGGTGAACATCCCCGGTTCAATGCCCAGAGTCTTGAAGGTCGCCAGCAGCGCGATCCCGGTGATGATCCCCGGCAGCGCGATGGGCAGGATCAACATCAGCGAGATGCCTTGCTTGCCGAAGAAGTCGCGGCGATACAACGCCGCCGAGGCCAGCGTGCCAAGGACCATGGCGATCAGCGTGGCAATCGAGGCGATCTGCAACGACAACTTGATGGCTTCGAGCACGTCCGGCCGCGAGAACGCCACGCCGATCCACTTCAGGGTGAAACCCTTGGGCGGAAAGCTGAACGCCGCGTCTTCGGTGTTGAAGGCGTAGAGGAAGATGATCAGGATCGGGAAGTGCAGGAAGACCAACCCGCCCCAAGCTGCGATTTTCAGGCCTATTGAGGCTTTCTCAGAGTGCATCGAAGGCCCCCAGTCGTTTAACGATGGTCAGGTAGATGGCGATCAGCACGATCGGCACCAGCGTGAACGCGGCGGCCATCGGCATGTTGCCGATCGCGCCTTGCTGGGCGTAGACCATGCTGCCGACGAAGTAGCCCGGTGGGCCGACGAGTTGCGGCACGATGAAGTCGCCTAGGGTCAGCGAAAAGGTGAAGATCGATCCTGCGGCAATCCCCGGAATCGACAGCGGCAGAATCACTTGCATGAAGGTCTGGCGCGGCTTGGCGCCGAGGTCGGCGGAGGCATGCAGCAGCGACGGCGGCAGGCGTTCCAGCGAGGCCTGGATCGGCAGGATCATGAACGGCAGCCAGATGTAGACGAACACCATGAAACGCCCCAGATGCGAGGTCGACAAGGTGCTACCACCGACACCCGGAATGCCCAGCACAAACTGCAAAACCGGCTCGAGCCCCAAGTGCTGGACGAACCACTGTGCCACGCCGCCCTTGGCCAACAGCAACGTCCAGGCATAGGCCTTGACAATGTAACTGGCCCACATCGGCATCATCACCGCGATGTAGAAAAACGCCTTGGTTTTACCGGTGGTGTAGCGCGCCATGTAGTAGGCAATCGGGAACGCGACGATGGCGCTGGCGATCGACACAACGATGGCCATGCTCAGCGTGCGCAGGATGATGTCGAAGTTCGAAGGCTGGAACAGCGCGGCGAAGTTCGCCAGGGTCAGGTCCGGCGTGACCGCCATGGTGAAGTCGTCGAAGGTGTAGAAACCTTGCCACAACAAGGTCAACAGCGAGCCCAGGTAAATCGCGCCGAACCACAGCAGCGGCGGCACCAGCAGCATCGACAGGTACAGGTTCGGCCGGCGATACAACAGGTTGGAAAACCTGCGCAACGGCGAGGCGCCCGATGAGGTTGGAGAAATGGCCAAGGTGCTCATTTCACACCCCGCCGGCAACGGTGTCGTGCAACTGGACCATCGCTTCCCGCGCCCAGCGTGCGCTGAGGCGCTGCCCGGTCTGGTGTTGCGCGCTGCTGTCGATCCACTGATTGTTGGCCTGGCTGATGTTCAGGGTCTGGCCGTTTTCCAGCTTCAGTTCGTAGCGGGTGGCGCTGCCTTGATACTGGATGTCGTGCAGCAAGCCGCTGACTTCGATCTCGTGGCTGGCCAGCGGCCCTTCGGCGAAACGCACGTGTTCCGGGCGAATGGAAAACGGCTGCGGATTGCCGCTCAACTGCTTGGCCAGATCACCGCGAATCACATTGGAAGTACCGACAAACTCAGCGACGAAGGTGGTTGCCGGTTTCATGTACAGGTTGCGCGGGGTGTCGACCTGTTCGATGCGGCCCTTGTTGAACACGGCGACGCGGTCGGACATCGACAATGCTTCGGTCTGGTCGTGGGTGACAAAAATGAAGGTGATGCCGAGTTGGCGTTGCAGTTTTTTCAGCTCGCCTTGCATTTGCTCGCGCAGTTTCAAGTCCAGCGCCCCAAGCGGTTCGTCGAGCAACAGCACGCGCGGGCGATTGACCAACGCACGGGCCAGGGCCACACGCTGGCGCTGACCACCGGAAAGTTGCACCGGTTTGCGCTCGCCGTAGCCGCCGAGGGCGACCATGTCGAGGGCTTCTGCGGCGCGCTTGAGGCGTTCGGCCTTGCCGACGCCTTTGACCTTCAAACCATAGGCGACGTTGTCGCGAACGTTCATGTGCGGGAACAGCGCGTAATCCTGGAACACGGTGTTCACGTCACGCTGATACGGCGGAAGGCCGGCGGCCTCTTCGCCATGAATGCGGATGGAGCCTGCGCTCGGTTGTTCAAAACCGGCGATCAGGCGCAAACAGGTGGTTTTGCCCGAACCCGAAGGCCCGAGCATGGAGAAAAACTCGCCGTCCTGGATGTCGATGGAAACCCGGTCAACGGCTTTCACTTCGCCGAACTGACGGGAAACGTTGGTGAACTGGACTGCAAGCGTCATGGTGCGGTGCTCCAAAAAGGCGAAGGCCGTCGCAGCGGCCCTGCCTGGACTTCTGAAAAATCTGAAACTGAATCGTCTGTTAAAAGATCGCAGCCTGCGGCAGCTCCTACAGGGGATCGGCGTGCACCTGTAGGAGCTGCCGAAGGCTGCGATCTTTTGATCTTATGAGGGGTTATCTGCCGCCCATGATCGCGATGTAATCCTGGGTCCAGCGGCTGTACGGCACGAACTTGCCGCCTTCAGCCTGCGGGGTTTTCCAGAAGGCGATCTTGTCGAACTGGTCGAAACCGTTGGTCTTGCAGCCCTCGGCGCCGAGCAGTTCGCTCTCCTTGCACGCCGCCGGCACGGCTGGCAACGAGCCGAACCACGCGGCTACGTCACCCTGGACTTTCGGTTGCAGCGACCAGTCCATCCACTTGTAGGCGCAGTTCGGGTGCTTGGCTTCGGCATGCAGCATGGTGGTGTCGGCCCACCCGGTGGCGCCTTCTTTCGGGATGGTCGAAGCGATCGGCTGCTTCTCGTTTATCAGGCCGTTGACCTGATACGGCCAAGCGCCGGACGCGACCACGCCTTCGTTCTTGAAGTCACTCATTTGCACGGTGGTGTCGTGCCAGTAGCGGTGGATCAACGGCTGCTGGGCGCGCAGCAGATCAAGCACAGCCTTGTACTGCGATTCGGTCAGTTCATAGGGGTTCTGGATACCCAGTTCCGGCTTGGCGGTTTTCAGGTACAGCGCCGCGTCGGCGATGTAGATCGGGCCGTCATAGGCCTGCACGCGCCCCTTGTTCGGCTTGCCGTCCGGCAGGTTCTCGGCATTGAACAACACGCCCCAACTGTCGGGAGCGGTCTTGAACACGTTGGTGTTGTACATCAACACGTTCGGGCCCCACTGATACGGAGTGCCGTAGGTCTGTTTGTTGACCACGTACCACGGCGCATCTTTCAGGCGCGGGTCGAGGTTTTTCCAGTTCGGAATCAGCGCCGTGTTGATCGGTTGCACACGCTTGCCGACGATCAGCCGCAGCGAGGCGTCGCCGGACGCGGTCACCAGGTCATAGCCGCCCTTGGCCATCAGGCTGACCATCTCGTCGGAGGTGGCAGCGGTTTTCACGTTGACCTTGCAGCCGGTTTCTTTCTCGAAACCGGTCACCCAGTCGTAGGCCTTGTCGCTTTCGCCACGTTCGATATAGCCGGGCCACGCCACGATATCCAGCTGACCTTCGCCGGCGCCGACAGCCTTCAGCGGCTCGGCGGCCTGGACACTGGCACTGGCCAGCAGCGCGGTGGTGATTGCACTGAGCAGTGCGGTCTTGTGCACGAACATGGGAATTCCCTCTTCTTTAAATTATGGTCGGGGCAGTTGTGAACGTGGTGAAGCATGCCGTTAGCGGCTTGTTATTAGCGTAGTCAGAGATGTTGTCCGTGGCGCGCCATGATGTGCCGCACCACGCTGTAGTCCTGGAGCGAATCGCTGGAGAGGTCTTTGCCGTAACCTGAGCGCTTCAATCCGCCATGGGGCATTTCGCTGACCAGCATGAAATGGCTGTTGATCCAGGTGCAGCCGTATTGCAAACGCGCGGCGACCTGCATCGCCTTGTCCAGGTTCTGGGTCCAGACCGACGAGGCCAGGCCGTATTCCGAATCGTTGGCCCAGTCCACCGCTTGTTCCAGTTGATCGAAACGGGTCACGGTGACCACCGGCCCGAACACTTCGCGCTGGACGATTTCATCGCTTTGTTTGCAGCCGGCCAGCAACGTCGGCTGGTAGTAGAAGCCGGCACCGGAATGCACCGCGGCACCCGTCACCCGCTCGATGTGCGGCTGGCCAAGCGCGCGCTCGACGAAACTGGCCACGCGGTCGCGCTGGCGAGTGCTGATCAGCGGGCCGATCTCGTTGTCGGCATCGCGCTTGCCGGCGAAGCGCAGGCTGCTGACGGCCGCACCGAGTTCGGCCACCAAACGGTCGTGAATCCCGGCCTGTGCATACACCCGGCACGCGGCGGTGCAATCCTGCCCGGCGTTGTAATAGCCATAAGTGCGCACGCCTTCGACGACAGCCTGAATGTCGGCATCGTTGCAGACGATCACCGGGGCTTTGCCGCCGAGTTCGAGGTGGGTGCGCTTGAGGGTTTTGGCCGCGGCTTGAAGGATTTTCTGGCCGGTGACGATATCGCCGGTCAGCGACACCATGCGCACTTTAGGATGACTGACCAAATGGCTGCCGACGCCTTCACCGCCACCGCAGACAATGTTGATGACGCCGCGTGGCAGGATTTCGGCTAGCGCCGGGGCCAGAGCCAGGATCGACAGCGGCGTGTGTTCCGATGGCTTGAATACCAGCGTGTTGCCGGCGGCCAGCGCCGGGGCGATTTTCCACGCGGCCATCATGATCGGGTAGTTCCACGGCGCAATCGACGCCACGACCCCGATAGGATCGCGCCGCACCATGCTGGTGTAGCCCGGCAGGTATTCGCCGCTGAGCTGGCCGGTCTGGCAGCGCACGGCCCCGGCGAAGAAGCGGAACACGTCGACCGTGGCGCTCAGGTCGTCCTGACGGGCCAGGTGCAACGGCTTGCCGCAGTTCAGGGATTCGAGGCGGGCGAGCAGGTCGGCGTTTTTTTCGATGGCATTGGCGATGTCCAGCAGCAGGTTCGAGCGCTGCTGCGGCGTGGTCCGCGACCAACCGGCGAAAGCGCGGTGGGCGGCGAGGATGGCGGCTTCGACTTGTTCGGTGCTGGCTTCGGCGATCTGCGTCAGGACTTCGCCAGTGGCCGGGTTGAGAATCGGCTCGACACAGCCTTGCCCTGCGACTAATTCACCATCGATCAACAAAGCGGTGAACAACGGGGTCTGCGCGCCAGCCATTTTTCGGGTTCTCTTTTCTTGTGTGGCTGCTTGTGTGGCCATGGAGCACTCCCTGTGACTGGGGGCCGGCCGTCTTATATAGATGCAGCAAGACTAGTGCGCGGACCCGAGGTCGACAAATTCTAAATACTGAAGGTGGCGTTCGATTAAATAGATGGCTTGCGTCCGCCGTGGGGTTGTTCCCGCGCGACGGTGAGAAACGGGTCGACCAATGCCGGGCGCGCCGTGCCACGACGCCAGGCCAGGCCGACATCGAGGGTCTGGCTAAGGTCGGCAATCGGCCGTGCTTCGATGATGTCGCCCTCCAGTGACCACGGGCGGTAGGTCATGTCCGGCTGGATCGACACGCCCAATCCGGCAGCAACCAGGCTTCGCACGGCTTCGGTCGAGGCGGTGCGCAAGGTGATGCGCGGTTGCAGCGAGGCCGCCGTCCACATGCGCTGGGCGTTGCGGTCCATTTCATCGACGTTCAGCTGAATCAACGGCTCGCGGGCCACATCGGCGAGGTTGATGCTGTCGTGCTCCAGCAACGGATGCTGGGCCGGCAGCCAGAGCCGGTGGGGTGAATGGGTCAGCACTTCGGTCTGCAAGGCATGACGGTCTTCGAGGTTGGAAAGGATCAGCACACCGACATCGATCTCGCCGCTGACCAGCAAATGCTCGATGTACGGGCGTTCATCTTCCATCACGCGGATTTCGACGTTGGGATAAGCGCGCTGAAAGCGGGTGAGCAAATCCGCCAGGTAATAACCGGCTACCAGGCTGGTCACCCCGATGATCAATTGCCCGGCGACCTGATCGGTGCTTTGTTGCAGGCTGCGTTTGGCGTTGTCCACGGTGGCCAGAATCAAGTGCGCCTGGCGCAGGAACTGATGACCCTGGTGGGTCAGGGTCATGCCCTTGGCGTGGCGGTTGAACAGGCTGACGCCGATCTCTTCTTCCAGTTGCTGGATCGCCAGGGTCAGGGTTGATTGGGAAATGAACGCGGTTTGCGCGGCGGCGGAAATCGAGCCGGTCTCGGCCACGGCGATGAAATGACGGATCTGACGCAAGGTCATCATGGAGGCATACCCAGTGGGCGGTTTTTATAGATTTGTTCGAGTGTATATCTTTTTTTCTGAAGGGCAGCTCTACCCAGGCTCAAGGCTGTGACTCTGCAAATAATCTCGCGGGGATCTAACCCATTTCGATTTTTCGCCGACACTCTTTATCAGGCATGAGCCTTTTCAATGGAGGTGTCGAAATGAACGTCAGGAAGATGTCGATAGGGTTGGGGATATTGTTGAGCCTGGGCGGAAACTGTTTTGCGTCTGAGCCTGCGGTGCAAAGGCTCATCCATTTTCAGGGAGCCATCGTAGAAGCACCCTGCGTGGTGTCAGAAGCGGCCAAAGGTCTTGCATTAAACGCTTGCCCGGCTGCGGCGCGTAGCGTTGGCGTCAGTGCGCTTAGCGTGGAGCGGGTGGGCTCGGTCAGTTCGCTCGAACCGACAGCCCTCAAAGTCAAATTGTTGGTTGAAAGCAATGAGGACCGAGGGATGTTCACCCGGCAATACGCGCTACTGGACGCTGACGACAAGCCGGTTCGCTCGGGGGATTACCGGGTGACGCTGACTTATCCCTGACGGCTGATATCTTCCGAACTGCAACATCTGGAAGCACTCCCGCCGGGGATCCACGGGCACTTTCGATCTAGGCTGATGGCCTTAGTGTCCGGTTGAACCCTTTTGTGGAGGCGGAAAAATGAACACCCGTGGATTGCTCGATCAGTTGCTCAAATCGGGCCAGGACATGTTGCAGAACAAGGCCAGCGGGACGCAGAACAAATCCGCTGCCGGCGGGCTCGGCGGTTTGTTGGGTGGCAGTGGCGGCTCGGGCGGTCTGGGCAGCCTGCTTTCCGGGGCGGGCGGTGGTGCCTTGGCGGCGGGTGCGATGGGTCTGCTTCTGGGCAGCAAGAAGGCACGCAAGGTTGGCGGCAAGGTCGCGGTCTATGGTGGCCTGGCCGCTTTGGGCGTGATTGCCTATAAAGCTTATGGCAACTGGCAGGCGCAGCAGGGCAGCGCGCCGAAGACCGAACCACAAACCCTCGACCGCTTGCCGGCGGCGCAAGTCGAGCAGCACAGCCAGGCGATTCTCAAGGCGCTGGTGGCGGCAGCCAAGGCTGACGGGCACATCGACGAGCGCGAGCGCGAACTGATCGAGGGCGAATTCACCAAGCTCGACAACGATCAGGAACTGCAACACTGGCTGCACGCCGAACTCAACAAACCGCTGGACCCCAGCGACGTCGCCCGCGCCGCGAGCACCCCGGAAATGGCCGCCGAGATGTACATCGCCAGTGTGATGCTGGTCGATGAAGAGAGCTTCATGGAGAAATCCTACCTCGATGAACTGGCCCGCCAGCTCAAACTGGAGCCGGGGTTGAAGGCGGAATTGGAGAAGCAGGTGCGACAGGCCTCTATGTAGACCCTGAAAAGATCGCAGCCTGCGGCAGCTCCTACATTGGATCGTTTTCCACTTGTAGGAGCTGCCGCAGGCTGCGATCTTTTGATCTTTCAAGCAGTACTCAATTTTTCAATGACCATTCCACGGCCCCTTTCTACCGAATCACCCCTAACACCCATCCCTTCAATTAACGGAAAGTCCCAACCCAGAGCCCATCCCGGTCTTTTTCGGCGGGATGAGAAGTGGTGCGCAACCGTCTTATAAATGAAACAGCGCCCTCGGCTATACTCCCCGCATTTCGAAATGCCCCCGAGGACTGACTGTGAAGAACTGGACGTTGCGCCAACGCATTTTGGCGAGCTTTGCGGTAATTATCGCCATCATGTTGTTGATGGTGGTCGTCTCGTATTCCCGGCTGTTGAAGATCGAAAGCAGCGAAGCCAGCGTGCGTGAGGATGCTCTGCCAGGGTTGTATTACAGCTCGATGATTCGTGGCGCGTGGTCCGACAGCTATCTGCGCATTCAGGCCATGCTTGGTCTGGAGGAAGGGCAGGGCTTCAAAGCCGAGGATGCCGAAAACTTCAGGGCTTACGCCGTGCGGCTGAAAGAACAGATGGACCTCTACCGTGGGACGATTGCGGACGAAGAGGACAAGGTCGAGTACGCCGCATTCGAAAAAATCCACGAGGACTACCACCGAATTCTGGCCGCGGTGATCGAGTTGCATAAACGCAATCAAAACGCTGAAGCCATCAGCCTGTTCAACGGTGAACTGACACCGGCCTGGACAGCGGGCCGAATGAAGGTCAATGACATCCTGCGTCACAACAAATCGGTGGCGGACGCGGACATCGCGGCCATTGACGATGCAGTGGTCACGGCAAAAGTCATCATGGGCATTTCCCTGCTGGTGGCAGTGCTGGCCGCCGCCCTCTGTGGCTTGCTGCTGATGCGCGCCATCATGGCGCCGATGAACCGCATCGTGAGAATCCTCGAAATCATGCGCACCGGCGACCTCAGCAGCCGTTTGAATCTGGAACGCAAGGACGAATTCGGCGCCGTGGAAACCGGCTTCAACGACATGATGACCGAGCTGACCTCGCTGGTGTCCCAGGCGCAGCGCTCGTCGGTGCAGGTCACCACGTCGGTCACCGAAATCGCCGCCACTTCGAAGCAACAGCAGGCCACCGCCACTGAAACCGCCGCCACCACCACAGAAATCGGCGCGACCTCCCGTGAAATCGCCGCGACGTCCCGTGATCTGGTGCGCACCATGACCGAAGTGTCCACCGCTGCCGATCAGGCCTCGGTGGCCGCCGGCTCCGGTCAGCAGGGTTTGGCGCGCATGGAAGAAACCATGCATTCGGTGATGGGCGCGGCTGATCTGGTCAACGCCAAACTGGCGATCCTCAACGAGAAGGCCGGCAACATCAACCAAGTGGTGGTGACCATCGTCAAAGTCGCTGACCAGACCAACCTGTTGTCGCTCAACGCGGCCATCGAGGCCGAGAAGGCCGGTGAATACGGTCGAGGTTTCGCCGTGGTCGCCACCGAAGTGCGGCGCCTTGCAGATCAGACGGCAGTCGCCACTTACGACATCGAGCAGATGGTGCGCGAGATTCAATCGGCGGTGTCGGCCGGTGTGATGGGCATGGACAAGTTCTCCGAAGAAGTGCGTCGCGGTATGTCCGAAGTGCAGCAGGTGGGCGAGCAACTGTCGCAGATCATCCATCAGGTGCAGGCGCTGGCGCCGCGGGTGTTGATGGTCAACGAAGGCATGCAGGCCCAGGCCACCGGTGCCGAGCAGATCAACCACGCGCTGGTGCAATTGGGTGATGCCAGCAGCCAGACCGTCGAATCCCTGCGTCAGGCCAGTTTTGCCATCGACGAACTGAGCCAGGTGGCCGTCGGGCTGCGCAGTGGCGTTTCGCGATTCAAAGTCTGATGAGCGAACTCACGGCCAAACGCACTGCCGTGAAGCAGGCGTTGCACGCGTTGTTCCTGGTGTTTCGCATCGGCAGCGAGCGCTATGCCTTGCAGGCCATCGAAGTGGTGGAAGTGCTGCCGCGTCTGCCATTGAAACCCATTGCCCACGCGCCGCACTGGGTTGCCGGAGTGTTCGCCTATCGCGGCGCGGTGGTGCCGGTGATCGACCTCAGCGCGTTGACCTTTGGGACGCCTGCGCAAGCGCGCACCAGCACGCGGCTGGTGTTGGTGCATTACCGACCGGATGAAAGCGCACAGGCGCAACTGCTCGGGCTGATTCTGGAACAGGCCACCGACACCTTGCGTTGCAACCCGGCGGATTTTCAGCCGTATGGGCTGGACAATCGTCAGGCACCGTACCTGGGGCCGGTGCGCGAAGATGCGCACGGCCTGCTGCAATGGGTGAGAGTCGCCGATCTGTTGGAGGAGCCGGTGCGTGCTCTGTTGTTTCCGACGCCACCCCTGGACCTGACGCTGCTTGAGGAGCGGCCATGAGCAGCGATCAGCGGTTTTTCGACTTCCTCAAGGAACGCATCGGCCTCGACGTCACCTCGGTCGGCCCGGCAATCATCGAGCGTGCGGTGCGTCAACGCAGCGCGGCGTCCCAGGCGCAGTCGGCTGACGAATACTGGCGCACCTTGCAGGGTTCAAGCGACGAACAGCAGGCGCTGATCGAAGCGGTGATCGTCCCCGAGACCTGGTTTTTCCGTTACCCGGAATCTTTCGCCACCCTGGCGAAACTGGCGAGCAAACGGTTGGCCGAGATCAACAACATGCGCGCCCTGCGGATCCTCAGCCTGCCGTGCTCCACCGGCGAAGAGCCGTACTCGATCGCCATGGCGCTGCTCGATGCCGGGTTCAAACCGCATCAGTTCAAGGTCGAAGGCATGGACGTCAGCCCGTTGTCGGTGGACAAAGCCCGACGCGCGTTGTACGGCAAGAACTCTTTTCGCGGGCAGGACATCGCGTATCGCGACCGTTATTTCACGCCTGAGCATGATGGTTACCACCTCAGTGCACGGGTGCTGGATCAAGTGCGTCTGCAAGTCGGCAATCTGCTCGATCCGGCCTTGCTCGCCAACGAACCACCCTATGATTTCGTGTTCTGCCGCAATCTGTTGATCTACTTCGACCTGCCGACGCAAAAACAGGTGTTCGAAGTGCTCAAGCGCCTGACCCATGTCGATGGCGTGCTGTTTATCGGTCCGGCCGAGGGCAGCTTGCTGGGGCGATTGGGCATGCGCTCGATCGGCATCCCGCAGTCCTTTGCCTTCAGCCGCCAGAGCGCTGCGGAACCGGAGCCGTTGCCGATATTCGTTCCTGCACCCTTGCCGGTGCCGCAACCGGTGCGCAACGTCGCGCCGACGCCGGCCTTCAGGCGCCCGTTCGCCAGCGTTGCCCGGTCCCCGCAACCTGCGAAACCGGGCAACGCCGATGCCGCCACGCTGCTGGCGAACATCGCCGCGCTGGCCAATGAAGGCAAAAGTGCCGAGGCTCGCGCTGCGTGCGACAGTTACCTGCGCAGCCACGAACCGGTGGCCCAAGTGTTTTACTGGCTCGGGTTGCTCAGCGATGTCGCCGGCAGTGTGCTGGAGGCCCAAGGGTTTTACCGCAAGGCGTTGTACCTCGAACCGCAACATCCCGATGCGTTGATGCACCTGGCCGCCTTGCTGCAATCCCAGGGCGATACGGCGGGAGCCAGACGATTGCAGGACCGCGCCGCCCGCAGTGAGCGCGCCGCTGACAGTGAGCGTAAACGATGATCGCCTCCGACACCTTTAGCGTCACCCGTGAAGATGCCCAGGCCATCGACGATTGCTGGAACCGTATCGGTATCCATGGCGACAAGTCCTGCCCGCTGCTGATCGAACACATTCATTGCCGCAATTGCGCGGTGTATTCGGCTGCCGCGACGCGCCTGCTGGACCGTTATGCATTGCAAACGGAAGATCGCGAACAAGTCTCCGGCACGCTGCAAAGCGAAGTGAAAACCCGCTCGCTGCTGATGTTTCGCCTGGGCGAAGAATGGCTCGGCCTGGCCACCCGCAGTCTGGTGGAAGTGGCGCCGCTGCAAGCCATTCATTCGCTGCCGCACCAGCGTTCCCGTGCCTTGCTCGGCGTAGCGAATGTGCGCGGAGCTTTGGTGGCGTGTCTGTCGCTGGTGGAATTGCTCGGGCTTGATGCCGCTGGCAACGTGGTGTCGGGCGCGCGTGTCATGCCGCGCATGTTGATCATCGCCGCCCACGGTGGGCCGGTAGTGGTGCCGGTGGACGAAGTGGACGGCATCCATGCCATCGACGAACGCATCCTCGATGCCGCGTCGCAATCGGGCACTCAGGCCAGTGCCAAGTACACCCGTGGCGTGTTGCAATTCAAGGGTCGCAGCCTGCGTTGGCTGGATGAAGAACAGCTGTTGTCCGCCGTGACCCGGAGCCTCACATGACCCCCGAGCAAATGCGCGACGCCTCTTTGCTGGAACTGTTCAGCCTGGAAGCCGAAGCCCAGACCCAGGTGCTGAGCGCAGGTCTGCTGGCGCTGGAGCGCGACCCGACCCAGGCCGATCAACTCGAATCGTGCATGCGCGCGGCGCACTCGCTCAAGGGTGCGGCGCGGATAGTCGGTGTCGATGCCGGAGTCAGCGTTGCGCATGTCATGGAGGATTGCCTGGTCAGCGCTCAGGAAGGGCGGCTGTATCTGCGTGCCGAGCACATCGACGCGTTGCTGCAAGGCACCGATTTGCTGATGCGCATTGCGACTCCCGGCAACGCGCCGGGGTCTGCGGATATCGAAGCTTATGTCGGGTTGATGGGGCGTTTGCTCGACCCGGCGGCCGCTCCGATTCCCGTCATGGCTTCTGCCGCGCCCGTGATGGCCGAGCTGCAACTCGAAGCACCGGCGGCGAAGGTTGAAGCCCCCCAACTGATCATCGAAGCCGCGCCTGCCGCACCGCAAAAAACCAAGCGCACCACCGAAAACGGCGAGCGCGTGCTGCGAGTCACCGCCGAGCGCCTGAACAGCCTGCTCGACCTGTCGAGCAAATCCCTGGTGGAAACCCTGCGGCTCAAACCGCACCTGGCCACGATGCAGCGCCTCAAGCGCATGCAGAACAACGGGCTGCGGGCCCTGGAAAACCTCAACGTCCACCTCAAGGACCATGCCCTGAGCCTTGAAGCCCAGGAAGCCCTGGAAGATGCCCGTCGACTCCTGGCGGAATCCCAGCAGTTGCTGGTCGAAAAAAACGCTGAACTGGATGAGTTCGCCTGGCAGGCCAGCCAGCGTGCACAGGTGTTGTACGACACGGCACTGGCCTGTCGCATGCGCCCATTCGCCGATGTGTTGACCGGCCAGGTACGCATGGTTCGCGACTTGGGTCGAAGCCTCGGCAAGCAGGTGCGGCTCGAGATAGAAGGCGAGAAAACCCAGGTCGATCGCGATGTGCTGGAGAAGCTCGAAGCGCCCCTGACGCACCTGCTGCGCAATGCCGTGGATCACGGCATCGAAACCCCGGAGCAACGGTTGTTGGCCGGCAAACCGGAGGAAGGCCTGATCCGCCTGCGTGCCTCCCATCAGGCCGGGTTGCTGGTTCTGGAGCTCAGTGATGACGGCAATGGCGTGGATCTGGAGAAGGTCCGCCGCAGCATCATCGAACGCCAGTTATCCCCGCCCGAAACCGCCGCGCAGTTGAGTGAAGAAGAGCTGCTGACATTCCTGTTCCTGCCGGGTTTCAGCTTGCGCGACACTGTCACCGAAGTGTCCGGGCGCGGCGTCGGTCTGGATGCGGTGCAGCACATGGTCCGCCAGTTGCGCGGTGCGGTGGTGCTGGAGCAGACGGCGGGCGAGGGCAGCCGCTTCCATCTTGAAGTGCCGTTGACCCTGTCGGTGGTACGCAGTCTGGTGGTGGAAGTCGGCGAGGAAGCCTATGCCTTCCCGCTGGCGCACATCGAACGCATGTGCGATCTGGAACCGGCGGACATCGTGCAGGTCGAGGGCCGGCAGCATTTCTGGCATGAAGGCCGGCACGTTGGGCTGGTGGCCGCCAGCCAGTTGCTGCAGCGCCCGGCGAGCCAGGGCAGTCAGCAGACCCTGAAAGTCGTGGTGATTCGCGAGCGCGATACGATTTATGGCGTGGCGGTCGAGCGCTTCATCGGCGAGCGCACGCTGGTCGTGTTGCCGCTGGATGAGCGTCTGGGCAAGGTCCAGGACATTTCCGCCGGGGCCTTGCTCGACGACGGCTCGGTGGTGTTGATCGTCGACGTCGAAGACATGCTGCGCTCGGTGGACAAACTGCTCAACACCGGGCGTCTGGAACGTATCGCACGTCACAGCAACCAGGCGGTTGAAGCGGCCCGCAAGCGGATTCTGGTGGTCGACGATTCCCTGACCGTGCGCGAACTGCAACGCAAGCTGCTGCTCAATCGTGGCTATGACGTGGCCGTCGCGGTCGACGGCATGGACGGCTGGAACGCCCTGCGTTCGGAGGACTTCGATCTGCTGATTACCGACATTGATATGCCGCGTATGGACGGCATCGAGCTGGTGTCTTTGTTGCGCCGGGATAACCGTCTGCAATCGCTGCCGGTGATGGTGGTGTCTTACAAGGATCGTGAAGAGGACCGTCGTCGTGGACTGGACGCCGGAGCCGACTATTATCTAGCCAAAGCCAGTTTTCATGACGATGCCCTGCTCGATGCAGTGGTTGAGCTCATAGGAGGAGCGCGGGCATGAAAATCGCCATCGTCAACGACATGCCCATGGCCGTGGAAGCCTTGCGTCGGGCCTTGGCTTTCGAGCCGGCGCACCAGGTGATCTGGGTCGCGGGCAATGGCAAGGAAGCGGTGCAAAAGTGTGCCGAACAGACGCCCGACCTGATCCTCATGGACCTGATCATGCCGGTCATGGACGGTGTGGAAGCCACTCGACGGATCATGGCCGAAACGCCGTGCGCCATCGTCATCGTCACGGTCGATCGCCAGCAGAACGTGCACCGGGTGTTCGAAGCCATGGGCCACGGCGCGTTGGACGTGGTCGACACCCCGGCTCTCGGCGCCGGCAACGCTCAGGAAGCAGCGGCGCCGTTGTTGCGCAAAATCATGAATATCGGCTGGCTGATCGGCGACAAGGGCAACCGCGAGCGATTGGCTCCGAGTCCGGCACGCAGTTCCGGTTCACGCCAGAGCCTGATCGCCATTGGTTCGTCCGCAGGCGGGCCGGCGGCGCTGGAAGTCCTGCTCAAAGGGCTGCCTCGCAACTTTTCGCCGGCCATCGTGCTGGTCCAGCACGTTGACCAGGTGTTTGCCGCCGGCATGGCCGAATGGCTCGGCAGCGCCAGCGGGCTCAACGTACGCCTTGCGCAAGAAGGCGAGCCGCCGCAAAGCGGCACCGTCCTGCTGGCCGGCACCAATCACCATATTCGTTTGTTGAAAAACGGCACGCTGGCTTACACCGCCGAACCGGTCAACGAAATCTATCGGCCCTCGATCGATGTTTTTTTCGAAAGCGTGGCCAATTACTGGAATGGCGATGCGGTCGGTGTATTGCTCACCGGCATGGGGCGTGATGGTGCGCAGGGACTTAAACTCATGCGTCGGCAGGGCTACCTGACCATCGCACAAGACCAAAACAGCAGTGCGGTGTATGGCATGCCGAAGGCGGCCGCGGCCATCGATGCCGCCATGGAAATACGCCCGCTGGACAAGATAGCGCCACGATTGCTGGAGATTTTTCCAAAATGACTACTTTTAGCAGCAATCCTGGCCCAGGCAGTATTCAGGTGAAAGCACATGAATGAATTACAGCTCGACGACTTCAAGACTGACGAAAATGCCGCCATGGTGTTGTTGGTCGACGATCAGGCGATGATCGGCGAGGCGGTGCGGCGCGGGTTGTCGAACGAAGAAAACATCGACTTCCATTTCTGCGCCGACCCGCACCAGGCCATTGCCCATGCGGTGCGCATCAAGCCGACGGTGATCCTGCAGGATCTGGTCATGCCCGGCCTTGACGGCCTGAGTCTGGTGCGCGAATACCGCAATCATCCGGCGACCAAGGACATTCCGATCATCGTCCTGTCGACCAAGGAAGACCCGCTGATCAAGAGCGCAGCGTTCGCGGCCGGGGCCAACGATTATCTGGTCAAACTGCCGGACAACATCGAGCTGGTCGCGCGTATCCGCTATCACTCGCGCTCCTACATGACGTTGTTGCAGCGTGATGCGGCTTACCGCGCACTGCGTGTCAGCCAGCAACAGTTGCTCGACACCAACCTGGTGCTGCAACGGCTGATGAACTCCGACGGCCTGACCGGGCTGTCGAACCGTCGGCATTTCGACGAATACATGGAGCTGGAATGGCGCCGCGCACTGCGTGAACAGAGCCAATTGTCGTTGCTGATGATCGACGTGGACTACTTCAAGACCTACAACGACTCCTTCGGCCACCTCGAAGGCGACGAAGCCCTGCGCAAGGTCGCAGCGGCAATCCGTGACGCCAGTGCCCGGCCTTCCGACCTGCCGGCCCGTTACGGCGGCGAAGAATTCGCCCTGGTCCTGCCCAACACCTCCCAGGGCGGTGCGCGATTGATGGCGGAAAAACTGCGCATGACCGTGGAAGCCTTGAAGATCCCGCACATTTCCCCGGCCGAGGGCGCGAGCCTGACCATCAGCATCGGCCTGTCGACCATCACCCCGCAAACGGGCAGCAATTGCCGCGAACTGATCTCGGCGGCGGACAAGGGGCTGTATCTGGCGAAGAACAATGGGCGTAATCAAGTGGGGATTGGGTGATTTGCAATTTCTACCAGGCGACGCAGAACCTGTGGGAGCCGAGCTTGCTCGCGATGAGTGCCTGACAAGCGATACTTTCATCGACTGACACACCGTCATCGCGGGCAAGCCCGGCTCCCACAGGTTCTGCATCGTTGCAAAGATCGCCGGCAAACCCGCCTTTTCAGCCAAGCGGACTGCCGTTTCAAGCTGTTTGCCGTTATACTCGCCGGCTTTCAAAAGTTCGCCAACGAGTGCTGCCCGCCATGGAAATCAACCCGATCCTTAACACCATCAAGGACCTGTCCGAGCGCTCCGAAACTATTCGGGGGTATCTTTGACTACGATCAAAAGCATGAGCGTCTGACTGAAGTCAATCGCGAGCTTGAAGATCCGAGTGTCTGGAACAAACCTGAATACGCCCAGGAGCTGGGCCGCGAGCGCTCTGCGCTGGCGCAGATCGTCGATACCCTCGACGAGCTGAACACCGGTCTGGCCGATTGCCGCGACCTGCTGGACATGGCTGTTGAAGAGAACGACGAAGGCGCAGTGAGCGATGTCGTCGCTGAACTGGCCCGTCTCGAGGAAAATCTGGCCAAGCTGGAATTCCGTCGCATGTTCAGCCATGAAATGGACCCGAACAACGCGTACCTGGACATCCAGGCCGGTTCCGGCGGCACCGAAGCCCAGGACTGGGCCAACATCCTGTTGCGCATGTACCTGCGCTGGGCCGACAAACGCGGTTTCGACGCGACCATCATGGAACTGTCGGCCGGTGAAGTCGCCGGGATCAAGGGCGCCACAGTGCACATCAAGGGCGAATACGCCTTTGGCTGGCTGCGTACCGAGATCGGCGTGCACCGTCTGGTGCGCAAGAGCCCGTTCGACTCCGGCAACCGTCGCCACACCTCTTTCTCGGCGGTGTTCGTTTCCCCCGAGATCGATGACAAGGTAGAGATCGAGATCAACCCGGCAGACCTGCGGATCGACACCTATCGTTCCTCCGGTGCCGGTGGTCAGCACGTAAACACCACCGACTCGGCCGTACGTATCACCCACGTACCGACCAACACCGTGGTCAGCTGCCAGAACGAACGTTCCCAGCACGCCAACAAGGACACCGCCATGAAAATGCTGCGGGCCAAGTTGTACGAGCAGGAAATGCAGAAACGCAACGCCGCGTCCCAGGCGCTGGAAGACACCAAGTCCGATATCGGCTGGGGTCACCAGATCCGTTCCTACGTACTCGATGCCTCGCGCATCAAGGACCTGCGGACCAACATCGAACGCAGCGACTGCGACAAGGTACTCGACGGCGATATCGACGAGTACCTGGAAGCCAGCCTGAAGTCCGGGCTGTAAAAGACGCAATACAGGATCGGTTGATTCAACTCGATCCCTGTAGGAGCCAGCCATGCTGGCGATCCCCGGGCCGCAGGGCTCGGGGGCAACGAACCTGATGGAATATTTAAAGACATGAGCGACCTAGAACTCGACCCGCAAGCCCTGCAACAGGAAGAAAACTCCCTGATCGCCCTGCGCAAGGAAAAGCTTGCTGCCGAGCGCGCCAAGGGCAATGCCTTCCCGAACGACTTCCGCCGCGAAAACTACTGCGATGCGTTGCAGAAGCAGTACGCGGACAAGACCAAGGAAGAGCTGGCAGAGGCTGCGATCCCGGTCAAGGTTGCCGGTCGCATCATGCTCAACCGTGGCTCGTTCATGGTGATCCAGGACATGACCGGTCGCATCCAGGTCTACGTCAATCGCAAGACCCTGTCCGAAGAAACCCTGGCCGCGGTGAAAACCTGGGACATGGGCGACATCATTGCCGCCGAAGGCACCCTGGCCCGTTCCGGCAAGGGCGACCTGTACGTCGAAATGACCAACGTGCGCCTGCTGACCAAATCCCTGCGCCCGCTGCCGGACAAGCACCACGGCCTGACCGACACCGAACAGCGCTATCGCCAGCGTTACGTTGACCTGATCGTCAACGAAGACGTGCGCCAGACCTTCCGCGTCCGTTCGCAAGTCATCGCCCACATCCGCAGCTTCCTGATGCAGCGTGACTTCCTGGAAGTGGAAACGCCGATGCTGCAAACCATCCCGGGCGGCGCGGCAGCCAAGCCGTTCGAAACCCACCACAACGCGTTGGACTTGGGCATGTTCCTGCGTATCGCGCCGGAGCTGTACCTCAAGCGCCTTGTTGTTGGCGGGTTTGAAAAAGTATTCGAGATCAACCGCAACTTCCGTAACGAAGGCGTTTCGACTCGTCACAACCCTGAATTCACCATGTTGGAGTTCTACCAGGCTTACGCCGACTACGAAGACAACATGGACCTGACCGAAGAACTGTTCCGCGAACTGGCTCAGCTGGTTCTGGGCAGCACCGACGTGCCGTACGGCGACAAGGTGTTCCACTTCGGCGAGCCGTTCGTGCGTCTGTCGGTGTTCGACTCGATCCTCAAGTACAACCCTGAGTTGACCGCTGACGACCTGAACGATATCGACAAGGCTCGCGCCATCGCCAAGAAGGCCGGTGCCAAAGTGCTGGGCTTCGAAGGCCTGGGCAAGCTGCAAGTGATGATTTTCGAAGAGCTGGTCGAGCACAAGCTTGAGCAGCCGCACTTCATCACCCAGTACCCGTTCGAAGTGTCGCCGCTGGCCCGTCGCAACGACGACAACCCGAACGTCACCGACCGCTTCGAGCTGTTCATCGGTGGTCGTGAAATCGCCAACGCCTACTCCGAGTTGAACGACGCGGAAGACCAGGCCGAGCGTTTCATGGCGCAGGTGGCCGACAAGGACGCCGGCGACGACGAAGCCATGCACTACGACGCCGATTTCGTTCGCGCGCTGGAGTACGGCATGCCGCCAACGGCGGGTGAAGGCATCGGCATCGACCGTCTGGTGATGTTGCTGACCAACTCACCGTCGATCCGCGACGTGATCCTGTTCCCGCACATGCGGCCGCAAGCGTAAGTGTTTTTATTAAAAAGCCGCCTTTTCAGGCGGCTTTTTATTGCCTGTCTGGTACAAACGTATCAAATAGTTACTTTTGAAGTGAGAGGATTCCTGTCGTGAAGGGTGCAATGGCGCAAGAAGGTGCAGCGGGTATCGCCACTGCGGTCGCTGAAAGTGTTCAGTACCAGGGCCGCAAGGCCAGCCGACAGGGCAGCGAGCAGCGCCGACAGGACATTCTCGATGCCGCCATGCGCATTGTCGTGCGTGATGGCGTGCGGGCCGTCAGGCACCGCGCGGTGGCTGCCGAGGCGCAAGTGCCGTTGTCGGCGACCACTTACTATTTCAAGGATATCGATGACCTGCTCACCGATACCTTCGCCCAATACGTCGAACGCAGCGCGGCCTACATGGCCAAGTTGTGGGTGAACAATGAAGGTTTGCTGCGCGACATGATCGCCAGTGGCGACGGCAGTCCGCAGGCGCGTTCGAAACTGGCGGACGACATTGCGCGGCTGATGACGGACTATGTTCACCGGCAGCTGATCACCCGCCGTGAGCATTTGATGGCCGAACAGGCGTTCCGTCAGGAAGCGCTGCTCAACCCGCGTCTGGCCGGGTTGGTGCGCTCGCATCAGCAAATTCTGTTGCAGGGCTCCTGCCAGCTTTTCCAGGTATTGGGTTCCCGCGAGCCGCAACAGGATGCCAAAGTGTTGACGGCTATAATCGGACGGATGGAATATCAGGGCCTGCTCAACGACGCCGAGCCGGTCGCCGAAGAGGAAATGCTCGGCATACTTACGCGTTATATGCATTTGGTGCTGGCGTCGGTATAACGCGATCCCTGTAGGCGCTGCCGAAGGCTGCGATCTTTTGATCTTGATCTTCTTGATACCGCTGCAATGCAAGATCAAAAGATCGCAGCCTGCGGCAGCTCCTACAAAAGCCGTGTGTGTTCAAAGGGAGTATTGAATGAAAGCCTGGCGTGTCGTCGTGATCGCCTTGTCGTTCCTGCTGCTCAGTGGCTGCCTGGTGACCTTCAAGGAGCCGCTGCCCACGAGCGAGCCCGCGCCTAAAGGGTTGATCGGCAAATGGACCAGTACCAACGCCTGGGGTGAGCCGGTCAACCTGGAACTGACCCGCGTCGGCGACAATCGCTATCAGGCAGTCAGCTACTTCCGCGCCAAACCCAAGGAGCGTGAAGCCTATCCTTTTACCGTGGCGCGTCATGGCAGTCGCTGGTATTTCTCGGCGAAGGTGCCGGCGCAGTTCGGTGGAAACTTCACCATCGGCGGGTTTGAACTCACCGACAAGCATGAGCTGGTGGTGTACAACCTCGACCTTGAACAAATCAAACAGGCGCTGGGACAAAAAATCCTCGGCGGCCAAAACTTTCAAACCGACGACGGCGATGGCGTGTTGATCGAGAGCAGCATGGACCAGGTGTCCGCGTACCTCGACGACCCGGCCAATTCCGACGTGTTCGTCGAAGTGGTGCGTTACCAGCGCCAGGCCAAAGCCAAATAAATCCAGCGCATAACGGTTTCTACAGGAGTTTCGGGTGGACGATTACCAGCAGTCGATACGCATTTTGTCCGATCGCATTGTGCTGGCGCAGACGCCGATCCGCGTGCTCGATGCGGTCAAGTGGGACGACAACATTCGCAAGGGTTTCCTCAAGGCCAAAGGCAAGGAAATGCCGGCGGTGGACCGCGACTATTACCTCAATCGGCCACTGGCCTTCGACTCCAGCAAGGTGAAGCTGGAGTTCCAGAACATCGAGCGCGACATCACCCGCCAGCTCGGCCAGTTCAACCCGGTTGGCCAGATCATGCGCCGCATGTGCAAGGAGTACCGCATGGTGGTGCGCATGCTCGAAGCGCGCGGCACCGAAGATTTCGGCCTGATTTCCCAGGAGTTGTATGGCGCTGCGTCCGATGCGTTCCACGCCGGTGACCCGACCTTGTCCGACCTGGGCTTGATGCTCTCCGACTACCTGAACAACATCGACGGCCGTGGCGATCTCAAGGACGAACCGAAAACCCTGACCGCCAAGGACGCGGTCCACTTGCTGCAAACCCGTTTGAACAAGGTGTTCGGCGAAGCCGAGGAAACCATTCGGGTGTTCGAGTCCGACGGAATTGTGGCCGACGCGGCGGCGGGTGCTGACTACATCAAGATCCGCGCCGACGCGATGTTCAACGACCGTGATGTGCGGGCCCTGGAAGTTCATGAGGGATTGGTGCATGTCGGCACCACGCTCAATGGTTTGAACCAGCCGATCTGCACCTTCCTCGCCAAAGGTCCGCCCTCGTCGACAGTGACCCAGGAAGGCCTGGCGATCCTGATGGAAATCATCACCTTCGCCTCCTACCCGAGTCGCCTGCGCAAACTGACCAACCGAACCCGTGCCATTCACATGGTGGAGGAGGGCGCCGATTTCCTGCAGGTGTTCGAGTTCTTCCGCGAGCAAGGCTTCGAGATGCCCGAGAGCTACAGCAACACCAGTCGCGTTTTCCGCGGCTCGGTGCCGACAGGTCTGCCATTTACCAAAGACTTGTCCTACCTCAAGGGCTTCATCATGATTTACAACTACATTCAACTGGCCGTGCGCAAAGGCAAGCTGGAGCAGATCCCGCTACTGTTCTGCGGCAAGACCACGCTGGAAGACATGCGCACGTTGCGTCAGTTGGTGGATGAAGGCTTGGTGGTGCCGCCCAAGTACCTGCCGGAACAGTTCCGCGACTTGAACGCGCTGTCGGCGTGGATGTGCTTCTCGAACTTCCTCAACCATTTGAGCCTGGACCGGATTGAGGCGGATTATTCCAACATTTTGTAAGACCAGTGATGTCCCCTGTGGGAGCGAGCTTGCTCGCGATGGCGTCATGACATTCAACATGGATGTTGGCTGAACCACCGCTATCGCGAGCAAGCTCGCTCCCACAGGGTTATGTGTTCACCCCTCATTTCTTGCGAGGTTTCACCGGATGAGAATCCTCGGCACCCTCTGCCTTTTGCTGGCCCTGAGCGGTTGCAGCTCACTGCTGTTCTACCCCGAACCCGGCCAGTTGTTCACCCCGGAAAAAGCCAAGCTCGAATACCGCGACGTGACCCTGACCACGGCCGATGGTGTCCGGCTGCACGGCTGGTGGCTGCCGGCGAAGAAAGGCGTCGAGGTCAAAGGCACGGTGCTGCACCTGCACGGCAACGGCGGCAATTTGCCGATGCATCTGGGCGGAAGTTGGTGGTTGCCGAAAGAAGGTTATCAAGTGTTGCTGGTGGACTATCGCGGCTACGGTTTGTCCGAAGGCGAACCGAGTTTGCCGGCGATTTACCAGGACATCGACGCTGCATTCAAATGGCTCGACCAGGCGCCCGAGGTCAAGGGCGAGCCGCTGATCCTGCTCGGGCAGAGCCTTGGCGGATCGATGGCGGTTCACTACCTCGTGCAACATCCCGAGCGACAAAAGCAGCTCAAGGCATTTGTCATGGATGGCGTGCCCGCCAGCTACCGCAGCGTCGGTCAGTATGCGTTGAGTAATTCATGGGTGTTCTGGACGTTCCAGGTGCCGTTGTCCTGGCTGGTGCCGGACGGCGACAGCGCCATCAACTCCATGGCGCAGCTCAACGGCGTGCCGAAACTGATCTACCACAGTATCGACGATCCGATCGTGCCTCTTTCCAACGGCATCCGTCTGTATCAAGCTGCGCCGCCGCCGCGAGTCCTGCAACTGACCCGGGGCGGGCATGTGCAGACATTCGCCGACCCGGTCTGGCGCAAAGTCATGCTGCGCTATCTCGAAGACCCGCAGCATTTCGATGGTCTGCGCCGCCTGGGCGAAATTCCAAATTACCCGGCACCCCAGAATTCAGAAAATGAACCAGAGAGTCCGCAATGAGTGAAGAACGTAACGCCATCCCGCTGATCATCACCGGTATCTGCAGCATCCTCGGCACGGTCGCTGCCCTGTGGTGGTACGGCTACCTGCACTTCGCCAAGCCTGAGGATGCGTTGCGGCTCAACGAGTTCACCATGCTCAAGACCGTGCCGGGCGAAGACTACAAAGTCTCCCTGGAACCGGCCGCGCAAGTGGCGCAGTGCATCGATGGCGTGCTGGTGTTGTTCGACACCGAACAGAAAGGCCTGACCGGCGTGTTGATCAACGACCGGAAAAAAGCCGTGCGTTGCATGGGCCAGGAAACGCCGCAGAAGCTGGAGCAATAAACCCATTTTCACAGGCAACACAAAACCAATGTGGGAGCCAGCAGGCTGGCTCCCACAGGTTTTTGTGTTGTAGCTGATTACTGGGTGTAAGAACTCACCGCCGAACGCGGAATCACTGGCTGGTTGTCATTGGAAATCGTCACTTCAACCCGACGATTCTGTGCCCGGCCCGACGTGCTGGTGTTATCCGCCACCGGGTATTCCTTGCCGTAACCCTGAGCGACGATGCGGGTCGGATCGACGCCCATCTTCACCAGCGCCATGCGCACGGAGCTGGCGCGGCGTTCCGACAACGACTGATTGTGCGACGCTGTACCGGTGCTGTCGGTGTAGCCTTCGACGATTACTTTGCGATCAGGGTTCTCCTGAAGGTACTGCGCCAGTTTGTTGATGTTCATCAGACCGTTGGATTTCAGCTCGGCCTTGTCGGTGGCAAACAACACGTCACCGAACGTCACCAGCGTACCGCGATCGGTCTGCTTGGCGTTGAGGCTGTCCTGCAATTGTTTGATCTGCTGGTCGCGAGCATCAAGACGCGCCTGGGCTCGTTGCGCGGAAGCGTTTTTCAGATTGGCTTCGGCAGTGCGCAGCGCGATGGTTTGCTTCGCCACTTCAACACGCTGGTTGGTCAGATAGGCCAATTGATCCACTTTGGCCTGATCCTCCTTGTCCAGATAAGCCTTGTCGGCCTTGTCCAGATAATCACTGGCTTCCTTGGTTTCCAGCGCCGCGACTTTGCTCGCCTGCGGGTTGGCTTGCAGGCCGGAATAGTTGGTGCGGGCCTGTTCAAGGTTGGCATTGGGTGGTGTCGAGCACGCCGCCAGGGCAACGCTTGCGGCCAGCAGGGCAGGGATCATCAATTGTTTGGAATTCATGGTTTCGTCCTTTTAGTCGATTAAGAAAAACGTCAGGCCGCGCCCGTTACTGAACGGTGCGCTGGCTTTCCTGACGCAGTTCCTGAACGCCTTTCTGAGAGTCCTTCACAGACTGTTCTGCCTTCATTGCCTGGGCCTTGCGCTCTGCCACGCGAGCGTCCCACTCGGCCTGTTCGGCGAGCATGCGGGCCTGGTCGTATTTTTTGTCGTGCATGGCGATTTCGGCTTGTTTGAGCTTGTCCTGCGCCGCCTTCATTTCCACAGCGGAGAACTCGGTGCCGCCAGCGCTGACGGCGTCGTTGACCGCAGACTCGGTGACGGCGAATTGTTCGGTTGGCGGGTTGCCGGCGCAACCGGCCAGCACGAGGCTGCCACCAATGGCCAGGGCCGCCATTTTCAGGCCATGCAGCGGGGTGAACGAGGATTTGCCAGTTCGGGTTTTCATGGTCTTCAACTCCATTGGACTAACTCCTGAACAACGTGAACATCCATCCTGGGCAAGGAGCCGCAACCGTCATTTTCGGGTCGTTTTGAAACGGCCGTCCCAGGCGTGGTTACTTGGGTTGACCCGAGGCGTTTTTTGAAAGTTCAGAGAAATTAGCCGGCTATCGAAAAAACCGTGATCGAATCGACAGGGCTCTAAAAGCGAAATTGTGGGAGCGAGCTTGCTCGCGATAGCGGTGTATCAGTCGACATAAATGTTGAATGTCAGACAGCTATCGCGAGCAAGCTCGCTCCCACAGGGGGGAATGAAATCAGTGTTTCTGCTTGTCGTTGCCCGCGGACAAATCGTGCAGATGACGCCGCGACAATGCGAGAAAACGCGGGGTCGGGCCGATGTCTTCGTACAGCGGATCGCCTTCTTCGTCGGTGGCGACCACCGTCGAGCCTTTCACATACGGGAAGCTCTTTTCGAGTTCTTCCAGGGCGGCGCCGATCAGCTCGCCGAGCAGCTCTTCGGGATGCCGTTTGGGGTACATCTCGGTAATCGCCGCCAAACGTGCGGCGGCTTCGACGTCCAGGTGAATCGTGTAGCCAGTCTTGGTCAGGCGACCCTTGGCGTTTTCTTCCCAATGTTGGGCAAGTTCACGGATTTTCATAATGACCTCATGACGCGCCTGCTCGTGGCAGGTCGGGAGAGTGTCCGGCGTTGGCCGGCGACAGCCGTGGTACGGCTTACTCTTCAGACTAGCTTCAACGCACAAGGTTTACAGGCACTTCGTCGACTGGCTTGTAAGTAGCCGTCTGGAGCGGCACTCTTGAGGTTCTAGGCCGCCCGGATTCTTTGCTGGAGAACTGCTGATGACCGATATTGATGCACGCTTGCGCGAAGACGTTCACCTGTTGGGTGAACTGCTGGGCAACACCATTCGTGAACAGTACGGGGACGACTTCCTCGACAAGATCGAGCAGATCCGCAAGGGTGCGAAGGCAGACCGTCGCGGTTCCATGGATGCCGAGCTGAGCGCCAGCCTCAACCAGTTGACCGAAGACGAATTGCTGCCGGTGGCGCGGGCGTTCAACCAGTTTCTCAACCTGGCCAACATCGCCGAGCAATACCAGCTGATTCATCGTCGCGAAGAGTCCCAACAGGCACCGTTCGAGTCTCGGGTGCTGCCGGAACTGCTCGCGCGCCTGCGCGCCGAAGGACATGGCGCCGAAGCCCTGGCCCGGCAACTCGGGCGACTGGAAATCGAACTGGTGCTGACCGCGCACCCGACCGAAGTCGCGCGTCGCACGCTGATCCAGAAATACGACGCCATCGCCGCACAACTGGCGGCCCAGGATCACCGCGACCTGACCAGCGCCGAGCGCGAAAAGATCAAATCAACGTTGCAGCGCCTGATCGCCGAAGCCTGGCACACCGAAGAAATCCGCCGCACGCGTCCGACCCCGGTCGATGAAGCCAAATGGGGTTTCGCAGTGATCGAGCATTCGTTGTGGCAGGCGATTCCCAATTATCTGCGCAAGGCTGATCAGGCCCTGCACGCCGCCACCGGCCTGCGTTTGCCGCTGGAGGCCGCACCGATTCGCTTTGCTTCGTGGATGGGCGGCGACCGCGATGGCAATCCCAACGTGACGGCATCTGTAACCCGTGAAGTGCTGCTGTTGGCGCGCTGGATGGCCGCCGATTTGTACCTGCGCGATGTCGATCACCTCGCCGCCGAACTGTCGATGCAGCAGGCCAGCGACGAACTGAAAGCCAAGGCCGGCGACAGCGCCGAACCCTATCGGGCCGTGCTCAAACAACTGCGTGAACGTCTGCGTGCCACGCGCAACTGGGCGCACGCCGCGCTGTCGGCGCCGACGCCTGCATCTTCCGACGTACTGCAAAACAACCGCGAGCTGCTTGATCCGCTGGAACTGTGCTACCACTCGCTGCATGAGTGCGGCATGGGCGTGATCGCCGATGGCCCACTGCTCGACTGCCTGCGCCGGGCGGTCACTTTTGGCCTGTTCCTGGTGCGACTCGATGTGCGTCAGGACTCGTCGCGACACAGCGCGGCCATGACTGAAATCACCGATTATCTCGGCTTGGGCCGTTACGAGGATTGGAGCGAAGAAGAACGCATCACTTTCCTGACGCGCGAACTGAATAACCGTCGGCCATTGCTGCCGGCCCATTACAAACCGTCCGCCGACACCGCTGAAGTGCTGGCAACTTGCCGGGAAGTCGCCGCTGCGCCGGGGGCATCCCTCGGTTCGTACGTGATCTCCATGGCCGGTGCCGCTTCCGATGTGCTGGCGGTGCAACTGTTGCTCAAGGAATCCGGCGTGTTGCGGCCGATGCGCGTGGTCCCGCTGTTCGAAACCCTGGCCGACCTCGACAACGCCGGCCCGGTGATCGAAAAACTGTTGTTGCTGCCGGGCTATCGCTCGCGCCTGCAAGGGCCGCAGGAAGTGATGATCGGTTATTCCGACTCGGCCAAGGACGCCGGCACCACCGCAGCGGCGTGGGCGCAGTACCGGGCGCAGGAGCGTCTTGTGGACATTTGCCGTGAGCAACAAGTTGAACTGCTGTTGTTCCACGGTCGCGGCGGCACCGTGGGCCGTGGCGGCGGTCCGGCGCATGCGGCGATTCTGTCGCAGCCACCGGGTTCGGTGGCGGGGCGTTTCCGCACCACCGAGCAGGGGGAAATGATTCGTTTCAAATTCGGCCTGCCGGACATCGCCGAGCAAAACCTCAATCTGTACTTGGCCGCTGTACTCGAAGCGACCTTGTTGCCACCACCACCGCCGACACCTGAATGGCGCCACTTGATGGACGAATTGGCCGCCGACGGTGTCAGCGCCTACCGCGCCGTGGTGCGGGAGAATCCGCAGTTCGTCGAGTACTTCCGCCAGTCGACCCCGGAACAGGAGTTGGGCCGCTTGCCATTGGGCAGTCGTCCGGCCAAACGCCGCGCCGGCGGAATCGAGAGCCTGCGGGCGATCCCGTGGATCTTCGGTTGGACCCAGACGCGCCTGATGCTGCCGGCCTGGCTGGGCTGGGAAGCGGCGCTGAGCAAGGCGCTGGAACGCGGCGAGGGCGAGTTGTTGGGGCAGATGCGCGAGCAGTGGCCGTTCTTCCGCACCCGCATCGATATGCTGGAAATGGTCCTGGCCAAGGCTGACGCGGACATCGCGCGATCCTACGATGAGCGTCTGGTCGAGCCGGATCTGTTGCCATTGGGCGCGCACTTACGCGACCTATTGTCGCAGGCGTGCTCCATCGTCCTGGGGATGACCGGTCAGTCGCAGCTACTGGCACATAGCCCAGCGACCCTGGAATTCATCCGTTTGCGCAACACCTACCTTGACCCGCTTCATCTATTGCAGGCCGAGTTGCTGGCGCGTTCGCGGCAGCAGGAAGTGGCGCAGGGCAGCCCGGTGGAACAGGCGTTGCTGGTGTCTGTGGCGGGGATTGCCGCCGGTTTGCGGAATACCGGCTAAGGTTTTTGCCGTGGGGTCAGGCATCCGGCGCAGGCGTCGGATGCCGTTAGGCGGCGAGTGCAAAAGTGCTGCCAGGCGACAGTTAATGATGGGGTTGCGACTTGGGTCACTCCGTCGCGGGGTCACGTGAGGCGCAGGTTTCTCCGACTTTTGGCGGCTTGTGTGGTCCGGGCCCGCTGTGTATCTTGATCAGCCTTTGGCCGTTTGGGCGGCCACGACCCTATTTTTGAGATTGGCCCCACGAGGCGAATCTGACGTTATCTATATAAAAAATTGAGGAGCACATCGATGCGCGTCATTCTGCTGGGAGCTCCCGGGGCCGGTAAAGGTACTCAGGCTAAGTTCATCACCGAGAAATTCGGCATTCCGCAAATCTCCACCGGCGACATGCTGCGTGCCGCGGTCAAGGCCGGCACCGAGCTGGGCATCAAGGCCAAGGGCATCATGGATGCCGGCGGTCTGGTCTCCGACGACCTGATCATTGCACTGGTCAAGGACCGTATCGCTCAGGCCGACTGCGCCAACGGTTTCCTGTTCGACGGTTTCCCGCGCACCATTCCTCAGGCTGAAGCCCTGGTGACTGCCGGCGTCGAGCTGGACCACGTGGTCGAAATCGCCGTCGATGACGAAGAAATCGTTCAGCGTATCGCCGGTCGCCGTGTTCACGAGGCCAGCGGCCGCGTGTACCACACCGTCTATAATCCGCCGAAAATCGCCGGTAAAGACGACATCACCGGCGAAGAGCTGGTACAGCGCAAGGACGACACTGAAGAAACCGTGCGTCATCGCCTGTCCGTCTACCATTCGCAGACCAAGCCGCTGGTGGATTTCTACCAGAAGCTGTCCGCTGCCCAGGGCAAGCCGAAGTACAGCCACATTGCTGGCGTCGGCTCCGTTGAAGCGATCACTGGCAAGGTGCTTGAAGCGCTGAGCTGAAAACCGCTTCATCTTCTACGGCCCGCTTGCGGGCCGTAGTTGTTTATACTGACGCACTTTTTTCTGACCTCTTGTTACGGAAACATCGATGAGCACCTTGCTGGCCCTGGACACCGCGACCGAAGCTTGCTCCGTTGCCTTGCTGCATGACGGCAAAGTCACGAGCCATTACGAGGTGATCCCGCGCCTGCATGCGCAGAAGCTGCTGCCGATGATCCAGCAATTGCTCGCCGATGCCGGAACGACGCTGCAAGCGGTCGACGCCATCGCGTTCGGTCGCGGGCCAGGCGCGTTCACTGGTGTGCGGATTGCCATCGGCGTCGTTCAGGGCTTGGCGTTCGCCTTGGATCGCCCGGTGTTGCCGGTGTCGAACCTGGCCGTATTGGCCCAGCGCGCGTACCGCGAACATGGCGCGAGCCAGGTCGCAGCGGCCATCGATGCACGCATGGACGAGGTGTATTGGGGCTGCTACCGCGAGACGGCGGGGGAGATGCGACTGGTCGGCGCTGAAGCAGTGTTGCCGCCCGAGTCGGCCGCATTGCCGGCTGATGCCAGTGGCGAATGGTTCGGTGCCGGCACCGGTTGGGGTTATGCCGAGCGCATCGCCGTTAGCCTGAGCGGTCAGGATGCGGGCATGTTGCCGCATGCTGAAGACTTGCTGACTCTGGCGCGGTTTGCCTGGGCGCGTGGCGAGGCGATCGTGGCGGATGAAGCGCAGCCGGTTTATCTGCGGGATAAAGTGGCGACGCCTAAAGCGCGTTAAACCTTGAAAGATCGCAGCCTTCGGCAGCTCCTACAGAGATCGCATTCCTTTGTAGGAGCTGCCGAAGGCTGCGATCTTTTACACGCACCACCAATCGTCGATTTCTAACCCCAGCTTTTAAACCTTTTGTCTTTTATGTGTTCTAGTTATCACTCGGCGGTTTGCGAAGTGGGTTATGCGCCACTAAACTGCCATCACTGATACCGAGCATGCACTTATGCGTATAGACGGCATTTCCTCTCAGTCCTACCCCATCAAGCGCAAGCCTCGTAAAGGCCATGTGGTGGAAGACGAGTCCGTCGATATTGACGGCGAGGCGGAATTTCCGTCCGAAGAGCAACTGGCCGCCCGAGCCGCCAAAGCTGCCGCGCAAAAAATCAGCAATCTTCCTGCCCGTCAGCAAGACATGCTCTACCACCGCGCAATGAGCAAAAGCGTGGCGATGGCCCTGGCCAGCTACCTCAGCACCGCCGGTTTCGTCGATTGGGATGCGGAAGTGCTGGGTCTCGACCTGTACATCTGATGCTGCTGCCTTACTACCTCGGCTGCCCGTCCTGGAGTGAAAACGCCTGGCGCGACTATCTGTATCCGCCGGACGCCAAACCCGCTGATTTTCTCAATCTCTATTCCCAAGTATTCAACGCCGTGGAAGGCAACACGACCTTCTACGCGAGCCCGGCTGCCAGCACCGTGCAGCGCTGGGCAGAAACCATGCCCGAGCACTTTCGCTTCACCGCCAAATTCCCTGGCGACATCAGCCACGGCGGTGACCTGCGCGACCAACTGACGGTCGCCGAAACCTTCACCCGTTTGCTCAGCCCTCTGGGTGAGCGGGTATCGCCGCTGTGGTTGCAGCTGTCGAAAAGCTTCACGCCACAACGCTTGCCCGAACTGGCCGCGTTCATCGATGCACTGGAGCGGCCGTTGGCGGTGGAAGTGCGGCATGACGATTTCTTCGCCAAGGGTGATAGCGAGCGAATGCTCAATCGCCTGTTGCTGGATCGTGGCGTCGAGCGCATTTGTCTCGACCCGCGCGCGCTGTTCAGCTGCACCTCGACCGATCCCTCGGTACTCCACGCCCAATCGAAAAAACCCCGAGTTCCGCCGCGTCCGGCCGCATTCACCCAATTCCCGCAGGTGCGTTTCATCGGCCATCCACAACTTGAGGCCAATGACCCGTTTCTGCTGCCATGGGTGGAGAAAATCGCGGTCTGGATTGAAGAGGGCCGCACGCCGTATATCTTCCTGCACACCGCCGATAACCTGTTGGCGGCGAAACTGGCGCAACGTTTTCACAGTCGATTGATGCTGCGTTTGCCTGGCTTGCCGGCGCTGCCTGAGCTATACAGAGAACCCGCCGTCGAGCAACTTGGCCTGCTCTGAAGGCGGATTCGTTCGCCTTTTCAGGAGCCTGCCAATGGATGCGCAAACCCTTCGAGCCCAAGCCTTTAAAGCCCTGCACGAACGTAGCGGGGCTTTTATGATTCCCAATCCGTGGGACGCCGGCTCGGCAAAAATGCTCGCCAGCCTGGGCTTTGAGGCGCTGGCAACCACGAGTGCCGGATATGCCTTTTCCCAGGCGCGTCCCGATGGCGGGCTGACCTTGGACGACACGCTGGCAAACGTCCGGGCGATTGTCGCCGCGACAGATCTGCCGGTGGCGGTGGATCTGGAAAACGGTTTTGCCGACAACCCTGCCGATTGCGCGAAAAGTATTTTGCGCGCAGCAGAGGCGGGCGCCGTCGGTGGTTCCATCGAAGACGCGACGGGTCGTGAGGGCGCTCCGATCTATTGTTTCGAACACGCCGTGGCACGCATCGAAGCTGCCGTCGCTGCCGCTCGCAGCTTGCCGTTCCCTTTCACGCTGACGGCGCGGGCCGAGAATTTCCTGCATGGCAATCCGGATCTCGACGATACGATTCGCCGCTTGCAGGCCTTCGCCGAAGCCGGGGCCGACGTGTTGTATGCGCCAGGCTTGCGCAGCGCTGAAGACGTATTGGCGGTGGTCCGCGCCGTGGCGCCGAAGCCGGTCAACGTGTTGATGTCCGGTGGCTTGAAGTTGACCGTGCAGGAGTTGAGCGAAATGGGCGTCAAGCGTATCAGCGTCGGCTCGGCGCTGGCCTTGGCGGCGTTGGGCGAGTTCTACCGCGCCGCCGAAGAGATCAAGACGTCCGGTACATTCGGGTTCACGTCGCGCTCCATGCCGTACGCCCAGGCCAATCAATTGTTCAAAGGCTGACGATGCGGTTCCGCTGGTGGTTGTTGCTGGTGCTGCTGATCATCGCTGCGACGGGTGTGAGCGCCTGGCGCGGTTGGCTGCAAGTGCCGCCGCAGTGGAACCCTTGGGCCCCGCTGGACGTGAAGGCCACGCCGAACCTGCTGACCCGCTACAAACTGATGCGCCTGCGCGATGATCCACAACTGTGTGAGCAGGCGTTGGGCAGCTCCGGTTTGCGCGTGACCCGTCAAGCCGACAGCCCCGACGCCAAATGCCCGCTGACCGATGCCCTGCGTGTGCAGGGCGGGGAAGTGGCGTTGAGCGGCAGCTTTCTCGCCAGTTGCCGTCTGGCCGTATCGTTTGCGCTGTTCGAGCATCATGCCCTGCAACCTGCGGCGCAGTTGGTTTACGGGCAAGCGGTGGCGCGCGTCGACCACCTCGGCAGCTTTGCCTGCCGCAATGTCTACGGCCGCGAGAATGGCCGACTCAGTCAGCACGCGTCAGCCAATGCGCTGGATATCGCCGGTTTTCGCCTGGCTGACGGTCGAAGCATCAGCGTGCTCAAGGATTGGCCCAAGGGTAATCGGGACGCGCAGTTTCTGAGGCTGGTTCGCGATGGCGCTTGCGGCTTGTTCAGTGTGGTGTTGAGCCCGGATTACAACGCCGCCCATCGCAATCACTTTCATCTGGATGTCGGGCCGTGGTGGGTTTGTCGCTGAGGAGGTCGTCGAAACTTATGCGGCGAGGCGCAGGTTCTGCAGAATGATCGGGCGTGCCCAGCCGTTATCGAAATCGAGTTGTTTCTGTTGCGCCACCAATTCTTCAGGCGAGAACGGCGGGAACGGCTTGTCCAGCAGATCGAGTTCGAACTCGGCGATCGGCAGGTGCAGCGGACGCGGTTGCGGTGCAGGGCCGGCTTCCGGCAGAGGCTGGCCAGCGGTCAACACGATCGGGCGCACCCAGCCGCTTTCGAAGTTCTGCTGTTGCTGTTGAGCAACGATTTCTTCCGCCGGGAACGGTGGGAAAGGCTTGTCGGCCAGGTCCATTTCGAATTCGGCAATCGGCAGGAACAGCGGCTCGGGCGGGCGGATCTCGTTGTCCTTCACGTCGCATTCGCGCTGGGAAACGATGTGCGCCAGCAGGTCGCTGCCGACGGTGGGCTCAACCTCGCTTTCGAGATCGACCGGTGGAAAGTTCAGCGATTCAGGCAGCACTTCACCCGACTGTTCGGCCAGCGCTCGGGCAAAGAAATCCTGCCAGATGTGGCTGACGCCGCTCAGTGCCTGGGTGTTTCGCAGGTTGTAGTCGCCGTAGGGCGAGATAAAACCTGTGAATGTGGGTTGAATGTCTGACATTTCTCTCGGTCGACGCTCAGCTCTGGCAAAATGCTCGATAGTTTTGTTATCGGCAGTTTTTGCCGATCATTAATTTTTTGAGCGTGTTTTCTGATGATTGATCAACCCGCGGCCTGCCGCATCCATGTCGAGGCCCTGAGCACGAACTTTCAGCCGCAGGCCGAGCAATGGGCCGAGCGCCTGGGCCTGCCGCTGCATGTGGCTGACGGCGAGTTTGCGTTGCAGGTGGGTGACCAGGGTTTGCAGCTGCAACAGCTGGGGCCGGACGCACCGGGGCCGGTGCGGGTGGACTTCGTCGAAGGTGGCGCGGCCCATCGACGGTTGTACGGCGGTGGCAGCGGGCAGATGATCGCCAAGGCCGTTGGCGTCGCGCAGGGCGTGCGACCGCGTGTGCTGGATGCTACGGCGGGGCTGGGCAAGGATGCGTTCGTCCTGGCGAGCCTGGGTTGCGAAATGAGCCTGATCGAGCGTCAACCGCTGATTGGCGCTTTGCTGGAGGACGGCCTGGCCCGTGGCGCGGAAGATTTCGACGTGGCGCCAATCGTGGCGCGCATGCGCTTGCTCAAGGGCAATTCGATCGAGGTGATGCGCAACTGGGAAGGCGAACCGCCGCAGGTGATCTACCTCGACCCGATGTTCCCGCATCGTGAGAAAACTGCGCTGGTGAAGAAGGAAATGCGTCTGTTCCGGCCGTTGGTGGGGGATGATCCGGATGCGCCGGCGCTGCTTGAAGCCGCATTGGCGCTGGCCAGTCACCGGGTGGTGGTCAAGCGCCCGCGCAAGGCGCCGTGTATTGAAGGGCCGAAGCCGAGCCATGCGCTGGATGGTAAATCCAGTCGGTATGACATCTACCCGAAGAAAGCGCTGAAGCCCTGAGACCGAGTTGCCCCCATCGCGGGCAAGCTTTGCTCCTACAGTTTGATGTCGTTTACATATCTTGTGATCGCCTTAAATCTGTAGGAGCAAGGCTTGCCCGCGATGGCGTCGGCACCGGCGCTGAAAATCCAAAGGTCGGCTAAGGCCGATACGCCCGCATAAACAACTCCACCACTTCCAGCACATGGCTCTCGGCGGCCTCGTCATCCAAAGGCTCCCCACAGCCAAATAGCAACCGGAAATTCGCCGCGCCCTTGAGCAGGCAGAAGAAGTGTTCCGCTGCATTGCGCGGTTTATCGATGCTCAGCACGCCGCTTTCGTTGACCTTGTTCAGCAAGCGTTCCATACCGTCCAACATGCGCTGAGGCCCTGCCTCGAAGAAGATCAGCGACAACTTCGGATCCTGACTACCCAAGGCCATGATCAGGCGGTGCAGGTTCAGCGACTCGTCACTGTTGATCAGATGATGAAAACCGCGCGCGATATTCAGCAGTACGGTTTCCACCGCGACACCTTCCGGCAGTTCGAAAAACAACGGCGGCAGTTGCTCTTCGCACTTCGCCACCACGGCAGCGGAGAACAGCGTCTCCTTGTCGTTGAAATGGCTGTAGACCGTCAGCTTTGACACACCGGCCTCGGCTGCGACGGCATCCATGCTGGTATTGGCATAACCCTTACTCAGAAACAGCGTTTTCGCCGCGTCGAGAATGGCCTGGCGCTTGACCAAATCCTTGGGTCTGCCTGGGCCATTGGGTGCTGAAAGATTGTTCGGCATATTCGCTTTTATTACTGGACTGGTGAGTTTGCTATTAATAACATACTCGTCAGTATAATTATTCCAAGCACCATTAGCGAAAGGTCCTTCACCATGTTCCGCTATGCCTTGCCCCTCGCATTGCCAGTCAGCCTGGCGTTTTTATTGACTGCGTGTGGTCACGAAGAGGCGCCGCAAGTCAGCGTTCGCCCGGCCATGGTGGTTCAGCCAGAGCCTTCGGCGCAGGCGACCGAAAGTTATCCCGGTGAAGTCCGTGCCCGTTTTGAACCGGATCTGGCGTTCCGCATCGGCGGTAAAGTCAGCCGACGACTGGTCGACGAAGGGCAGCGGGTCAAGGCCGACCAACCGCTGGCTGAGCTCGATCCCCAGGACGTGCGCCTGCAACTGGAAGCCACCCGCGCTCAGGTCGCCGCCGCCGAAGCCAATCTGGACATGGTGCGCTCCGAACGTGATCGCTACAAAACGCTGATGGAGCGTCAACTGGTCAGCCGCTCGCAGTACGACAATCACGAAAACCTTTACCGTTCCGGTGAAGCGCGCCTTAAACAAATCAAAGCCGAATTCAACGTCTCGACCAATCAGGCCAGTTACGCAGTGCTGCGTGCGCCGCAGGACGGCGTGGTGGCCAAGCGTGCGGTGGAAGTCGGGCAAGTGGTGGCCGCGGGGCAAACCGTGTTCACGATCGCCACTGATGGCGAGCGCGAAGTGTTGATCAGCCTGCCCGAGCAAAGCTTCGGTCGCTTCAAGGTTGGCCAACCGGTTTCGGTGGAACTCTGGACGCAACCGGATCAGCGCTTCGCCGGGCACATCCGCGAACTGTCGCCAGCCGCGGATCCGAAGTCCCGTACTTTTGCCGCGCGCATCGCTTTCAATGCCGGCAAAGTCCCGGCCGAACTGGGGCAGAGCGCCCGGGTGTTTGTGCAGACTGCCGAGGTCATCCCGTTATCGGTTCCGCTTTCCGCACTGACCGCAGAGGGCGGCGTGACCTACGTCTGGGTGGTCAGCGCCAACAACACCTTGAAGAAGACCCCGGTGCGGGTCGGTGCCTTCGGCGAGAAAACCGTCCCGGTGCTCGAAGGCCTCAACGCCAGCGACTGGGTGGTGGCCGCCGGCGTCCATGTGCTGCTCGACGGGCAACAAGTGCGCCCGGTGGATCGCTCCAACCGCGTGGTCAATCTGGCGGACAAGGAGTAATCCCCGATGGGTTTCAATCTTTCCGCCTGGGCGCTGCGCAATCGCCAGATCGTACTGTTCCTGATGCTCTTGCTGGCCATCGTTGGTGCACTTTCCTACACCAAACTCGGCCAGAGCGAAGACCCGCCGTTCACCTTCAAAGCCATGGTGATCCGTACCAATTGGCCGGGTGCCACGGCGCAGGAAGTCTCGCGCCAGGTCACCGAGCGTATTGAAAAGAAATTGATGGAAACCGGCGAGTACGAGCGCATCGTCTCGTTCTCCCGCCCGGGCGAGTCCCAGGTGACGTTCATTGCCCGCGATTCCATGCACTCGGTGGACATTCCGGAGCTCTGGTATCAGGTGCGCAAGAAGGTCAGCGACATCCGCCATACCTTGCCGCCGGGGATTCAGGGGCCGTTCTTCAACGATGAATTCGGCACCACCTTCGGCAACATCTACGCATTGACTGGCGACGGCTTCGACTACGCCGTGCTCAAGGATTACGCCGACCGCATCCAGATCCAGCTGCAACGGGTCAAGGACGTGGGCAAGGTCGATCTGCTCGGCTTGCAGGACGAAAAGATCTGGATCGAACTCTCCAACGTCAAACTCGCCACCCTGGGCTTGCCGTTGGCGGCGGTGCAACAGGCGCTTGAAGAACAGAATGCGGTCTCTACCGCCGGCTTCTTCGAAACCACCAGCGAGCGATTGCAGCTACGGGTCTCGGGGAATTTTCAGACAGTCGATGAGATCAAGAACTTCCCGATTCGCGTCGGCGATCGCACGTTCCGCATTTCCGATGTAGCCAACGTACGACGTGGCTTCAATGATCCACCGGCGCCGCGTATGCGCTTTATGGCGGAGGATGCGATCGGTCTGGCCGTGGCCATGAAAGACGGTGGCGACATCCTGGTGCTGGGCAAAGCGCTGGAAGTCGAATTCGCCCGCATCCAGAAAAACCTCCCGGCCGGGATGCAACTGCGCAAGGTCTCCGATCAACCGGCAGCGGTGAAGACCGGTGTCGGCGAGTTCGTCCAGGTGCTGGTGGAAGCATTGGCGATTGTGTTGCTGGTGAGCTTCTTCTCCCTCGGCGTGCGCACCGGCATGGTGGTCGCCCTGGCGATTCCGTTGGTGTTGGCGATGACGTTCGCCTGCATGTATTACCTCGGCATCGGCCTGCACAAGATTTCCCTTGGCGCATTGGTGTTGGCGCTGGGTTTGCTGGTGGACGACGCGATCATCGCCGTGGAAATGATGGCGATCAAAATGGAGCAGGGCTTCGACCGGATCAAAGCCGCGAGCTATGCCTGGACCAGCACTGCGTTCCCGATGCTCACCGGCACGCTGATCACCGCTGCCGGGTTCCTGCCGATCGCCACGGCGCAATCCGGTACTGGCGAATACACCCGCTCAATTTTTGAGGTGGTCACCATTGCGCTGTTGGCGTCGTGGGTGGTGGCCGTGGTTTTTGTACCGTTCCTCGGTGAAAAACTCCTGCCGGACCTGGCGAAAATTCATGCGGCCAAACATGGCACGGGCCAACCTGATCCTTACGGCACACCGTTCTATCAGCGCGTCAGACGACTGGTGGAGTGGTGCGTGCATTGGCGCAAAACCGTGATCCTGGCGACCGTGGTGTTGTTCATTGCCTCCATCGTGCTGTTCCGCTTCGTGCCACAGCAATTTTTCCCGGCATCGGGCCGACTGGAGTTGATGGTCGACCTGAAACTGGCCGAAGGCGCGTCCCTGAGCAACACCGCCGATGAGGTCAAACGCCTCGAAGCGCTGCTCAAGGACAAGGCGGGAATCGACAACTACGTGGCCTACGTCGGCACGGGTTCGCCACGTTTTTACCTGCCGCTGGATCAGCAGTTGCCTGCGGCGAGCTTCGCCCAGTTTGTCGTCCTGGCGAAAACCATCGAAGAGCGTGAAAGCCTGCGCACCTGGTTGATCGCGACTCTCAACGAACAATTCCCGGCCCTGCGCTCGCGGGTCACTCGTCTGGAAAACGGCCCGCCGGTTGGCTATCCAGTGCAGTTCCGCGTCACCGGTGAGCACATCGAGGAAGTCCGCGCACTGGCCCGCAAGGTCGCGGCCAAGGTTCGCGAAAACCCGCATGTGGCCAACGTTCACCTGGACTGGGAAGAGCCGAGCAAAGTCGTGTACCTGAACATCGATCAGGACCGTGCCCGGGCACTTGGCGTGAGCACGGCGAACCTGTCGAAGTTCTTGCAGAGCTCGCTGACCGGTTCCAGTGTCAGCCAGTATCGTGAAGACAACGAGTTGATCGAGATTCTGCTGCGCGGCACCGCACATGAGCGTACCGAGCTGTCGTTGTTGCCAAGCCTGGCGGTGCCGACCGACAACGGTCGCAGCGTGGCCCTGTCGCAGATCGCGACCCTCGAGTATGGCTTCGAAGAAGGCGTGATCTGGCACCGCAATCGCCTGCCCAACGTGACTGTTCGTGCGGACATTTATGGCAAGGAGCAACCGGCGACGCTGGTGAAGCAGATCATGCCGACCCTCGATCCGATTCGTGCTGAATTGCCGGACGGGTATTTGCTGGATGTTGGTGGCACGGTGGAAGATTCGGAGCGTGGGCAGAAGTCGGTCAACGCCGGTGTGCCGATGTTCATCGTCGTGGTGCTGACGTTGCTGATGCTGCAACTGCGCAGTTTCTCACGCACGGCGATGGTGTTTCTGACGGCGCCGTTGGGATTGATCGGGGTGACGCTGTTTCTGATGGTGTTCCGTCAGCCGTTTGGTTTTGTCGCCATGCTCGGGACCATCGCCTTGTCGGGGATGATCATGCGTAACTCGGTGATTCTGGTGGATCAGATCGAGCAGGATATCAAGGCAGGGTTGAAGCCTTGGCAGGCGATTATCGAGGCGACGGTGCGGCGGTTCCGGCCGATTGTGTTGACGGCGCTTGCTGCGGTGTTGGCGATGATTCCGTTGTCGCGCAGTGTGTTTTTCGGGCCGATGGCGGTGGCGATCATGGGGGGGTTGATTGTGGCTACGGCGTTGACGCTTTTGTTTTTGCCTGCCCTTTATGCTGCGTGGTTTCGGGTTCGGAAGGAGACTGTTTGATCGGGTACATATCCGTTTCTTCGGTAACGGCGGCTTATGGTTTCGCCCTTACGGCGACTCACTTTTTTGACAAACGCCTCAAAAAAGTAAGCAAAAAAACGCTCGCCCCGAACGTACCGCCCCTCGCTGGGGCTCGGGGTTCCTTCGCTACGGTATCCATCCGGGGACACTGCCCTCCGGTCTGCTACGCGACGACCTACATGCAGCGTGTTCGACTGCGTCGAACGGCGCTGCGCGCCACTCCCCGGATGAACACCTCCACTCAGCGTCCCGAGGGGGCGGGTGAATCAAGATCAAAAGCGGCAGGCGAGCTAACGCTCGGCCTGTGGAGTGGTGAAGAGCTGAGGAGTACGCCGATTTGCTCTTCTGTGGGAGCCAGCCTGCTGGCGATGGCGGCCAGACAGACGACCAGTCTCTGCCAGATATATCCCGTCCCCTGTGGGAGCTGGCTTGCCAGCGATGGCGGCCTGACAGCCAACACTATTTATCACTCAATCAAACATTCAGACCTTTCCCACAAGATTTTCAGGTTGCCCGTCGGAACCCCGATCTCTAGCCTTTGACCGTCGCTGCCAATTCAGCGACCGGGACTGCAAGCCCGCCAATAGTTTGTTAGGTGCCTACTATGGGAGCTTCGCAATGATCAAAGACACTCCAAATTCTTCCGCCACGGAATCGGAAAAACCAACGAGAATTTCCCACCGCCCCTGCCCAATCTTCACCATCCACCCAGGCATCAACCCCGAAACCCTACTCGTCCACGCCTACGAAACCCTCGCCTCGGCCAATGTGATGGCCACAGAGTTGTCATCCACCCTGACCGGTCCAACCTGCAATCTGCTGTTGGGTATTCAGCAGATGATTGTCCTGGCGCAATTATCGGTGAACGGCGTGCTGGACCAACTCGACCCACAGCACTAGTACAACAAAAAGCCCGCTTAGTCCGTAGAGGTCGGCGGGCAAACATCGTTCCTACACAGATCTCAGACTCGTCTGATATTGAGACTCAAAGATCCAGGTGTTGTACTCGAGTGTCCGGTTTACGAGCGTTTGAGTCATCACCCATGAGAAATCCACCCAGGTTGAGGGGAAGGTCTGATCCGGTGTTCGATCGGCTTGGTCAATCACCGCACAAGGAGCGCCTTTGCGACTACCTCGCGTTGCTCAAGCCTCTGGATGATCGAGGGCGTTACCTGTCATACGACGCATTGCGCTATCGCTGGGCGCCGGGGCTGGATTCGAATCTGTGCTGGGCGTTGGTGAAGAAAGCCCGGGCTGCACAATATTCGCGTCTTATGTCCTTGGGTGAACCTTCCCGGTGGTTGCAATTCGTGATGAAGATAAGTGAAATGCGCACGCTCGCCGATCTGGCCGGTCATGTACTCCAACACCGCGGTTGTCGTTTGCCGGTCCACCGCAGAAATGGCTTTTTGCGCCAACGGCGCCTTCAAGCGAATTACCTTCATCCGTTGATCAAAGGCATCGCGCTGCATTTTGCACTCGGTTACGAGCATCCCTTTCGCGACGGCAACGGTCGGGTCGCAAGGGCGCTGTTCTACTGGTTCATGTTCAAGAATGACTATTCGGCGTTCCGCTACATCGCGATCAGTGTTTTGTTGCGCAATGCGCCGGTGAAGTACGGGCGCTCGTATCTGGATACCGAGGCGGACGACCTGGATCTGACGTATTTCATCGATTTCCAGTGTTCAGTGGTGTTGCGAGCTGTAGGCAGTTTTACCGAAGCATATCGGAAAAGTCTGATCGATGCGCAGCAGTTCGATTGCTGGCTGCAGGAGAGCGGTTTTCTCGAGCAACTCACCGAGAAACAGCGGGCATTGTACCAAGTGGCCAAGAGCGGAATGGCCAAGGAGTTTACGGCGGGCAATGTGAAGGAGAATCTGGGTTGCTCTTACAACACGGCATCGGCCACGTTGAATGGGCTGGTCGAGTTGAAGTTGTTTGAGAAACGCAGGATGGGGCGGGAGTGTGTGTACTTTTTGCGTGAACCATTGTGAGAGCCAGCCTGCTGGCGATGAGGCCATGTCAGTCGACTTGAACGTTGACTGACACACCGCATTCGCGAGCAAGCCCGCACAGGGTCTTGCAGTAAGCCTCAAAGGGTACCAAACACCTTCTTCGCCAAACTGGTCGCCGCAGCCGCCGGGTTCTGGCGGATGGTTTCTTCCTGTTTGCCAATCATTTCGAACAAGCCGTTCAGCGCCTGTTCGGTGACGTAGCTTTCGATGTTGGCATTCTTGGTGTCGATCACGCCCATGGTCGCGGCTTGACCGGCGAATGAGTTGTATTGCTGGGCCAGGCCAACCTTGTCGGTGGCTTGCTTGACGATCGGCAGGAACTTGGCGCGAATTTGTTCGCGGCTGGTTTTGTTCAGGTACTGGGTAGCCGAGTCGTTGCCGCCGCTGAGGATGCCCTTGGCGTCTTCCACGGACATTTTCTTCACCGCATCCACCAGGATTGGCTGGGCTTGGGTCACGGCGGTTTCAGCGGCTTTGTTCATGCTGGTTTCCAGCTGATCGACCTGATCACCCATGCCGAACTGTTTCATTTTGCTGGCTACTTTGCCCAGTTTGCCCGGCAGTTCGATTTTCACGTCCGGGTTGTTGCTGAAGCCGCCGGGGGTGCCGAGCTGTTTCACGGCCAGTTGCGCGCCTTGGGTCAAGGCATCCTTGAGTCCGCCGGTGGCGTCTTTCTGCGACAGGTCGCTGAGGGACAGCGCCATCGCGCTGGCACTGATCATCAAACCTGCGCACAGGCCGGCGAAGCGAAGGGTAGGGCGGAACATGGTGGCTTCCTTGTACAAAAAAGAGAGTTAGCGGACGGCGTCGACGCGTATTTTCAGCGGTTGCGGGTCATTGCCATCGAGCTGCACGGCATGGTTTTCAGTGGTGATGAACATCAGCTTACCGTCGACTTCGATGCGCGCGCTGACCGAGTAGCGATGCCCAGGTTTAACCTGCGCCGGATCGTAACTCAGATGAAACGGCAGCGGCACCTGTCCTTTGACCTGACCTTTCTGTTCGTCGAGCACCACTGCCGGGGCGTCGGCCAGGGAAATGTCCTGCAGGCTGACGCTCAAGACCGCGCTCGGTGGCAAGGCACTGCGTTGCAGATAGAAGACTTCGCCATCGAGGCTGGCTTTCGGAGCAGGTTGCATGGATTGGCACGCGCCGAGCAAAACGGTAAGTCCAAGCAGAGAGATTTTTTTCATGATGAGAGTCCTTGTCATTGGCGCCCGAAGAACCTCGGAGCGCCAACGATAATTTAGCGAATTATGCGGGCAATATCCTCGACCACCTGTTGCAACATGGGGCTGGGGGTAGTGCCGGTAGTGCGTGGGGTCGTTATCAGACGAGGCTGACGAGCACGTTTTGCCCCTTCAAATGATCGACGCCCAAAACCACCGGATGATGTTGATTGCTGGAAAAGATCAGATCGTCACCATGGGTGATACTCGCCCTGATGGCATAGGTATGCCCGTTCAGGACATCTGCAAGCCTGTACGCCAAGTTGAAATCCAGCCCGGCTTTTTCTGCATTTGGGATGATCTGCACGGCCAGTTCTTGGGCCGGGGCGTCTGCCAGGCTGACATCCAGCAGGCGGACATTGAGTGTCGAGTTCGGCAGCAGCGCAATCCTTTCGAAATAATGCACTTTGCCGCTGATGGTCTTCACGGGGTCGTTGCTCATATTGATTTCCTTATCAATGAATCGCCGGAATTGGCGAGCGCCCAGCATAGGGTCGATACCACGATTTCTATGTAGGGAAAATCCTGCGATTCGGGACGAAGGGGGAGTGGTATGAGTCAGAAGCATCCTTGCTTCAGCCATAAAACGACGTGCAGTGATCCGAATGAAATCAGATCGGCATTACCAATTCCGCCGCATCTTCACTGCGATGCACCGCCACCTGACGGATCGACAGACGAATATCCGCCGGCAACACCCGTTTGGCCGCGCCTTCGGCCAGTTCGCCGAGCAGTTCGTGGTAGCTCAACTTGCCCGCTTCATCTCGCTTGAGCACGTCGAGGTCGAGCAGGGTCTGGATGAAGTGGCGGAACAGGCTCTTGTCGAAGAATTCCGGGGCGTTGAGGCCATGCAGGATCGATAGGCGCTGGGCCATCACCGTGCACAGATCTTCCAGTTCTTCGGCGCTGATGCTGTTCTGGCCGCTATTGAGCAGCAAGGAAACCGTCATGTAGAAGCGCTGCAGAGTCTGGGCGATACTTTTCGACAGCAGTGTCAGCAGCACGAAATGCCGCGAGCTTGGTGCCGGACGCAGGTATACGTCGTTCTCGAACCGCAGCAGGCCTTGTTCGACGAAGGCTTCCAGCCATTGATCGATCACCGCGTCCAACTCATCCAGCGACCAGCGAATGAACAGCTCGGCTTGCAGGTACGGGTACAGCGCGCGGGTGTAGCGCAGGATCTGTTCGCGGCTCATGCGCGAGGCGCTCTGGAAGAAGCTCGCCAGCAATGCCGGCAGGGCGAAGATGTGCAAAACGTTGTTGCGGTAGTAGGTCATCAGGACGGCGTTCTGTTCGTCCAGATACAAGATCTTGCCCAGGGCATCGCTCTGTTCGGACAGCAGATCCATGTCCTTCACATGTTCGATCAACGCGCGGCCGTCACCTTCCGGCAATGTGGTGTGCGGGGAATACGGGACTTTGCGCAGCAGCGCCAGATACAGGTCGAGCACCCGCGCCATGGCGCGATCATCCAGGGCCAGACGGCTGGTGGACAGCAGCGCCAGCGCAACGAGGTTGACCGGGTTGATCGCCGCCGCCTCATTCAGGTGTTGCGCGACTTTCTCGCCGAGGCGATTGGTGGTTTCGTTGAGCCAGGCCGGTTTGAACTGCGGGCCGAGTTCCTGTTGGCGCCAGTCCGGTTGTTCGCTGTCGAGGAATTCCGCCAGTTTGATCGGCTCGCCGAAGTTCACCGCCACCTGACCGAAGCGCTGTTTGAGCGCGCCGATGACTTTGAAAATGTCGAAGATCGACTCTTTCTTCTTGGCCGCACCGCGCAACTCGCCAAGATAGGTTCGCCCTTCCAGTACGCGTTCGTAGCCGATGTACACCGGCACGAACACGATGGGCATGCGCGACGAACGCAGGAAGCTGCGCAGGGTGATCGCCAGCATCCCGGTTTTCGGTTGCAGCATGCGCCCGGTGCGCGAACGGCCGCCTTCGACGAAGTATTCGACAGGGAAACCTTTGGTGAACAGGGTGTGCAGGTATTCGTTGAACACCGAGGTGTACAGCGGATTGCCCTTGAACGTGCGGCGCATGAAGAACGCGCCGCCACGACGCAGCAGGCTACCGATCACCGGCATGTTCAGGTTGATGCCGGCGGCGATGTGCGGCGGGGTCAGGCCGTTGCGGAACAGCAGATAGGAGAGCAGCAGGTAGTCGATGTGGCTGCGGTGGCACGGCACGTAGATCACTTCGTGACCCTGGGCGACCTTCTGCACGCCTTCGATGTGGTTGACCTTGATGCCGTCGTAGATCTTGTTCCAGAACCAGCTCAGCACCACTTCCATAAAACGGATCGCCGTGTAGGTGTAGTCCGAGGCGATTTCGTTGCCATAGCGCAGGGCCTGGGCCTTGGCTTTTTCCGGGGAGATGTTCTCGCGCTCGGCTTCGTCGAGGATCGCTTGCTTGACCATCGGCTGGTTGAGCAGACCTTTGACCAGATTGCGCCGGTGGGAAATGTCCGGACCGATGACTGCAGCCTTCAGATTGCGGAAGTGCACCCGCAGGATGCGTTGGGCCATGCGCACAGTGCGCTCGTGGCCCTTGTTGTGCTCGATCAGCTCGCGCAGGTGGATCGGCGCGGAGAACTGCACGCGGGTCTTGCGCCCCAGCACGATGATGCGGAGCAAGCGACGCAGGCGCCCGGTGACGGCCCAACTGTCGGCGAACAGAAGTTTCCACGGGCTGTTTTCGCTGTCCGGCGACTGGCCCCAGAACACGCTGACCGGAATGATCTGCGCATCTTCGGCGGCGTTCTGGCTCAGGGCGCTGACCAGGCGGGTCAGGGTCGGCGGCGCGCCGCGCTTGTCCTGGCGACCGAGCCAGTCCGGGTCTGGGGTCAGATAGAAGAACGCGGCCGGTTCCAGCAGGTTACCCACCGAGACCGGCAGCACCGGACGCGGCAGTCCAGCCTTGCTGCATTCGGTGTCAACCACGGCAAGGTCGGTCAGCGAAGGGTTTTGCAGGACGTAGAACACCGGACGACTGCGGTCGAGGTTGAGGGTGAACGACGACTGGTTGATTGTCTCGGAGCGAACCCAGAGGTACAACAGTCGGCGCAGGGTGCCAAACACAAGACGGCGGAACGGGGAACGGGTCATACGGCTTCTGCGTGAGTGAATAAAACCGAGCGTTTGCTCGGGCGGTCGATAGTGTGCCGGATTCATCGAAAATCGGCAAAAAAGCCCGTAAGTAAACTCTATTGAGAGTTTTAACGACTGTCATATACTCGGCGGTCTGTCGCCGCTGCCTTCATTGGGCCAGCATGTGCAGGCTGACGTTCCCGAGGCTTTCCTGCGAAGAGCCCGATCAATAATAAAAAAGGGGTATGAACAAATGGCAACACGTGAAACCGGCAACGTGAAGTGGTTCAACGACGCCAAGGGCTACGGCTTCATTCAGCGCGAAGACGGGGTGGACGTGTTCGTGCACTACCGCGCGATTCGCGGTGAAGGCCACCGTTCACTGACCGAAGGCCAGCAGGTTGAATATGCTGTGGTGACCGGAGAGAAAGGCTTGCAGGCTGAGGATGTGGTGGGGCTGTAATTCTCAAGATCAAAAGATCGCAGCCTGCGGCAGCTCCTACAGGTGTACACATAACCTTGTAGGAGCTGCCGCAGGCTGCGATCTTTTTGCTTTTATGCGGTTTTCCAGGTGATCTCTTCTTCACCATCGGCGCTGATGCGAATCCAGCGATCCGCCGTCTCTTCGCCTTCTTCCTCGACCCACGTTCCTGGTGCGCAACGCACTTCAACGTTCAGCGCGGCAAATGCGGCGCGGGCGCAGGCGATGTCGTCGTCCCACGGGGTCTGGTCGCTTTCCAGGTACAGGCTGTTCCACTTTCCTACGGCTTTCGGTAACCAGGTCACCGGGACGTTGCCAGCCTTGCACTTGTAGGTCTGGCCTTTCTGGACCCAGTCGGTGCACGGACCCAATGCCGCACCGAGCCAGGCGGAAATGGCTTTGTGGTCGACGTCGGCGTCTTTCAGGTAAATCTCGATATCGGGTTGGCGCATGGATGTCCTCACTGCGTGTCTGAAAAATCCATTCGCGGATTTAGCCGGCCTCGGGCACTCGCCCGGAACCAAAAGGTTATTGAAGAACGAAATAATCGTAGCGCATTGACACCGTGGTCTCGAACGGCTCGGCCTGATCGATGACTGCCGCACGACGCTCGGCACTCGCGCGCCAGCCGTGAGGCGTCATCGCCAGCAGGTTGGCGCGGTCTTGCGGCTTGTCCAGCGTCAGCTTGAACGTGAGGGTTTCGCTGTGCGCCAGCGCCATGCCTTCCGGCACCAGGTCCAGATGCTTGTCGTCAATGTACTCGCGAACTTCGTCGTATAGCCGCTCGCGCAATTCCATCAGGTGGCCGCTGGTCGGCCCGACTTTCATCAGACCGCCGCCGACGCTGAGCAGGCGTTTGGCTTCATCCCAATCCAGCGGGCTGAAGACACTGGCCAGAAACTGGCAACTGCCGGAAGCCAGCGGCACACGGGCCATGCTGGCGATCAACCAGGTCAATTTCGGATTGCGTTTGCAGGCGCGTTTGACCGCTTCCCGGGAAATGTCCAGGGCGTAGCCGTCAGCGTGCGGCAAGGCATCGGCGATTTGCGCGGTGTAGTAACCCTCGCCACAACCGATGTCGAGCCAGCGCTGCGGTGCATAACTCGCGGCCAACTCCGCCAGACGCTTGGCCACCGGCGCGTAATGCCCGGCGTTCAAGAAGTCGCGGCGGGCTTCGACCATCGCCTGGTTATCCCCTGGGTCGCGGCTGTTCTTGTGCTGCACCGGCAACAGGTTCAGGTAACCCTGGCGCGCGCGGTCGAAACGATGCCCGGCGGGGCACGCCACGCCGTTGTCCACCGCGCTCAGCGGTTCGCTACAGATCGGACACGCAAGCATCAGGCGAGCAACTTGATCATGGTCTGGTAGTAGATTTCGGTCAGCACGTCGAGATCGGCGGCCAGCACGCGTTCGTTGACCTGGTGGATGGTCGCGTTGACCGGCCCCAGCTCAACCACTTGCGTGCCCATGGTCGCGATGAAGCGGCCGTCGGAGGTGCCACCGCTGGTGGACGCCTTGGTTTCGCGGCCGGTGATGTCCTTGATGCTCGACGATACGGCGTCAAGCAGCGCGCCCGGCTCGGTGAGGAACGGCAGGCCGGACAGCGCCCAGTCGATGTGCCAGTCCAGGCCATGCTTGTCGAGGATGTCGGCAACGCGCTTCTGCAGGCCTTCAACGGTCGACTCGGTGGAGAAACGGAAATTGAACACCGCCACCAGGTCACCCGGGATGACGTTGGTCGCACCGGTGCCGGAGTTGACGTTGGAAATCTGGAAACTGGTCGGCGGGAAGAAATCGTTGCCGTGGTCCCAATGCTCGGCGGCCAGTTCTGCCAGGGCCGGGGCGGCGAGGTGGATCGGGTTCTTCGCCAGGTGCGGGTAAGCCACGTGGCCCTGGATGCCGCGTACGGTCAGCTTGGCGCCGAGGGAGCCGCGACGGCCGTTCTTGACCACGTCACCGACCAGGGTGGTGCTCGACGGTTCGCCGACGATGCACCAGTCCAGACGCTCTTTGCGTGCGGCCAGACGTTCAACCACCGCCTTGGTGCCGTGGTGCGCCGGGCCTTCTTCGTCGCTGGTGATCAGGAACGCGACTTTCCCTTTGTGATCCGGGTAGTCGGCGACGAAACGCTCGGCCGCCACAGTCATCGACGCCAGGCTGCCTTTCATGTCCGCCGCGCCACGGCCGCAGAGCATGCCGTGTTCGTCGATCAGCGCGTTGAACGGGTCGATCTGCCAGGCGGTCACCGGGCCGGTCGGCACCACGTCGGTGTGGCCGGCGAAGCACAGCACCGGACCGTCGTGTTTACCGTGGGTGGCCCAGAAGTTATCCACATCTTCGATGCGCATCGGCTCCAGCACAAAACCGGCATCGCCCAGGCGCTGCATCATCTGCTTCTGGCAATCGGCGTCGACCGGCGTGACGGACGGACGACGGATCAGGTCGATGGCGAGTTGAAGGGTCGGCGAAAGGTCGGCTTGGGCCGTCATGGAAAACTCCGGAAGCATATTGTGTTGGAGCAAAGCTTGCTCGCGATGAACGATGATGAGGACTTTCTGTTACATCGAGTCGCGCCAATCGCGAGCAAGCTTTGCTCCTACATGAATGGGGCAAGGCGCGCAAAATGGCGGTTATCTTAAAGCAAAACGGCGACCATTGGCCGCCGTTTAGTGCATCCGCAGAGATTTAGACGGCAGGTGCCGTCTGCGCCTCCGGTGCCGGTTTTGGCAGCGACGACAGGAAGGCCATGATCAACGCCGCCAGGTACGGCAGCGATTGCACCAGCAACATGGTCACCCAGAAGCGCATGTCGTTGCTCGGCATGCCGTTGACCAGGAAGATCCCCAAGGCCGCGCCCCACAACAGCAGCATGATGAACACTTCTTCCTGGGCTTCCGAAATGGCCACCCAGAAGCCGTGGTTATCGGCATTCTTTGGCGTGCGGAAGAACGGAATGCTGCTGGTGAAGAAGCCGTACAACACCGCTTTGGCGATGGTGTGCGACAACGCCAGCCCGGCCAGAGCCGCGCAGAACGCATCTTTCAGGTTCACGCCTACCGCACGACGGTAGAGGAAGATGATCTTGCCGACCTTGAACACGAACAGCGCCAACGGCGGGATCGCGAAAATCAGCAACGGCGGATCGACCCGCTGCGGAACGATGATCATCGCCGCCGACCACAACAGTGCGCCGACGGTGAAGAAGATGTTCATGCCGTCCGCCACCCACGGTAACCAGCCCGCGAGGAAGTGGTAGCGTTGGCCGCGAGTCAGTTCGGTATCTTTGCCGCGCAGCAGGCTGGCGGTGTGACGCTTGATGATCTGAATCGCGCCGTAGGCCCAGCGGAACCGTTGTTTCTTGAAGTCGATGAAGGTGTCGGGCATCAGGCCTTTGCCGTAGCTGTCGTGGTAATACGCAGCCGACAAACCTTTCTCGAACACGCGCAGACCGAGTTCGGCGTCTTCACAGATGCACCAGTCGGCCCAGCCCAGTTCTTCAAGCACCGAGCGCCGGGTCATGGTCATGGTGCCGTGCTGGATGATCGCGTCACGGTCGTTGCGGGTGACCATGCCGATGTGGAAGAAGCCTTTGTATTCCGCGTAGCAGAGTTTCTTGAAGGTGCTTTCGTTCTGGTCGCGGTAGTCCTGTGGCGACTGCACCACGGCGATTTTCGGATCGGCGAAGTGCGGCACCATGTGCTTGAGCCAGTTCGGGTGCACGCAGTAATCGGAGTCGATCACCGCGATCACTTCGGCGTCCTTGGCGGTGTGCGGAATCAGGTAGTTCAGCGCGCCGCCCTTGAAACCGGCCAATGGCGCAACGTGGAAGAACTTGAAGCGCGGGCCGAGGGTTTCGCAGTAGTCGCGCACCGGCTCCCAGACCGCCGGGTCCTTGGTGTTGTTGTCGATGATCAGGACTTCGAAGTCCGGATAGTCGAGGTTGGCCAGGGCATTGAGGGTCTGTTTGACCATCTCCGGCGGCTCGTTGTAGCAGGGCACGTGGATCGAGACTTTTGGTCGATAGCTGGAATCACCGACCACCGGCAGAAATTCGCGGCGCCGCTTGTGAATCCACACTGCCTCGGCCAGTTCATGGGCCTCGGTCAGCAACACGATAAACACCCCGAGCGCGCCGAGGGCCAGCAAGAAACCGACCGTCAGGCTGAACCAGGTGCTGTATTGCTGGCTGTAGTCGTAACCGATCCACACCAGCACCGAACCGCAAAGGAACGCGATAAAGGTCAGGAAGGTACGGCCACGTTGGCGCAGGGCCGAGCCGTCGATCATCAGCAAGGTCAGCGACAGCAAGGCCAGGACGACCGAGCCGATGGCCAGGACGCGCCACTGAGGAATCGCCACCACCGGGCCTTCGAAGTTGAATTTCTGCTGGCGCGCGGCGTTGAACACGCCCCAATAGGCGCCCACCGAACCTTCGTCGCTGGCCTTCCACGGCTGGTCAAACGCTTCGATCACGAAGTAGTTGAAGCCCTGACGGTTGAGTTTGTTGACCAGCGTGCGCAGGTAAATCGCCTGATCTGCCGGCGATGCATCGGCGCCACCGCGCATGCGGCCGTTGCTCGGCCAGCCCACTTCGGACAGCAGCAACGGTTTTTTCGGGAACATCTTTTTCAGGTCGCGGGCGCGGTCGAGGACGAACTGCCCGGCCTTGTCCATCGGGATGAATTCCCAGTAAGGCAGGACGTGCGCGGCGATCAGGTCGACGTGCTTGGCCAGCTCCGGATGTTCTTCCCAGACGTGCCATTGCTCGGACGTGGTCACCGGCACCTTCACGGCGGCGCGAACGCGGTCCAGCAGGACGCTGAGTTCCTGGGCAGTGATTTCCTTGCGGAAGATCGCCTCGTTACCGACCACCACGCGAACCACGCTGCGCGAGGAATTGGCGATTTCGATGGCGCGGGTGATTTCCCGCTCGTTGCGTTCCTGGTCAGGGCTGATCCAGATCCCTAGAGTTACCCGCAGGCCGAACTCTTCCGCCAGTTTCGGGATGTTCTCCAGCGTGCCGTCGACCGAGTAAGTACGGATGTTATCCGTCAACTTGCTCATGATCTCCAGATCGCGACGCATTTGATCGTCGGTCGGATACTGCTCTTTCTGTGGGAATTGACCTTGCTGGAACGGCGAATACGAGAAGCCGGAGATCTGTTCAGGCCAGTTGGGGGCGGTGACCGGGCGGTTGATCAGCGCCCAGAAGCCGGTAAACAAGGCAGCGATGGCAAGCACCACCACCAGGTTGAGTCCAAATTTACGCGATGACATAGCTATTTCGGGTTCCAAAGGCTGTGGAACAGGAAGAACATTGGCGGTCGCCAAGGGGCGCGCATCCTACACTGGCACTTCTCTGGACGTACAGCGGACAGGGAAATGCCGGACGTTGGGCAATCCAAGTCGACTTAAGTTCTTTCGTTAGAGCGTGTAGGGCAAATCTTCGTTCGATGCAGTTTGAATGGAAGATGCCCGTTCATAGCTCGATGATGCTCTTGGCCGCCGACGGCCCTATAATGCGCGCCGGTTTTTGAGGTGATGGTCATGAGTACAGAAGATCCGCGGTTTGCAGGCATCGCCCGTTTGTATGGCGTCGAAGGGCTTGAACGCCTGCGTGCGGCCCATGTGGCGATCGTCGGCGTCGGTGGCGTCGGCTCCTGGGCGGCGGAAGCCATGGCCCGTTGTGGCGTGGGCGAGATTTCGCTGTTCGACCTCGACGACGTCTGCGTCAGCAACGCCAATCGTCAGTTGCACGCGCTGGACAGCACCGTCGGCAAACCCAAGGTCGAAGTGATGGCCGAGCGCTTGCGCGGGATCAACCCGGACTGCACGGTGCATGCAGTGCCGGACTTCGTCACCCGCGACACCATGGCCGAGTACATCACGCCGAACATCGACTGTGTGATCGACTGCATCGACAGCGTTAACGCCAAAGCGGCGCTGATCGCCTGGTGCAAGCGCCGCAAGATCCAGATCATCACCACGGGCGGTGCGGGTGGGCAGATCGACCCGACGCTGATTCAGGTCTGCGACCTCAACCGTACCTTCAATGACCCGTTGGCCTCAAAAGTGCGCTCGACCTTGCGACGCGACTACGGCTTCTCTCGCACCGTGACCCGCCATTACAGCGTGCCGTGCGTGTTTTCCACCGAGCAACTGCGCTATCCGAAACCGGACGGCAGCATTTGTTTGCAGAAGAGTTTTGTCGGCGATGGCGTGAAGCTCGACTGCGCTGGTGGCTTTGGCGCGGTGATGATGGTGACGGCGACGTTCGGCATGGTCGCGGCGACCAAGGCTGTGGATAAAATTGTGGCGGGTGTAAGGCGACCGGCGGATCGGGTCAAGCCTCAGGTTTAAAGGCCGACGAAGATTCCTGTAGGAGCTGCCGAAGGCTGCGATCTTTTGATTTTGCTATTTAAAAACAAGATCAAAAGATCGCAGCCTTCGGCAGCTCCTACACGTCGCTTAGGCTCCGCATCCGCTGAAGCACCGCATTCAACCCGTTACTGCGCGACTGCGACAACTGCCGCCCCAATCCCAATTGATTGAACCAGTCGTGTAAATCCACCTGCTGCAACTCAGCAGCCGACAATCCGTTAACCCGCGCCAGCAACAACGCCACCAATCCACGAATCAGCCGGGCATCGCTGTTGGCGCGGAACTGCCAATGGCCATCGCGCAACTCGCCCACCAGCCATACCTGACTTTCGCAGCCATGCACCCGGTTGGCCTCGCACATCTGTTCGTCGCTCAATGCAGGCAAGCGCTCGCCCCACTGCATCAGCAATCGCGCGCGTTGTTCCCAGCCAGCGGCCGCCTCAAAGGTTTCGAGCGCCGTGACGGCATCGGTAGGCAAGTTCATCGCAACAACTCCAGCGCCTGATCCAGCGCCTCGAAAAACCGTTCAAGATCCTCGGAATCGTTATACAACGCCAACGACACCCGAATCGCCCCGGCCAGTTGGAAGCTTTTGAGCAACGGCATGGCGCAGTGATGGCCGGCGCGTACCGCGATGCCTTGCTCGGTCAGCAGATGTGCCAGATCCGAGTTATGCACACCCTCGACGATAAAACTGGCCAATGCCAGTTGCGGCTTGCCCAGCAAGCGAATGCCGTTGCGTGCCGCCAGACCTTTGAGCAGATAGTCATGCAGTGCGGCTTCGTGATCGTTCACGGCGTCCTGATCGAGACCGGCGAGATAGTCCAGCGTCGCTCCAAGACCAATCACACTGGCGATTGGCGGTGTTCCCGCCTCGAAGCCCAGCGGCGCGGGGCGAAAGCGTGCGTCGTGGTAATTGGCGTCCAGCACCATCTCGCCGCCGAACTGCCACGGCCGCAGCTGCTGTAGCGCTTCGTTGCGCCCGAACAATACGCCCAGCCCATCGGGGCCGTAGAGCTTGTGGCTGGAAAATACATAGAAGTCGCAACCCAGCGCCTGCACGTCATGACGGCCATGGACCACGCCTTGCGCGCCGTCAATGACGGTCAAAGCGTTGTGCGACTTGGCCATCGTCAGCAGCGCGGGCAACGGCTGCCAGGCGCCGATCACGTTGGACAACTGGCTGACGGCCAACAGGCGCGTGCGCGGTCCGATCAAACTGGCAGCAACTTCAAGGTCGATCACACCATCGGCATCCAGTGGCAGGATCACCAGTTTGAGGTCGCGACGGTGCGCCAGTTGCTGCCACGGCAGCAGGTTGGCGTGATGCTCCAGGGCGCTGATGACAATCTCATCGCCCGGGTGGAATAGGTGTTCCAGGCCATAGGCCAGGAGGTTCAGCGCAGATGTTGCGCCGTGGGTAAAGATGATCTGCCCGCTGTCACCGGCATTGAGCCAGTGCGCGACTTTGCGGCGGCTGTCCTCGAACGCCTGGGTGGCGTGGGCGCCGGGCAGGTGTTGCGCCCGATGCACGTTGGCCGCGCCATTGGCGTAGTAATGCGCCAAAGCGTCGAGCAGGGCTTGAGGTTTTTGCGTGGTGGCGGCGTTGTCCAGATAGGTCTGGTCTTGCCGTTGCAGAGCGGCGATGGCCGGAAAATCGGCGCGCCAGGGAGAGGGAATCATCATGCTATTGGCCCTGCCGGGTGTACCTCTGACCCTGTAGGAGCGAGCATGCTCGCGAAAAACGCTCAGACGACGCGGGCTGTCTGGTGCCCCGCTTTATCGTTGACGTCCATCGCGAGCATGCTCGCTCCTACAGGAATCGGGTGACGCTTAGTTGTGAGCGTGCAGCGCTTCGTTCAGTTCGATCGCCGATTTGTGGGTTTTACATTCCACGGCACCGGTTTCCGAATTGCGACGGAACAGCAGGTCGGTCTGGCCGGCCAGTTCACGGGCCTTCACCACTTTGACCAGCTTGTTGTTCTCGTCCAGCAGCGCCACTTTGGTACCAGCGGTCACGTACAGGCCCGACTCAACGGTGTTGCGGTCGCCCAACGGGATACCGATACCGGCGTTGGCGCCGATCAGGCAGCCTTCGCCGACCTTGATCACGATGTTGCCGCCGCCCGACAGGGTGCCCATGGTCGAGCAACCGCCGCCCAGGTCCGAACCCTTGCCGACGAATACGCCAGCGGAAACGCGGCCTTCGATCATGCCCGGGCCTTCGGTGCCGGCGTTGAAGTTGATGAAACCTTCGTGCATCACGGTGGTGCCTTCGCCCACGTAGGCACCCAGGCGCAGACGCGCGGCGTCAGCGATACGCACGCCGGCCGGAACCACGTAGTCGGTCATTTTCGGGAACTTGTCCACCGAGAACACTTCCAGCAGCTCGCCACGCAGACGCGCTTCCAGTTGCATTTCCGCCAATTCGCTCAGGTCAACAGCACCTTGGCTGGTCCACGCCACGTTTGGTAGAAGCGGGAAGATGCCGGCCAGGCTCACGCCGTGCGGCTTGACCAGACGGTGGGACAACAGGTGCAGCTTGAGGTACGCCTCAGGGGTGGACGACAGTTGAGCGTCTTCGGCCAACAGGGTCGCGACCAGCGGCTTGTGGCTTTCGGCCAGGCGGGTCAGCAGCTTGCCTTGCACGGCGTCGATGCCTTTCACGGCTTCGGCCAGTTGCGCAGCCTGGGCGGTGGTGAAAGTGATGGCCTGGTTGCCTTCGTTGTAACCGAGGATCGGTGCAACGGCTGCGACCAGTTCGGCCGATGGATTGAGCAATGGCTGCGCGTAAAACACTTCCAGCCATGCGCCTTGACGGTTTTGAGTGCCGACACCAAAGGCCAGGCTGAACAGGGTAGTGGACATGTTGATACCTCTAACAAATTGATACGGGCTGCTTACTTGAGTGCGGCCGCGTAGATATCTGGCTTGAAGCCAATCAGGGTTCGGTCACCGAGATCGAGCACCGGGCGCTTGATCATCGAAGGTTGTGCGAGCATCAGTTCGATGGCTTTCGACTGGTCGAGATCGGCTTTGCGTTCGTCGTCGAGCTTGCGAAAGGTCGTGCCTGCACGGTTCAACACCACTTCCCAGCCGTGCTCGTTGCACCACTGGGTCAGGTGTTCACGGTCGATACCGACCGCTTTGTAATCATGAAAGTCATAGCTGACAGCGTGTTCATCGAGCCAGGTGCGCGCCTTTTTCATGGTGTCGCAGGCTTTGATGCCGAAAAGGTGCAACGTTTTGCTTGAAACGGTCAAGGAATTGCCCCCTTTACAGGTGCTGGAGAAAAAAGGTGTCGGATTATGCCATGACCGGACGGTTTCGCGGCGGCTATGGCGTAAAACCTGTAGGAGCGGAGCTTGCTCGCGATGGCGGTGGATCAGTCTACGGTGATGTTGGCTGTTATGCCGCCATCGCGAGCAAGCTCCTACAGGGGGTGGTGTTGCCGGGTGCGACATAGGTGCAAGGGCCAGCTGAAGTCTAAGCGGCTAATATGGCACTTCAATGCTGTCGATTGTCCGGGAACCACGCTTTATGCAAACCGCCTACACCGTCCTGATCCTGTTGATGCTGGTCGGCGTTTCTCGCCTGATCGGACGGGTCGTTCCGCTGCCGTTGCCGCTGGTGCAGATTGCCGCCGGGGCCTTGCTCGCCTGGCCGACGCTTGGATTGCATGTTGCCCTCGATCCCGAACTGTTCCTGTTTCTGTTCCTGCCACCGCTGTTGTTCTCCGACGGCTGGCGCATGCCCAAGCGCGAGTTCTGGCATCTGCGCGGGCCGATCCTGACGTTGGCGGTAGGGTTGGTGTTGTTCACTGTGGTCGGCGCCGGCTATTTCATTCACTGGTTGTTGCCCGGTGTGCCGTTGCCGGTGGCGTTTGCCCTGGCTGCCGTGCTGTCGCCGACGGATGCGGTGGCGGTCTCGGCGATTGCCCGTAATCGCCTGCCGACTCCGTTGATGCACATTTTGCAGGGCGAGGCGTTGATGAATGATGCCTCGGGCCTGGTGACATTCAAATTTGCCTTGGTCGCGGCGGTGACGGGAGTGTTCTCGCTGGCCAATGCCAGTCTGACGTTCGTACTGGTCGCTGTGGGCGGATTGGCTGTTGGCGTTGCGCTGAGCTGGCTGGTCGGGCGCCTGCGGGCCTGGATGATCGCTCGCGGCTGGGATGATCCGGCCACTCACGTCGTGTTCATGTTGTTGCTTCCGTTTGCCGCTTACGTACTGGCCGAACGGGTCGGCGTGTCGGGCATTCTCTCGGCGGTGGCGGCGGGGATGATGCAGAGCTGGCTCGATCTGCTGCCGCGCCAGACCAATACGCGGTTGCTCAATCGCAGTGTCTGGTCGCTGCTGGAGTTCGCTTTTAACGGCTTGATTTTTCTACTGCTCGGTTTGCAGCTGCCGGACATCGTCAAAGCGGTGGCCAGCCACGAAACTTCATTGTGGCCGACATTGCTCTACCGCGGCCTCGATGTCGTGGCCATTTTCCTGGTGCTGCTGGTGTTGCGGTTCGTCTGGGTGCAGAGCATTTGGCGACTGTCCATTCTGATAAGGCGCTGGCGCGGAAAGGATGAGATCACTCAAGTGCCGAGTGCACGCTCCTGCGGGTTGCTGACCTTCGGCGGCGTGCGCGGCGCGGTGACGCTGGCGGGTGTGATGTCGGTGCCGATGCTGATGGGCGGGGAAGTGTTCCCCGAACGTGATCTGCTGATTTTCATCGCCGCCGGGGTGATCCTGTTGTCGCTGATCGCTGCCTGCATCGCGTTACCGATGCTGCTGCGGGGCATCGAGACCAGCCCGGACGACAAACGACGCAACGAGGTGCGCGAGGCGTGGCGCAAGACCGCGGAAGCGGCCATTCATGCGCTCGAAACAGAAGAGGTCAACCCGCAGGACGCCGCCCAGTCCGCACTCGCCGCCGAGCTCAAGGCGCGGATCATGTCCGAATATCGCCATCAGTTGGAGGTGTTCAATGATTCGGCGGAAGCCCAGGCGCTGGCCTTTCAGATGGACTTGCTGGAACGGCGTTTACGTTTGAAGGCGCTGCGGGCGCAACGCCTGGAGTTGTACAGCCTCAGTCGTCATCACCAGATTGGTGATGACGTTTTGCGTGAGGTGTTGGGAGAGCTGGATTTGAGTGAAGCCAAGTTGGGGGTGGTGAAGTAACGAGTTGCTGTAGTCGCCCTTGGTTTTTTGGATAGGCTTCACGCATCATGGCAATATCGCCGTCACTGATTGCGTGCGTCTCTGACTGACTCCACTCCCGAAAGTCCATTCGAGTAAAGCTGCGTAATGCATTACAGAATTCCCGTCGTAAGGTCTGAAGGTGTATTGAGGTTTTACTTTGGGTATATCTTGCGCATCAGTCGTCGATCATTTTGACTCACTGAAGTATTTTTTTGTATCGACCAGTCACCGATTGTCAGTTCATTTGGGACCGGGTAGTGCATGATAGAAGTCGGGTCATAAGGGGTGGTTCGAACGGTTGAGGTTTCCAATAATCGGAACAGGTTGTGATCAACCTCTTCTTTACTCCATTGAAAGGCAGTCCAGTAGTGGGCATATACCGCAGGTTTGTTCCACGGTATGTTGGCTTTTGGATGTTGATGCTCATGCTCCATGCCGAGTGCATGACCGAATTCGTGAAGTACGGCAGCTTCAAACCAGGGATGATCAGGGCTGGTGCCGATATTCATGGTGTTTTCGCCAGGGGCGCGCAGCGTGGCATCGGTGCCGATGGCAGAGTAATTCAGTGGTGCCTCCATCGTTATCCGAATGTCACCCTCTGAGCCGCTGACAAACTCCAGTTTTAAGTTAATGGACGGTTGCCATAATTTGATTGCTTTTATGGCGGTCTCACGATGAGTGTCGGACGGTGGGTTGAGAAATGCTACTTTCAGCGTTCTGTTGCTGGCCCAGAATTTGGAGTGAGTTGAAACACCTCTCTTTTGCCGACCGCCAACGCTCAGGGTGTTGCCGTTGTCGGGGTTTTCATTGATGGCGGCTTCATAGGAGTTTTTTATGTCCGACGGTTCCATGATTTTACAGGGGTGTGGATGAAGCATTGACTATCTCCTTGTCATGTTTTTGTAGTTTGATTGTTTCGAATCGACTTGGAGATTAGTTGTGGTTTTATGTTGGGTAAAGTTGCTGTCTATTAGAGTTTGTTGCGATAACCAAACAATGCCTGCACTGCGTTGCACAGTGCAGGCATGGAAAACTTAGTGGTTCTTTGTAATGAACGCACGAATCCGTTGAGCCGCCTCAACACATTCTGCCAACGGCGCAACCAACGCCATGCGCACACGCCCGGCGCCGGGATTGACGCCATCGACATCCCGCGACAAGTAAGAGCCCGGCACGACGGTCACGTGTTCCTGTTCGAACAGATCGCGACAGAAGGCGGCATCATCTCCCGCCACACTCGGCCACAGATAAAAACCACCATCCGGACGTTGCACATCCATCACCGGACCGAGAATTTCAAGCACCGCGTCATACTTCTCGCGATACAGCGCGCGGTTGGCGCGCACGTGCGCTTCGTCGTTCCAGGCAGCAACGCTGGCCAGTTGAGTCTGAACCGGCATCGCGCAGCCGTGGTAGGTGCGATAGAGCAGGAAGCCTTTGAGAATATCGGCATCGCCGGCCACGAATCCTGAACGCAAACCCGGCAGGTTGGAGCGCTTGGACAAGCTGTGGAACACCACGCAGCGCTTGAAATCCTTGCGACCCAGTTCCACGCATGCACTGAGCAGGCCCGGTGGCGGGGTTTGTTCGTCGAAGTACAGTTCGCTGTAGCACTCGTCCGCGGCAATCACGAAATCGTATTCGTCGGCCAGGGCGATCAGTTTTTTCAGGGTGTCGACCGGAATCAATGCGCCGGTCGGGTTGCCCGGCGAGCACAGGAACAGGATCTGGCAGCGTTTCCAGATGTCCGGCGAAACAGCATCGAAATCCGGATTGAAGCCGTTTTCATCCAGGCATGGCAGGTAATGCGGCTTGGCGCCGGCGAGGAACGCCGCGCCTTCGTAGATCTGGTAGAACGGGTTCGGGCTGACAACCAGGGCATCGTCGCCACGGTTGACCACAGTCTGGGTAAAGGCGAACAGCGCTTCGCGGGTGCCGTTAACCGGCAATACATTGCGCGCCGGGTCGATCCAGCCGTTCGGCACGCCGAAACGACGCTCGCACCAGGCGGCAATGGCTTCACGCAGCTCCGGGATGCCGAGAGTGGTCGGGTACACGGCCATCTTTTCCAGATTGCTGGCCAGGGCCTCGGCGACAAAACTTGGCGAACGGTGTTTCGGCTCGCCGATGGACAGGGCGATAGGACGCTTGTCCGGGTTGGGCGTGACGCTGCCGAGCAGGGCGCGAAGTTTCTCGAACGGGTAGGGCTGGAGCTGGGACAGAGCGTTGTTCATCGGTCAATCTCGTTCGGTGTTGGAACTCTTTGTATGAGCGAGCTTGCTCGCGAAGGTCGTCAACGGTAACGCGTGCTTGTCTGGGAAACGCGTTGTATTGGAGTCCATCGCGAGCAAGCTCGCTCCTACAAGGGGCGGGCCATAGTTAATTCAGATACTGATGCGCGACAGTTTGATATCGGGTTCCTGATTGACGCTCAACTGCTCGACGATTGCGTCTTGTAACCGGCTGCACAGCAGCGGGTCGGAGAGCGGCTGATTGTTCGCGTCGGTGATGAAGAACACGTCTTCCACGCGCTCGCCCAGGGTGGCGATCTTGGCGTTCTGCAGCGACAGGTCGAACTCCAGGAAGATCGTGCCGATGCGGGCCAGCAGGCCGGGGCGGTCGGGTGCGGTCAGTTCCAGTACGGTCACCGGACGCTGGGCATCGTTGTGGATCGTCACCTGCGGTGCAAAGGCAAAATGTTTGAGCTGGCGCGGTACCCGGCGCTGGATGATCGTCGGGTAGTCGTCCGGGTTGCGCAGGGCTTCGGTCAGGCCGTCGCGGATCTGTTTGACCCGCGCAGGGTTGTCGCCGATCGAGTCGCCATCGGTGTCGAGCACGATATAGGTGTCGAGGGTGAACTGGCTGCTGGACGTGATGACCCGGGCGTCATGGATGTTCAGGTTGAGCTGGTCCATCGCGGCCACGGTCACGGCGAAGAAATCGTGCTGGTCCGGTGCGTAGATGAAGATCTGCGTGCCGCCCTCGAATTCCCGTTGCGTGGTTTCCTTGATCAGCACCAGCGGCCCGCCGTCGGACGGTTGCTGGAGAATCGCGTCAGTGTGCCAGGCAACGTCGCCGGCGGTGTGACGCAGGAAATAGTCATCGCCCAATTGCGCCCACAACTGCTCGACATCGTCCGGATCGTTGCCGCCGCGCACCAGGATGTCCAGGGCTGCACTTTGGGTCTGGCGGATTTGCTCTTCGCGGTCCACCGGGTTTTCCAGGCCGCGACGCAGTGCGCGTTTGGTCTCGGTGTAGAGCTGACGCAGCAGGCTGGCGCGCCAGGAATTCCACAGTGTCGGGTTGGTGGCGTTAATGTCGGCGACGGTCAGCACATACAGGTAATCGAGGTGGGTTTCGTCACCGACGATCTGCGCGAAATCATGGATCACCTGCGGGTCGGACAAGTCTTTGCGCTGGGCGGTGGTCGACATCACCAGATGGTTCTGCACCAGCCAGACGATCAGGCGGCTGTCCCACACAGGGAGCTGGTGGCGCTGGCAAAACGCCTCGGCGTCCACTGCACCAATTTCCGAGTGATCGCCATGCCGGCCCTTGCCGATGTCGTGGTACAGGCCAGCCAGGTAGATCAGCTCAGGTTTGGGCAACTTGCCCATGAGCTTGCTGGCCAACGGGAATTTTTCCGACACCTGGGTGTACTGCAACTTACGCAGGTGTTTGATCAGGTTCAGCGTATGGGCGTCGACCGTGTAAATGTGGAACAGGTCATGCTGCATCTGTCCGACGATAAAGCCGAACTCCGGCAGATAACGCCCGAGAATACCGTAGCGGTTCATCCGGCGCAGGTTGCGGTGGATGCCGATCTTGCACTTGAACAGCTCGATGAACAGGCTGGTGTTGCGGATGTCGTTGCGGAAATCGTCGTCGATCAGGTGGCGATTTTCGCGCAGCAGGCGAATGGTGTCGGCACGCACGCCTTTGATTTCCGGCTGCTGGGCCATCAGCACGAAGATTTCCAGCATGGCGAACGGGGTACGGCGGAACACATTGTCGTTACGCGCCTCGATATAGCCGTCGTGCAGTTGGAATCGCGAGTTGATCGGCTGCGGCGGCGCCTCGTCTTCCGGCGCGAGGATGACTTCCTCGAAGTGCTGGATGATCAAATCGCTGAGCTGGGCAATGCTCATCACCACCCGGTAATACTGCTGCATGAAGTTTTCGACAGCCTGCTTGGCGTCGTCGCCTTCGAACCCCAGCAGTTTGGCAATGGCGCGCTGGTGGTCGAACAACAGGCGGTCCTCGGAGCGACCGGCGAGCATGTGCAAGGCGTAGCGCACTTTCCACAGGAACTCCTGCGAAGACGCCAGCAGGGCGTTTTCGCTCTCGACCAGGAAGCCTTCGCCCGCCAGTGCCCGCAGGTTCAGGGTGCCGTACTCGCGACGGGCCACCCAGAGAATCGTCTGGATATCCCGCAGACCGCCAGGCGAGCCTTTGACGTTGGGTTCCAGGTTGTATTCGGTGTCGTTGTATTTGTGGTGACGGGCTTTTTGCTCGGCCCGTTTGGCCAGGAAGAAGTCCTTGCTCGGCCACATGTGCGCGGTGCTGGTGACATCCAGCATGCGCTGGCGCAGATGCTCGGGGCCGGTGATGGTCCGGCTTTCCATCAGGTTGGTTACTACCGTCAGGTCGGCGCGGGCTTCTACGGCGCATTCGTCGACGGAGCGAACGCTCTGACCGACTTCGAGGCCGATGTCCCACAGCAGCGTCAGAAAACGCTCGATGGAATCGCGGAAAACTTCATGATCGGCGCTGTCCAGCAGGATCAGCAGATCAATGTCGGAGTAAGGGTGCAGCTCGCCGCGACCATAGCCGCCGACCGCGACCAGCGCGATGTCGGCGTCTTCACTCCAGTTGAACTGCTCCCAGGCCTTTTGCAGGATGTTATCGACGAACCAGGCGCGATCCTCGATCAGCCGACGAATGTCCCGGCCGCTGCGAAAGCGTGCATCGAGCACCTCGCGGGCCTGGCGGATCGCCTTCTTGAAGGCCGCGATAGGGCTTGCCTTCAGAGCCAGTTCAGCCTGGAACTGGCCGCGGTCGAAGAGTTCGGGATCCACCTGCGGCATCGATTGGCTTTCCTATCTATAAGGCTGGGAACGAGCGGGTCGGATCAGGCCGAAACGCGTGCAATGGTGTCATCGCTACGCAGGGTGAAGATCTCGTAGCCGGTATCGGTCACCAGCAGGGTGTGTTCCCACTGTGCCGACAGCTTGCGGTCCTTGGTGATCGCGGTCCAGCCGTCGCCCAGTACCTTGGTGTCGGCGCGGCCCTGATTGATCATTGGCTCGATGGTGAAGGTCATGCCGGCCTTCAGTTCCATTCCGGTGCCGGCGCGGCCGTAGTGCAGGATCTGCGGTTCTTCGTGGAAGACTTTACCGATACCGTGGCCGCAGAACTCGCGAACCACCGAGAAACCGTTCTTCTCGGCGTGTTTCTGGATCACTTCGCCGATGTCGCCCAGGCGGCAGCCGGGTTTGACCAGTTCGATGGCCTTGTACATGCATTCCTGGGTCACTTGCGACAGGCGCTCGGCCCAGACCGGCACGCTGCCGACGTGGAACATGCGGCTGGTGTCGCCGTGGTAACCGTCCTTGATGACGGTGACGTCGATGTTCAGGGTGTCGCCATCCTTCAGCGCTTTCTCGTTCGGGATCCCGTGGCAGACCACGTGATTGATCGAGGTGCAGATGGACTTCGGGAAGCCCTTGTAGTTGAGCGGGGCAGGGATGGCCTTCTGCTCATTGACGATGTAGTCGTGGCAGATGCGGTCCAGTTCTTCGGTGGTAATGCCCGGTTTGACATGTTCGGCAATCATTTCCAGCACATCGGCGGCCAGTTTGCCGGCGATGCGCATTTTTGCGATGTCCTCGGGGGTTTTGAGGGTGACGGTCATACAGGCTCTCTCTGCGCTCAACGGCGCTTCACAAACGGAATGGGCAATGCGCGATCGAAGTTCGCAGCCCTGAAAAACGCGATTCTACCAGACGATCAGCGCAAATCCGCGCCTCTGTACATCGCTTCTCTCTATAGAATGGTGCATTCTGGGCGGATTCCAAGGGAGGGAGTACGCTGGTCGCCAGGATTTCAGAATCCGGGTTCCGTTTTTCCCTTCCCTGTGGTATAAAATGCGCCGCTTTCCGGGGATGCCCCGAAAAGCCTAAATCCACACACGTGTCGACACGATGACCTGGGTGCCGCAAGCGTAATTGCTGGTGGTTGGTCATTGGGATACGTGGAGGCCAAACCCGACTTATTAAGGAACTATCATGTCCCAAGTCAACATGCGCGATATGCTGAAGGCCGGTGTGCACTTCGGTCACCAGACCCGTTACTGGAACCCGAAAATGGGTAAATACATTTTCGGCGCGCGTAACAAGATCCACATCATCAACCTTGAAAAAACCCTGCCAATGTTCAACGAAGCTCTGACTTTCGTAGAGCGTCTGGCCCAGGGCAAAAACAAGATTCTGTTCGTCGGCACCAAGCGTTCCGCTGGCAAGATCGTTGCTGAAGAAGCAGCACGTTGCGGTTCGCCGTACGTCGATCACCGCTGGTTGGGCGGCATGCTGACCAACTTCAAAACCATCCGTGCTTCCATCAAGCGTCTGCGTGACCTTGAAGTGCAAGCCGAAGACGGTACTTTCGCCAAGCTGACCAAGAAAGAAGCGCTGATGCGCTCCCGTGACCTGGAAAAGCTGGATCGTTCCCTGGGTGGTATCAAGGACATGGGCGGTCTGCCAGACGCTCTGTTCGTTATCGACGTTGATCACGAGCGCATCGCGATCACCGAAGCCAACAAGCTGGGCATCCCGGTTATCGGCGTAGTCGATACCAACAGCAGCCCGGAAGGCGTTGACTACATCATCCCAGGCAACGATGACGCAATCCGCGCTATCCAGCTGTACATGGGTTCGATGGCTGACGCTGTTATCCGTGGTCGCAACAACACTGCTGGCGGCACCGAAGTTTTCGTTGAAGAAGCTCCGGCAGCTGCAGCTGAGTAATTGACGCCCTGGCGTTGACTCAGTAAGCAAAAAGGGGGCTTGGCCCCCTTTTTGCCACCTCGAAAACCAATTGTTGGCGCCCACTTGTGGCGGCGCACCCTGTGCATCTGTAACGTGCAGCAGTTAACAAGGGTGGTTCGGGAAGAATTGAACGCCCGTTCGATCGGGTGGAATGGTTGATAACCTATCCAAGAGGAATTTTGAAATGGCAGAGATTACTGCAGCGTTGGTCAAAGAACTGCGCGAGCGTACTGGCGAAGGAATGATGGACTGCAAAAAGGCCTTGACCAAGGCTGGCGGCGACATCGAAAAAGCCATTGATGACATGCGTGCTTCGGGCGCCATCAAGGCTGCCAAGAAAGCTGGCAACGTTGCCGCTGAAGGCGCTATCGCCATCAAGGCCGACGACAAGGCAGCCGTGCTGCTGGAAGTCAACTCGCAGACCGACTTCCTGGCCCTGCAAGACGACTTCAAAAACTTCGTTGCTGCCAGCGTAGAAAAAGCCTTCGCTGAAAAACTGACCGACGCAGCTCCGCTGATCGCCGCTCAGGAATCGGCTCGTGAAGCCCTGGTGGCCAAAGTTGGCGAAAACGTCAATATCCGTCGCCTGGTTCGCGTTGAAGGTGACGTGGTCGGTACTTACCTGCACGGTAACAAGATCGGTGTTGCTGTTGTTCTCAAGGGCGGCGATGTTCAGCTGGCCAAAGAGATCGCCATGCACGTGGCGGCAAGCAACCCTGAGTTCCTGCTGCCATCGCAGGTTTCGCCAGAAGCCATCGAGCGTGAGAAAGCCGTATTCCTGTCTCTGAACGAAGACAAGATGAAAGGCAAGCCAGCTGAAATCGTCGAGAAGATGATCGCTGGCCGTATCACCAAGTTCCTGGCTGAAGCCAGCCTGGTTGAGCAAGCTTTCGTCATGAACCCGGAAGTCACCGTTGGTGCTCTGGCCAAGAAAGCCGGCGCTGAAATCGTTTCCTTCACCTACTTCAAAGTAGGCGAAGGCATCGAGAAGCCAGTTGACAACTTCGCTGAAGAAGTTGCCGCACAGCTGGCTGCCGCCAAGCAATAAGACGGTTTTTTAACTGTCGCCCTGAAGAGGCTGCCCGCTCACGCGCGCAGCCTCTTTTCAGATGGGTTACCAATTTTTAATTGGTTTCCATTTGGAACTGGCTTACAAAGCCATGTTCCGATGGCGCTGAAGCAGCGCCAAGCTAGAGTGAACGCCAGCTGAAAACAGCTCGCAAAGAATTTTTAAAATACGCCGCAGGAGAGATTCGCAATGGCTCAGCAGGGCAGTGGTTATCAGGCTCGCTATAAACGCATTCTACTCAAACTTAGCGGCGAGGCCCTGATGGGCTCGGAAGAGTTCGGGATCGATCCGAAGGTTCTGGATCGCATGGCACTGGAAGTCGGCCAGCTGGTTGGCATCGGTGTTCAGGTCGGTCTGGTGATCGGCGGTGGTAACCTGTTCCGCGGTGCAGCGCTGAGCGCGGCCGGTATGGATCGGGTAACGGGTGACCACATGGGCATGCTGGCCACTGTGATGAACGCCCTGGCCATGCGCGATGCGCTCGAACGTGCCAATATCTCCGCCATCGTGATGTCGGCCATTTCCATGGTGGGTGTGACCGATCATTACGATCGCCGCAAAGCCATGCGCCACCTGAACGCCAAGGAAGTCGTGATTTTCGCGGCCGGTACTGGTAACCCGTTCTTCACTACGGACTCGGCTGCCTGCCTGCGTGCGATCGAAATCGATGCCGATGTCGTGCTCAAGGCAACCAAGGTCGATGGCGTTTACACCGCTGACCCATTCAAAGACCCGCATGCCGAGAAGTTCGATCATCTGACCTACGATGAAGTGCTGGATCGCAAGCTGGGTGTTATGGATCTGACGGCCATTTGCCTGTGCCGCGACCACAAGATGCCGCTGCGCGTATTTAACATGAACAAGCCCGGCGCCCTGCTGAACATCGTGCACGGCGGCGCTGAAGGGACCCTGATCGAGGAAGGCCAACAATGATCAACGAAATCAAGAAAGACGCTCAAGAGCGCATGAAGAAGTCCGTGGAATCGCTGACGCACAACTTCGGCCGTATTCGTACCGGCCAGGCGCACCCAAGCATTCTGGAGGGCGTGATGGTGCCGTACTACGGTTCCGACACCCCGATCAAGCAGGTGGCGAACATCACCGTTAAAGACGCCCGTACCCTGCAAGTCGTCGCTTTCGAGCGCAACATGCTGGGTGCCGTCGATAAAGCCATCGGTAGCGCCGGTCTGAACCTGAATCCGACCAACCTGGGTGAACTGCTGCTGATCTCCATGCCGGCCCTGACTGAAGAAACCCGCAAGGGCTTTACCAAGCAGGCTCGCGATGTTGCTGAAGACGCTCGTGTAGCGGTGCGCAACATCCGTCGTGACGCCAACAGCTCGTTGAAGGATCTGGTCAAGGAAAAGGAAATCAGCGAAGACGAAGAGCGTCGCGCCACTGGCGAGATTGACGATCTGACCAAAAAGTACGTCGCTGAAATCGATGCGAATTTGGCGCAGAAAGAAAAAGACCTGATGGCCGTATAAGGGTCGCGTTTTCATGGAAAAGACCAAGCAGATCGCGCCGTCCGCGGTGCCGCGCCATGTCGCGATCATCATGGATGGTAATAATCGCTGGGCGAAAAAACGCTTTATGCCGGGTGTCGCCGGGCATAAAGCGGGCGTCGATGCGGTTCGTGCGGTCATCGAGGTGTGTGCTGAGTCGGGGGTCGAAGTACTGACCCTGTTCGCGTTCTCCAGCGAAAACTGGCAGCGCCCGGCCGATGAGGTCAGTGCCTTGATGGACCTGTTCTTCAAGGCGTTGCGTCGCGAAGCCAAGCGCCTGAATGACAACAACATCAGTTTGCGCATCATTGGCGACCGTTCACGCTTTCATCCTGAGCTTCAGGCTGCCATGCGTGAAGCCGAGGCCATGACGGCCGGCTCCAATCGCTTCATCCTGCAGATCGCCGCCAATTACGGCGGTCAGTGGGATATCGCGCAAGCCGCTCAGCGCTTGGCGCGGGAAGTTCAGGCGGGTCATTTGCGTCCGGAAGACATCACACCGGATTTGCTGCAAACCTGCCTGGCCACCGGCGACCTGCCGTTGCCGGATTTGTGCATCCGTACCGGTGGCGAGCACCGCATCAGCAACTTCCTGCTGTGGCAACTGGCTTATGCCGAATTGTACTTCTCCGACCTGTTCTGGCCGGACTTCAAACACGACGCCATGCGAAACGCGCTGGCCGATTTCGCATCTCGCCAGCGTCGCTTCGGTAAAACGAGCGAGCAGGTCGAGGCTGGAGCCCGGGTTTAATGCTTAAACAACGAATCATCACTGCGCTGATCCTGCTGCCGATTGCCCTGTGCGGGTTTTTCCTGCTCGAGGGGATCGGTTTTGCGTTGTTCATCGGGTTGGTCGTGACGCTCGGTGCGTGGGAGTGGGCGCGTCTGGCGGGCTTCGATGCCCAGCCAATGCGCATTGCCTATGCCGCTGTCGTGGCGTTGATGCTGTTGATCATGCATATCCTTCCCGGCCTTGCGCCTTGGGTGCTGGGGGCTTCGGTCATCTGGTGGGGGATTGCGACCTATCTGGTGCTGACGTATCCACGCTCCAGCGAGCATTGGGCCAGTGCGGCCTGCAAGCTGGTGATTGGCCTGCTGATTTTGTTGCCGGCCTGGCAAGGCCTGGTAGAGATCAAGAAATATCCGCTGGGTAACTGGCTGATCATGGCGGTGATGGTGCTGGTCTGGGGCGCCGATATCGGTGCGTACTTTTCCGGTCGGGCCTTCGGCAAGCGCAAGCTGGCGCCGCTGGTCAGTCCCGGCAAGAGCTGGGAAGGCGTTTACGGTGGTCTGGCCTTGAGTCTGGTTATCACCGTGCTTGTCGGGTTCTTCCGTGACTGGACGGTTGCCGAGCTGTTCAAGGGTTTGATCTGCGCCGCTGTGATTGTGTTTATCTCGGTCGTGGGCGATCTCACTGAAAGCATGTTCAAGCGCCAGTCCGGGATCAAGGACAGCAGCAATCTGCTGCCGGGTCACGGCGGCGTGCTGGATCGCATCGATAGCCTGACCGCCGCCATCCCGGTATTTGCCGTACTGTTGTGGATGGCTGCACCGTGAGCCGCCCTCAGCAGATTACCGTTCTGGGCGCGACCGGCTCGATTGGTCTGAGCACCCTCGATGTCATCGCTCGTCATCCGGATAGATATCAAGTCTTTGCCTTGAGCGGTTTTACCCGTTTGAGTGAGTTGCTGGCCCTTTGTGTGCGTCACGTTCCACGGTTCGCTGTTGTGCCTGAAGCCGGCGCTGCCCGTGCCTTGCAGGATGAATTGAGCGCCGCAGGGCTTTCGACCCGTGTGCTGGTGGGTGAGGAAGGTCTGTGTCAAGTCGCCGCCGACCCTGAAGTCGATGCAGTGATGGCGGCCATTGTCGGTGCGGCGGGTTTGCGCCCGACCCTGGCGGCCGTGGAGGCGGGCAAGAAGATCCTCTTGGCCAACAAGGAAGCGTTGGTCATGTCCGGCGCACTGTTCATGCAGGCCGTGCGCAAGAGCGGTTCGGTGCTGCTGCCGATCGATAGTGAACACAACGCGATCTTCCAGTGCATGCCACGGGATTTTGCTCGTGGTCTCGGCGCAGTCGGTGTGCGTCGGATTTTGCTCACAGCCTCCGGCGGACCCTTCCGACAGACGCCGATGGCGGAGTTGGCGCATGTTTCGCCTGAGCAGGCCTGTGCTCACCCGAATTGGTCCATGGGGCGCAAGATTTCGGTCGATTCGGCCAGCATGATGAACAAGGGCCTTGAGTTGATTGAGGCTTGCTGGCTGTTTGATGCCAAGCCTTCCCAGGTTGAAGTGGTGATTCACCCACAAAGCGTGATTCATTCGCTGGTTGATTACATCGATGGTTCGGTCCTGGCTCAATTGGGCAATCCGGACATGCGCACGCCAATCGCCAACGCGCTGGCGTGGCCTGAGCGAATTGATTCGGGTGTACCGCCGCTGGACCTGTTCGCCGTCGCGCGTCTGGACTTCCAGGCGCCGGACGAAGAGCGTTTCCCTTGTCTGCGTCTGGCCCGTCAGGCTGCCGAAGCGGGTAACAGCGCGCCAGCGATGTTGAATGCGGCGAATGAGGTCGCTGTGGCGGCGTTTCTCGACGGACGGGTTCGTTACCCGGAAATCGCGAGTATCATCGAGGAAACATTGAATCTTGAGCCTGTGGTAGCAGTGGATGATCTTGAGGCAGTGTTCACGGCGGACGCGAAGGCGCGTGTGCTGGCCGAGCAATGGTTGAGTCGTCACGGGCGGTAAGTGCTGCGATGCGTTGGCCCATGCAGCACCGGATCGGAATGCGGAGAAAGTAGATGAGCGCGCTCTATATGATTGTCGGCACCCTGGTGGCTTTGGGTGTGCTGGTTACCTTCCACGAGTTCGGCCACTTCTGGGTCGCGCGTCGCTGTGGGGTCAAGGTGCTGCGTTTCTCCGTAGGCTTCGGCATGCCGCTGCTGCGCTGGCACGACAAGCAAGGCACCGAGTTTGTCTTGGCCGCCATTCCGCTGGGCGGCTACGTAAAAATGCTCGACGAGCGTGAAGGCGAAGTGCCGGCCGATCAGCTCGAACAATCCTTCAATCGCAAATCCGTTCGTCAGCGCATCGCTATCGTCGCGGCTGGACCGATTGCCAACTTTTTGTTGGCACTGGGTTTTTTCTGGGTGGTGGCCATGCTCGGCAGCGAGCAAGTACGCCCGGTCATCGGCGCAGTAGAGTCCGGTAGCATCGCCGCCAAGGCGGGTTTGAGCGCGGGCCAGGAAGTCATTTCCATCGACGGCGAGCCGACTTCCGGTTGGGCTGCAGTGAATTTGCAGCTGGTGCGTCGCCTTGGGGAGAGTGGTTCCCTGCAGGTCTCGGTCCGCGAGCAGGGCTCCACGATCGATTCGCCACGTGAGCTGGCGCTGGATAAATGGCTCAAGGGTGCTGACGAGCCGGATCCGATTCGTTCGCTGGGGATTCGTCCTTGGCGTCCGGCATTGCCGCCGGTCCTGGCTGAGCTTGATCCGAAAGGTCCGGCGCAGGCTGCCGGCCTGAAGACCGGTGATCGCCTGTTGGCGCTTGATGGCAAGTCGCTGGATGACTGGCAGCAAGTGGTCGATACCGTTCGTATGCATCCTGATACCAAAATCATGCTGCGGGTCGAGCGCGACGGTGCTCAAATCGACGTCCCGGTCATGTTGGCTGCTCGCGGCGAAAAGAAGTCGCCAAGCGGTTATCTGGGGGCGGGAGTAAAGGCGGTCGACTGGCCACCTGAGATGATTCGCGAGGTCAGTTACGGTCCTTTGGCCGCGATTGGAGAGGGGGCTCGACGCACCTGGACCATGAGCGTGCTGACCCTCGATTCACTCAAGAAAATGTTGTTCGGCGAGCTCTCGGTAAAAAACTTGAGTGGACCGATAACCATTGCTAAAGTGGCGGGCGCTTCGGCCCAGTCGGGTGTCGCTGATTTCCTGAATTTCCTTGCTTATCTGAGTATTAGCCTGGGGGTTCTGAATTTGCTGCCCATTCCTGTGCTGGATGGGGGGCATTTGTTGTTTTATCTGATTGAGTGGGCGCGTGGTCGTCCCTTGTCGGATCGGGTGCAGGGTTGGGGGATACAGATCGGTATCAGTTTGGTGGTCGGAGTGATGTTGCTTGCTCTGGTCAACGATCTGGGTCGTCTGTAACACTTCGCTGAATTGCGAATCTGCCGCATTTTGCGGCAGTTTGTTTATTGCCAGTTGGAATAAGAAAGGACTTCATGAAACGTCTGCTGCTAACTGCGGTTCTCACCGTATTGATGATCGCCGAAGTTCACGCCGAGTCCTTCACTATCTCTGATATTCGCGTCAATGGCCTCCAGCGGGTCTCCGCGGGTAGCGTCTTTGGTGCTTTGCCGTTGAACGTCGGCGAACAGGCGGATGATCGTCGCCTGGTGGAATCCACTCGTGCGCTGTTCAAAACCGGGTTCTTTCAAGATATCCAGCTGGGCCGCGACGGCAACGTCCTGGTTATTACAGTAGTCGAGCGTCCGTCGGTTGCCAGTATCGAGATCGAAGGCAACAAGGCGATCTCCACTGAAGACCTGATGAAAGGCCTCAAACAGTCCGGTCTGGCCGAAGGTGAAATCTTCCAGCGCGCCACCCTCGAAGGTGTACGTAACGAGCTGCAGCGCCAGTACGTCGCCCAGGGTCGCTACTCGGCTACCGTCGACACCGAAGTGGTGCCGCAGCCGCGTAACCGCGTTGGCTTGAAGGTCAACATCAACGAAGGCACCGTTGCCGCTATCCAGCACATCAACGTGGTGGGCAACACCGTCTTCCCGGATGAAGACCTGATCGATCTGTTCGAACTCAAGACCACCAACTGGCTGTCGTTCTTCAAGAACGATGACAAGTACGCCCGTGAAAAACTCTCCGGTGACCTGGAGCGTCTGCGTTCCTACTACCTGGATCGTGGCTATATCAACATGGATATCGCTTCGACCCAGGTGTCGATCACGCCGGACAAGAAGCACGTCTATATCACCGTCAACATCAACGAAGGCGACAAGTACACCGTTCGTGATGTGAAGCTGAGCGGCGACCTGAAAGTGCCTGAAGACCAGGTCAAGTCACTGCTCCTCGTGCAAAAAGGCCAGGTGTTCTCGCGCAAGTTGATGACCACCACATCCGAGCTGATCACCCGTCGTCTGGGTAACGAGGGTTATACCTTCGCCAACGTCAACGGCGTGCCACAGCCGCACGATGATGATCACACCGTAGACATCACCTTCGCTGTCGATCCGGGCAAGCGTGCTTACGTGAACCGCATCAACTTCCGTGGCAACACCAAGTCCGAAGACGAAGTGCTGCGTCGTGAAATGCGTCAGATGGAAGGCGGCTGGGCTTCGACCTACCTGATCGACCAATCCAAGACCCGTCTGGAGCGTCTGGGCTTCTTCAAGGAAGTCAACGTTGAAACGCCGGCGGTGCCAGGCGTTGATGACCAGGTCGATGTGAACTACAGCGTAGAAGAGCAAGCCTCCGGTTCGATTACCGCCAGCGTCGGTTTCGCCCAGAGCGCGGGTCTGATCCTCGGTGGTTCGATCACCCAGAACAACTTCCTCGGTACCGGTAACAAGGTCAGCATCGGCTTGACCCGAAGCGAATACCAGAGCCGCTATAACTTCGGTTATGTCGACCCCTACTGGACTGCTGACGGCGTGAGCCTGGGTTACAACGCGTTCTACCGCACCACCGACTACGATGACCTCGACGTCGACGTAGCAAGTTACTCCGTAGACAGTCTGGGTGCGGGCGTTAGCGTTGGTTATCCGATCAGCGAGACTTCGCGTCTGACCTTCGGCCTGACGGCTCAGCAGGACGAGATCAAGACCGGTGTCTACACCGTTGACGAGATCTTCGACTTCGTTGACAAGGAAGGCGACAAGTACCTGAACTTCAAGGCTTCCGCCGGTTGGTCCGAGTCCACCTTGAACAAAGGCGTGCTCGCGACGCGTGGTCATTCCCAGAGCCTCGTGCTGGAAACCACGACGCCGGGCAGCGACCTGTCGTTCTTCAAGCTCGATTACCGTGGCCAGTTGTTCCAGCCGTTGAGCGACAACTACACCATGCGCCTGCATACCGAATTGGGTTACGGCGATGGCTACGGTTCGACCGATGGCTTGCCATTCTATGAAAACTACTATGCTGGTGGTTTCAACTCGGTTCGCGGCTTCAAGGACAGCACCCTGGGTCCTCGCAGTACGCCAAGTACCGGCAAAAACCCTGGCACTGCGGTCGATCCGGACCAGGATCCGCTGCCGTTCGGCGGTAACGTCCTGATCCAGGGTGGTGTGGAAGTTCTGTTCCCACTGCCGTTCGTGAAGGATCAGCGTTCCCTGCGTACCTCGGTATTCTGGGATGTGGGTAACGTGTTCGACTCGTCGTGCTCGGATACCACAAACGCCGATGGCACGAAGTCCAACACCAAGTGCAACGATATCAGCTTGAGCAATATGGCCAGTTCCGTCGGTGTGGGTGTGACCTGGGTCACCGCACTGGGTCCTCTGAGTTTCGCACTGGCCATGCCGGTCAAGAAACCGGATGACGCTGAAACTCAAGTGTTCCAATTCTCCCTCGGCCAGACGTTCTAAGCGTCTGACCCAAGATAACGACAATGGATTTTTAGGGGTGCATCGTGCGTAAGTTGACTCAATTGGTTCTCCTGGCTTCCGTACTGGTAGCAGGTCCGGCATTTGCCGACATGAAAATCGCCGTTCTGAACTATCAGATGGCTCTGCTGGAATCCGATGCGGCCAAGAAATACGCCGTGGATGCCGAGAAGAAGTTCGGTCCTCAACTGACCAAGCTCAAGACTCTGGAAAGCAGCGCCAAGGGTATTCAGGATCGTCTGATGGCCGGTGGCGACAAAATGCAACAAGGCGAGCGTGAGCGTCTGGAGCTTGAATTCAAGCAAAAGGCGCGTGACTTCCAGTTCCAGTCCAAGGAACTGAACGAAGCCAAAGCCGTTGCCGACCGTGAAATGCTCAAGCAGCTCAAGCCGAAACTGGATAGCGCTGTGGAAGAAGTCATCAAGAAAGGTGCTTTTGACCTGGTCTTCGAGCGTGGCGCAGTGATTGATGTCAAACCTCAGTACGACATCACGCGCCAGGTTATCGAGCGCATGAATCAGCTGAAGTAATCCATGACAGCGATCATTAAACTCGGCCAATTGGCCGAGTTCCTCGGCGCCACCTTGCGTGGCGACCCGGAGAAAGCAATTACTGGGCTAGCCACCTTGCAGGAGGCTGGCCCAGCTCAGTTGAGCTTTCTGGCAAACCCCCAATACCGCAAGTTCCTGGCAGGCAGCCAGGCGGCAGCCTTGTTGCTCAAGGCCGCTGACGCTGAAGGTTTTGCCGGCAATGCACTGGTGGTACCTGATCCGTACGCCGCTTACGCTCGTGTTTCTCACCTGTTCGATCCCAAGCCCAAAGCGGCTGCCGGTGTGCATCCGACGGCGGTGATTGCGGCGGACGCCGTGGTTGATCCGGCCGCAAGTATCGGTGCCTTTGTGGTTATCGAAAGCGGGGCGCATATTGCTGCAGGTGCCACCATAGGTGCGCATTGCTTCATCGGTGCCCGTAGCGTCATCGGCGAAGGTGGCTGGCTCGCACCGCGCGTGACCCTGTATCACGACGTTCGCGTCGGCAAGCGGGTGGTGATTCAGTCCGGTGCCGTGCTCGGTGGCGAAGGCTTCGGTTTTGCCAACGAGAAAGGTATCTGGCAGAAAATCGCCCAGATTGGTGGTGTGCTGGTAGGTGACGACGTGGAGATTGGCGTGAATACCGCCATCGACCGTGGTGCGCTGGCCGATACCATCATCGGTAATGGCGTTAAGCTCGACAACCAGATTCAGATTGCCCACAACGTTCAGGTGGGCGATCACACGGCCATGGCCGCGTGCGTGGGTATTTCCGGCAGCACCAAAATCGGCAAGCATTGCATGCTCGCCGGTGGCGTAGGGCTGGTGGGGCATATCGATATTTGCGACAACGTTTTCATCACCGGGATGACCATGGTGACCCACTCGATCACCGAGCCGGGCGCGTATTCTTCCGGTACGGCGATGCAGCCGGCAGCCGAGTGGCGCAAAAGCGCGGCACGTATTCGTCAGCTCGATGACATCGCGCGGCGTTTGCGACAGCTGGAAAAGCAAGCAGGGGAAGTGACCCCTGGCGGTAATGCTTCATCAGATGGCTGATACCATTTCCATATCAAGTGTGCACAGTCGCTAAACTGCGCCCTTGATTTGCTAGAGGAGTGCACGTCAGTCGCGCTCCCAATCTTTACATAGGCTTCCCCCCGAAATGATGGACATCAACGAGATTCGCGAATACCTGCCTCACCGTTACCCGTTCCTGCTGGTGGACCGGGTCGTGGATCTGGATGTGGAAGGCAAGCGCATTCGCGCCTACAAGAATGTCAGCATCAACGAACCGTTCTTCAATGGTCACTTTCCCGCGCATCCAATCATGCCGGGCGTACTGATCATCGAGGCGATGGCTCAGGCTGCCGGGATCCTTGGTTTCAAAATGCTCGACGTGAAGCCGGCCGATGGCACGCTTTACTACTTCGTCGGCTCCGACAAGCTACGCTTCCGCCAGCCTGTGCTGCCGGGCGACCAGTTGATCCTCGAAGCCAAGTTCCTCAGCTGCAAGCGTCAGATCTGGAAGTTCGAGTGTCAGGCTTCGGTCGATGGCAAGCCGGTCTGCTCCGCTGAAATCATCTGCGCGGAACGCAAACTATGAGTTTGATTGACCCTCGCGCAATCATCGATCCGACGGCCGTACTGGCCGACGGTGTCGAGGTCGGGCCGTGGTCGATCATCGGTGCAGGTGTGGAAATCGGCGAGGGAACCGTCATCGGGCCTCACGTGATCCTCAAGGGCCCGACCCGAATCGGTAAGCATAACCGCATCTACCAGTTCTCCTCGGTAGGTGAGGACACGCCGGATCTGAAATACAAAGGCGAAGAAACGCGCCTGGTGATCGGTGACCACAACGTCATCCGTGAAGGCGTGACGATTCACCGTGGGACCATTCAGGATCGTTCGGAAACGACCCTGGGCGATCACAACCTGATCATGGCCTACGCGCACATTGGTCACGACAGCGTTATCGGCAACCACTGCATCCTGGTCAACAACACTGCGTTGGCTGGTCACGTGCATGTGGAAGACTGGGCGATCCTCTCCGGATTTACCCTGGTTCACCAGTATTGCCACATCGGTGCCCACAGCTTTTCCGGCATGGGGACCGCCATCGGCAAGGATGTTCCTGCGTACGTCACGGTATTCGGCAACCCTGCCGAGGCTCGCAGCATGAACTTCGAAGGCATGCGCCGTCGCGGTTTCAGCGAAGATGCGATCCACGCTCTGCGTCGCGCCTATAAGGTGGTCTATCGCCAGGGCCTGACAGTCGAGCAGGCACTCACCGAGCTGTCCGAATCGTCGATCCAGTTCCCGGAAGTTGCGGTGTTCCGTGACTCCATCCAGTCTTCGACCCGCGGCATCACCCGCTAATCATGGCTAATCTGCGTATTGCGCTGGTAGCGGGTGAGGCTTCCGGCGACATTCTTGGCGCGGGTCTCATGCGTGCGCTCAAGGCTCGCCACCCGGCAGTCGAATTCATAGGTGTCGGTGGGCCGTTGATGCAGGCCGAGGGCCTGACCTCGTACTTCCCTATGGAACGCCTGTCGGTCATGGGTCTGGTGGAAGTGCTTGGCCGGTTGCGCGAGCTGCTGGCACGCCGCAAGAAGCTGGTCGCCGACCTGATCGCTGCGAAGCCGGACGTGTTCATCGGTATCGATGCCCCGGACTTCAACCTCAATATCGAACTCAAGTTGCGTCAGGCCGGGATCAAGACTGTGCATTACGTCAGCCCTTCGGTCTGGGCCTGGCGGCAGAAGCGGGTGCTGAAGATTCGCGAGGGTTGCGATCTGATGCTGACCCTGTTTCCGTTCGAAGCCAAATTCTACGAAGAGAAGGGCGTGCCGGTACGGTTTGTCGGGCACACCTTGGCCGATGCCATTCCGCTCGAAGCCGACCGAGCTGCTGCGCGGGCCGAACTGGGACTGCCTGACGGGCCATTGGTTGCGCTGATGCCCGGCAGTCGTGGCGGCGAAGTGGGCCGTCTCGGAGCATTGTTTCTCGATACGGCCCAACGCCTGCGGGCACTGCGCCCCGGTGTGCGTTTTGTAGTGCCTTGCGCCAACCCACAGCGCCGGGCGCAACTTGAAGAACTGTTGGCCGGTCGCGATCTACCGCTGACCTTGCTCGACGGCAAGTCCCATCTGGCATTGGCGGCATGTAACGCCGTGCTGATTGCCTCCGGTACAGCAACGCTTGAGGCGCTGTTGTACAAGCGACCGATGGTGGTGGCTTATCGTTTGGCACCGCTGACGTTCTGGATTCTCAAGCGCATGGTGAAAAGCCCCTACGTCTCCTTGCCGAATTTGCTGGCCCAGCGCCTGCTGGTGCCCGAGTTGCTGCAGGACGATGCGACGGTCGAAGCCCTGGCCCAGACTTTGTCGCCGCTCATCGAGGGTGGCGAAGAGCAGACCCGTGGCTTCGATGAAATTCACCGCACCCTTCGTCTGGATGCCTCCAACCAGGCTGCTGATGCAGTGCTCAATCTGATCGGCCAAGTACAATGAGTAAGACAAGCATGCAGATGGGACTGGATTTCACCTTGGTCGCTGAAGTTGAAGATTTGGTTGCCGGCGTCGATGAAGTCGGGCGCGGTCCGCTCTGCGGTGCCGTGGTGACGGCGGCGGTGATTCTCGATCCTGACCGTCCGATTCTGGGCCTGAACGATTCGAAGAAACTCACCGAAGCCCGGCGCGAAAAGCTGTACGACGAGATCTGCGAAAAAGCCCTGAGCTGGTGCATCGCCCGCGCTGAAGTCGAAGAAATCGACGAGTTGAATATCCTGCACGCCACCATGCTGGCCATGCAGCGAGCCGTTGCCGGGCTACACATCCAGCCAAAACTGGCAATGATCGACGGTAACCGTTGCCCGAAACTGCCTATGCGCGCCGAAGCGGTAGTGCAAGGCGATGGCAAGGTTCCGGCCATTGCGGCGGCATCGATTTTGGCGAAGGTCAGCCGCGATCGCGAAATGGCCGCCTTCGAATTGATTTATCCGGGTTACGGCATCGGCGGTCATAAAGGCTACCCGACTCCCGTTCATCTGGAGGCGCTCGCGCGTCTTGGCCCAACACCGATTCATCGGCGTTCGTTCGCTCCGGTGCGCATGGCCTATGAAGCGTTGGAAATCGTCATAGAGAGCTAGTCGCAAGGCTGATTTTTTCTACCAAGGCCCGGTACAATCCGGGCTTTGTTGTTTTCACGTTCACAGACAGGATCACTATGCCGGCTTCATTCGTTCACCTACGCCTGCACACTGAGTACTCCCTGGTCGACGGTCTGGTGCGGATCAAACCGCTGGTCAAGACCCTGGTCGGCATGAACATGCCTGCCGTGGCGGTCACCGATCAGAACAACATGTGCTCCCTGGTCAAATTCTATAAAAACGCCATGGGCGCCGGGATCAAGCCGATCTGTGGCGCCGACCTGTGGCTGTCGAACAAGGATCCGGATAACCCGCTGAGCCGCATCAGCTTGCTGGTGATGAACGCCGCGGGTTATCGCAACCTCACCGAGCTGATTTCTCGTGGCTTCATCGACGGCCAGCGCAATGGCTCGATCATCATCGAGCGCGAGTGGGTGGCCGAAGCCAACGCTGGCTTGATCATGTTGTCGGCGGCCAAAGAAGGCGAAATCGGCCAGGCCATGCTCAGTGGCAATCCGGACGAAGCCGAAACTCTGGCGCGCGAGTGGATGGCGGTGTTCGGGGACCGGTTCTATCTGGAAATCCAGCGCACCAATCGTCCCAACGATGAAGAACAACTGCACGGCGCCGTGGCCCTGGCCGAGAAGATCGGTGCGCCGCTGGTCGCGACCAACGATGTGCGTTTCATCAAGCAGGAAGATTTCGCTGCCCACGAAACCCGCGTCTGTATCGGTGAGGGCCGTGCGCTCGACGATCCGCGGCGTTCGAAGAATTACAGCGACCAGCAATATCTCAAAAGCGCCGAGGAAATGGCTGAGCTGTTCAGCGATATTCCCGAGGCGCTGGAAAACACCGTCGAGATTGCCAAGCGTTGCAACATCGATGTGAAGCTGGGCACGCACTTCCTGCCCAACTTCCCGATTCCCGATGGCATGACCATCGATGAGTATTTCCGCAAGGTGTCGTTCGACGGTCTGGAAGAGCGGCTTAGCGTTCTGCTGCCCAAGGACACCACCGAAGACTACGAGGCCAAGCGTCAGGTCTACGTCGACCGGCTGAATTTCGAACTGGATATCATCATCCAGATGGGCTTCCCCGGTTACTTCCTGATCGTGATGGACTTTATCCAGTGGGCCAAGAGCAACGGCGTGCCGGTAGGTCCAGGCCGTGGGTCGGGTGCCGGATCGCTGGTGGCTTACGTCCAGAAGATCACTGACCTTGACCCACTGGAATATGACCTGCTGTTCGAACGTTTCCTCAACCCGGAACGGGTCTCCATGCCCGACTTCGACGTCGACTTCTGCATGGATGGTCGCGACCGCGTGATCGACTACGTGGCCGAAAAATACGGCCGCAACGCGGTAAGCCAGATCATCACCTTCGGTTCCATGGCGGCAAAAGCTGTGGTCCGCGACGTGGCGCGGGTGCAGGGCAAGTCCTATGGTCTGGCGGATCGTCTGTCGAAGATGATTCCGTTCGAAGTCGGCATGACCCTGGAAAAAGCTTACGAACAGGAAGAAATCCTGCGTGACTTCATCAAGGTCGATGAAGAGGCTGCGGAAATCTGGGAGATGGCGCGCAAGCTTGAAGGCGTTGTGCGTAACGTCGGCAAGCACGCCGGTGGCGTGGTGATCGCACCGACCAAGCTGACCGACTTCTCGCCGATCTATTGCGACGAGGCCGGCGACGGCCTGGTAACCCAGTTCGACAAGGACGACGTTGAAGCCGCCGGTCTGGTGAAGTTCGACTTCCTCGGTCTGCGGACCCTGACGATCATCGACTGGGCGCTGAAAACCATCAACCGCGACCGCGCCAAGGTCAGCGAGCCGCCGCTGGATATCGCGTTCATTCCGCTGGACGACAAACCGACCTACACGCTGCTGCAGAAAGCCGAAACCACGGCGGTGTTCCAGCTTGAATCGCGCGGCATGAAGGAGCTGATCAAAAAGCTCAAGCCCGACTGCCTGGAAGACTTGATCGCACTGGTAGCCCTGTTCCGTCCCGGTCCGTTGCAATCGGGCATGGTGGACGACTTCATCAACCGTAAGCACGGTCGCGCCGAACTGGCGTATCCGCACTCGGATTACCAGTACGAAGGCCTCAAGCCAGTACTGGCGCCGACTTACGGCATCATCCTGTATCAGGAACAGGTGATGCAGATTGCCCAGGTCATGGCCGGCTACACACTCGGCGGTGCGGACATGCTGCGTCGAGCCATGGGTAAGAAAAAGCCCGAGGAAATGGCCAAGCAACGCGGCGGTTTCATTGAAGGTTGCGCCACCAACAATATCGACGCTGACCTCGCCGGTAACATTTTCGACCTGGTGGAAAAGTTCGCCGGTTACGGCTTCAACAAATCCCACTCCGCCGCCTACGGCCTGGTGTCGTACCAGACCGCATGGCTGAAAACGCATTACCCGGCTCCGTTCATGGCGGCGGTACTGTCGGCGGACATGCACAACACCGACAAGGTCGTGACCTTGATCGAAGAAGTGCGGACCATGAAGCTGCGCCTCGACGCGCCGGACGTGAACACCTCGGAGTTCAAGTTCACGGTGAACGACGAAGGCCGGATCATTTATGGTCTGGGCGCGATCAAGGGTGTCGGTGAAGGTCCGGTGGAGGCAATTACCGAAGCGCGTCAGCACGGTCCGTTCAAGGATCTGTTCGACTTCTGCGCCCGGGTCGACCTCAAACGCATCAACAAGCGTACCCTCGACGGCTTGATTCGAAGCGGTGCACTGGATCGTCTTGGCCCGTATTTCCATGATGAGCAAAAAGCCTATCAGGCCAACATCGACCGCAATCGCGCGGTGCTGCTGACGGCCATGGAAGAAGCGATCAAGGCCGCCGAACAAACTGCGCGTACCCAGGACAGCGGTCACTCTGACCTGTTTGGCGGCCTGTTTGTCGAAGAAGACGCCGACGTCTACGCCAATCATCGCAAGGCCAAGGAACTGACTCTCAAGGAACGCCTGAAAGGCGAGAAAGACACCCTCGGCCTGTACCTGACCGGTCACCCGATCGACGAATACGAAGGTGAAATCCGTCGTTTTGCCCGCCAGCGAATCATTGATCTGAAACCGGCACGCGATACCCAGACGGTCGCCGGCATGATCATCGCCTTGCGGGTAATGAAGAACAAAAAGGGCGACAAGATGGGGTTCATCACCCTTGACGACCGCTCTGGACGGATCGAGGCTTCGCTGTTTTCGGAGTCGTTCCATGCTGCGCAGTCACTGTTGCAGACCGACGCGATGGTGGTGGTCGAAGGTGAGGTCAGCAACGATGACTTCTCCGGTGGCCTGAAATTGCGGGTCAAGCGGGTGATGAGCATGGAAGATGCGCGCACCAACCTGGCGGAGAGCCTGCGTTTGAAGCTGCACGCCAAGGACCTCAAGGGCGATCAGCTACGCTGGCTGGGTGAGTTGTTGAAGCGCCATCGCGGTGCGTGTCCGATCACCATGGACTACACCAGCCCTGACGCGAAGGCCTTGCTGCAGTTCGGCGAAGGCTGGCGAATCGATCCGGCGGATGCATTGATTCAAGCCCTGCGTGACCAGTTCGGGCGAGACAACGTCTTCCTCCAATACCGTTAACGGTCAGGGTGCCATTACGTATCCTGAACTTGACCAGAATTTTTAATCTCGACCTGAACGCGCCTCTCCCTTAAGGTAGGGCGCGAATAGACAACCGGCCGGCCCAAGATCACTTGGGACTCGACCCAAGACGGACGCCTATGAACCCGAATTTTCTAGATTTCGAACAGCCGATCGCCGACCTGCAAGCCAAGATCGAAGAGTTGCGCTTGGTCGGTAATGACAATTCGCTGAATATCGGCGATGAGATCTCCCGCCTGCAGGACAAGAGCAAAACGCTGACCGAAGACATCTTCGGCAAGCTGACCAGCTGGCAGATCGCACGTCTGGCGCGTCACCCGAAGCGTCCGTATACCCTGGACTACATCGAACACATCTTCACCGAGTTCGATGAATTGCACGGTGACCGTCACTTCTCCGACGACGCTGCCATCGTCGGCGGCATCGCCCGCCTGGACGACCAGCCGGTGATGATCATCGGTCATCAGAAGGGCCGTGAAGTGCGCGAGAAGGTTCGCCGCAACTTCGGCATGCCGCGTCCGGAAGGCTACCGCAAGGCTTGCCGCCTGATGGAAATGGCCGAACGCTTCAAGATGCCGATCCTGACCTTCATCGACACTCCGGGTGCATACCCAGGCATCGACGCTGAAGAGCGCAACCAGAGCGAAGCGATCGCCTGGAACCTGCGTGTCATGGCTCGCCTGAAAACCCCAATCATCGCCACCGTGATCGGTGAAGGTGGTTCCGGTGGCGCACTGGCAATCGGCGTTTGCGATCAGCTGAACATGCTGCAGTACTCGACCTACGCGGTGATCTCGCCGGAAGGTTGCGCTTCGATCCTGTGGAAAACCGCCGAGAAAGCACCGGACGCCGCTGAAGCCATGGGCATCACGGCCGAGCGTCTGAAAGGCCTGGGCATCGTCGACAAAGTGATCGGCGAGCCTTTGGGCGGCGCCCACCGTGATCCAGCTACTGCGGCGGCTTCGATCCGTGCCGAGCTGAGCTCGCAACTGGCGATGCTCAAGAAGTTCGACAACAAGGCGCTGCTGGACCGTCGTTACGAGCGCCTGATGAGCTACGGTCTCTAACTGACCTCGCGGCACCCTTGTAGGAGCTGCCGAAGGCTGCGATCTTTTGATCTTGTTTTTTTAGAATCAAAGTCAAAAGATCGCAGCCTTCGGCAGCTCCTACAGGGATCTATGAGAAGCGATCAATCTCTATGAATTCTTCGAAGAGTGATCTGCCTTCCCGGCTTTTGCTAACTCTTGAGCCTTGGCGCGACGCCTCCGCTTGGCACATCGCCTTCTCCGGCGGACTCGACTCCACCGTCCTGCTGCACCTTCTTGCTCACCTCGCAAAAAAACAATCCCTGCCGGCGCTGAGCGCCATTCATGTCCATCACGGTCTTCAGGCCGCGGCCGACGCGTGGCCAGACCATTGTCGAGCGCAATGTGAGGCGCTGGGCGTTCCGCTGCGGGTGGTTCGCGTGCAGGTCCAGCCCGGCGCCAGCCTTGAGCATGCGGCCCGGGAGGCGCGCTATGCCGCCTTCAATCAGGTCACTCAAACCAATGAAGTGCTGCTGACCGCGCAACACCGCGACGATCAGGCGGAAACGTTGCTGTTCCGTCTGTTGCGCGGGGCCGGAGTGAGAGGGCTGTCGGGAATGCCGCGCCAGCGACCGTTGGGAAGAGGGTATCTGCTGCGACCCTTGCTCGATGCTACTCGTGCCGAACTGGAGGCCTATGCGGCAGAGCATCAGCTGAGCTGGATCGAGGACCCTTCCAATCAGGATCGACAGTACTCGCGCAACTATCTGCGCCATCAGGTGTTCCCGGTGCTGTCCGAGCGCTGGCCACAGGCGATGGCGACGATGGCGCGCAGCGCCGGGCATCTGAGCGAGGCGCAGGGATTGCTCGGTGATCTTGCGCAAATCGACTTGAGCCAGGCGAGCACGCCAAGTGATTTCGATTGGCTGGGCTTGCCGTCCCTGGAACTGGCTGCGCTGGAAAAGCTTTCAGCTGCACGTCAGCGCAATGCGCTCAGTCACTGGCTTGAGTCGCGGACTCGACTACCGGACAGTGACCACTGGTCGGGTTGGCAAGATTTGCGCGATGCCACCGGCGATGCACGTCCGATCTGGCGCTTGGCGGATGGCGAATTGCATCGGGCGGGTGGGCGAATCTGGTGGTTATCCGGTGGCTGGCTGAAGCCCTTGCCCATCGCAGGAACATGGCCCGACCCCGCGCTGCCTCTGGCGTTGCCCGATAACGGCGTTATCTCGCTGACCGGGCAAATCCCCGATGGTCCGTTGCAGATCCGCTATCGTGAAGGAGGTGAGGTCATGGCGTTATCGGACCGTGGTCATCGTGACTTGAAGCGTTTGCTCAACGAACGTGGTGTGCCGCAATTCGTGCGCGGCAGATTGCCGCTACTGTTCAAAGGCGAGCAATTACTGGCGGTGCCGAACCTTCAGGGGCTGGATGGCGGTGCGGCGGGTGACTGGAATCTGCATTGGCAGCCACTGAACGAAGATCAAGGTTTGAGCTGAAAGGGGCTTTCCGGTAGACTACGCTCCCTTCTTGATACAACTTCTGTGGATTCGCCTGAATTGCAGGAGTTGCCGATTACCAAGCAGTCTTTGCTGGGCGATTCCAAAAAATGTGTAGCGAGCAACGTACCGGTGTTTCATCTTCCGGTCTGTCCCAACGCGGCGGTTTTTTTGAAAGGTGCACTGTGATTAATGCAGGTGATCGGGGGCTTCGGCCTTCCTTCGCTTTCCCCGGCGGCTCGGACCGCTTTAACGCAGACTTCTAGGGTTTTTCATGACGCGCTACATATTCGTCACGGGCGGTGTTGTTTCTTCATTGGGGAAAGGCATTGCATCGGCATCATTGGCGGCCATCCTGGAGGCGCGGGGACTTAAGGTCACCATGCTGAAGCTGGACCCGTACATCAACGTCGACCCGGGCACCATGAGCCCGTTCCAGCACGGTGAAGTGTTCGTCACCCACGACGGCGCCGAGACCGACCTGGACCTGGGCCACTACGAGCGGTTCATCCGCACGACCATGACCCAGAACAACAACTTCACCACCGGCCGTGTCTACGAGCACGTGCTGCGCAAAGAGCGCCGTGGTGACTACCTGGGTGCAACCATCCAGGTCATTCCGCACATCACCGACGAAATCAAGCGCCGCATTATCAAGGGTGCAGGCGATGCCGACGTGGCAATGGTCGAGATCGGTGGCACCGTAGGTGACATCGAGTCGCAACCGTTCCTCGAAGCCATCCGCCAGTTGCGTTTCGAAGTCGGCGCCAAGCGCGCGATGCTGATGCACCTGACACTGGTGCCGTACATCGCCACTGCCGGCGAAACCAAAACCAAGCCAACCCAGCACTCGGTCAAGGAACTGCGTTCCATCGGCCTGCAGCCAGATGTGCTGGTATGCCGCTCCGATCACCCGATCGATGTGTCTTCGCGTCGCAAGATCGCGCAATTCACCAACGTTGAAGAGCGTGCGGTGATCGCGCTGGAAGACGCCGATACCATCTACAAGATTCCGGGCATCCTGCACTCCCAGGGCCTGGACGATTTCGTCGTCGAGCGTTTCGGCCTGCAATGCGGCGGTGCCGATCTGTCCGAGTGGGAAGCCGTGGTCGACGCCAAGCTCAACCCTGAGCACGAAGTCACCATCGCCATGGTCGGCAAGTACATGGAACTGCTGGACGCCTACAAGTCGCTGATCGAAGCGATGAGCCATGCCGGCATCAGCAACCGTACCAAGGTCAACCTGCGCTACATCGATTCCGAAGACATCGAAAACCAGGGCACCGCGCTGCTGGAAGGCGTCGACGCGATTCTGGTTCCTGGCGGCTTCGGTCTGCGTGGCGTGGAAGGCAAGATCACCGCCGTCCAGTATGCTCGCGAAAACAAGGTTCCTTACTTGGGCATCTGCCTGGGCATGCAAGTGGCCGTGATCGAGTTCGCTCGTAACGTCATGGGCTGGAAAGACGCCAACTCCACCGAGTTCGATCGTGCAAGCGGTCATCCGGTCGTGGGTCTGATCACGGAGTGGGAAGATGCCACCGGTGCCGTCGAAACCCGTACCGAAACCTCCGACCTGGGCGGCACCATGCGCCTCGGCGCGCAGGATTGTCTGCTGGAGCCGGGTTCGCTGGTTCACGGTTGCTACGGCAAGGACGTGATCGTCGAGCGTCACCGTCACCGTTACGAAGTGAACAACAACCTGCTGCCGCAAATCATCGAAGCCGGCCTGAAAATCTCCGGTCGTTCCGGTGATGGCGCGCTGGTTGAAGTGGTTGAAGCACCGGATCATCCATGGTTCGTCGCTTGCCAGTTCCACCCGGAGTTCACTTCGACGCCACGCGACGGTCACCCGTTGTTCAGCGGTTTCGTTAAAGCTGCTTTGGCTCAACACCAGAAGAAGGCGTAAACCTGATGGCGCAGAAGATCATCCGCGTAGGCGATATCGAGATTGCCAACGACAAGCCAATGGTGCTTTTTGGTGGCATGAACGTGCTGGAAAGCCGCGACATGGCGATGCAGGTCTGCGAAGAGTACGTAAAGGTTACCGAGAAACTGGGTATCCCTTACGTGTTCAAGGCCAGCTTCGACAAGGCCAACCGTTCCTCCGTGACCTCTTACCGTGGCCCCGGCCTGGAAGAGGGCATGCGGATTTTCCAGGACATCAAGCAAGCCTTCGGCGTGCCGATCATCACCGACGTTCACGAGCCTGAACAGGCCGCGGTCGTCGCTGAAGTCTGCGACATCATCCAGTTGCCGGCCTTCCTGTCGCGCCAGACCGACCTCGTGGTCGCGATGGCCAAGACCGGTGCCGTGATCAACATCAAGAAAGCCCAGTTCCTCGCGCCTCAGGAAATGAAACACATCCTGAACAAGTGCGTGGAAGCGGGTAACGATCAGTTGATCCTCTGCGAACGCGGTTCGAGCTTCGGCTACAACAACCTGGTCGTCGACATGCTCGGCTTCGGCATCATGAAGCAGTTCGAATACCCGGTGTTCTTCGACGTTACCCACGCACTGCAAATGCCTGGCGGTCGTTCCGACTCCGCCGGCGGCCGTCGTGCCCAGGTCCTGGATTTGGCGAAAGCCGGCATGAGCCAGTCTCTGGCCGGCCTGTTCCTGGAAGCCCACCCGGACCCGGACAACGCCAAATGCGACGGCCCTTGTGCCTTGCGTCTGGACAAACTGGAGCCATTCCTGGCCCAGCTCAAAGCTTTGGACGAACTGGTGAAGAGTTTTCCGACGGTAGAAACCGCGTAATCCTCATTTCTCCGGTAAAGTACCGCACGATTTATCGCTCAGGCCCTCGGGCCTGAGCCTTGTCGTCTGCAAGACTGCCCGCTGCACCTCGCTTGCCGACGATTGAAGATTTCCTACAGCTGCGTCGTTTTCGTCAACTTTGGAGTGTTTACAACAATGGCTAAAATCGTCGACATCAAAGGTCGTGAAGTTCTCGACTCCCGTGGCAACCCCACCGTGGAAGCGGATGTGCTTCTCGATAACGGCATCATCGGCAGCGCTTGCGCGCCGTCCGGTGCTTCCACTGGCTCGCGTGAAGCGCTCGAGCTGCGTGATGGCGACAAGAGCCGTTACCTGGGCAAGGGCGTACTCAAAGCTGTAGCCAACATCAACGGTCCGATCCGCGACCTGTTGAAAGGCACTGATCCAAGCGACCAGAAAGCCCTCGATCTGGCGATGATCAAGCTCGACGGTACTGAAAACAAAGGCTCCCTGGGCGCCAACGCGATCCTCGCCGTTTCCCTGGCCGCGGCCAAGGCAGCAGCACAGGACCAGGACCTGCCGCTGTACGCTCACATCGCCAACCTGAACGGCACTCCGGGTGTTTACTCGATGCCGGTTCCGATGATGAACATCATCAACGGTGGCGAGCACGCCGACAATAACGTCGACATTCAGGAATTCATGGTTCAGCCGGTTGGCGCCAAGTCTTTCTCGGAAGGCCTGCGCATGGGCACCGAAATTTTCCACCACCTCAAAGCTGTGCTGAAGGCCCGTGGCCTGAGCACCGCCGTCGGTGACGAAGGTGGTTTCGCGCCGAACCTGGCGTCCAACGAAGACGCACTGAAAGTGATCTCCGAAGCCGTGGCCAACGCTGGCTACAAACTCGGCACCGACGTAACTCTGGCTCTGGACTGCGCGGCCAGCGAATTCTACGAAGACGGCAAGTACAACCTGTCCGGCGAAGGCCAGGTGTTCACCGCTGAAGGTTTCGCTGATTACCTGAAAGGCCTGACCGAGCGTTACCCGATCATCTCCATCGAAGATGGCCTGGACGAGTCCGACTGGGCTGGCTGGAAAATCCTCACCGACAAGATCGGCGAGAAGACTCAGCTGGTAGGTGACGACCTGTTCGTGACCAACACCAAGATCCTGAAAGAAGGCATCGATAAAAAGATCGCCAACTCGATCCTGATCAAGTTCAACCAGATCGGCACCCTGACCGAAACCCTGGAAGCCATCCAGATGGCCAAGGCTGCCGGTTACACCGCCGTGATCTCGCACCGCTCGGGCGAAACCGAAGATTCGACCATTGCCGACCTGGCTGTGGGTACCTCGGCTGGCCAGATCAAGACCGGTTCCCTGTGCCGTTCCGATCGCGTCTCCAAGTACAACCAACTGCTGCGTATCGAAGAGCAGTTGAACGGTAAAGCCAAGTACAACGGCCGCAGCGAATTCCGCGGTTAATTGAGTACTAGGTAAAAAAGTCAGCGGATTGTGTCGGAAAAATCGCTACAGCGACGTTTTTGCCACTAATCTGATGCCTTATCAGCACAAGCCTGGTTCTTCCAGGCTTCGTGCTATCAGTAGCTTCATGTTTTGGTATGGCTGTCTTTTTTCACTGGATACCTGATATTCGATGCGCAGTCCCAATTGGTTGTTCCTCGTCCTGCTCCTGCTGCTGGCTGGCCTGCAATACCGCCTGTGGGTGGGTAATGGCAGCCTGGCGCAAGTGGCCGAGCTGAAGCAGCAGATCGCGGATCAAGAAGCTGAGAACCAGGTGTTGCTTGAGCGCAATCGAGTGATGGACGCTGAAGTCAGCGAGTTGAAAAAGGGCATGGAGACCGTTGAAGAGCGGGCTCGCCATGAGTTGGGCATGGTCAAGGACGGTGAAACCCTTTACCAGTTGGCCCAATGATTAATTCGTTACCGGCCTTCTGGGCCGTGATTCCTGCCGCGGGCGTCGGTGCCCGTATGGCCGCGGACCGTCCCAAGCAATACTTGCAACTGGGTGGTCGCACTATTCTCGAACACAGCCTCGGCTGTTTCCTTGATCATCCTTCCCTGAAGGGGTTGGTGGTCAGTCTTGCTGTTGATGATCCTTATTGGCCGAACCTGGCCTGTGCCGGCGATGCGCGCATTACGCGGGTTGAAGGCGGCTCGGAGCGTTCCGGGTCAGTGCTCAATGCCTTGCTGCATTTGCATGCTCAGGGTGCCGGTGATGAGGACTGGGTGTTGGTTCACGATGCGGCGCGACCGAATCTCAGTCGCGACGATCTGGACAAACTGCTGGCCGAACTGGCTGACGATCCTGTCGGCGGGCTGCTGGCGGTTCCCGCGCGGGATACCCTCAAACGCGTCGATACACACGGTCGAGTTGTCGAGACCGTGGATCGCAGTGTGATCTGGCAGGCGTACACGCCGCAGATGTTTCGCCTTGGCGCGTTGCATCGGGCGTTGGCCGACAGCCTGGTGGCTGACGCTGTTATTACCGACGAGGCGTCGGCCATGGAGTGGTCTGGTTTATCGCCGCGCCTGATCGAGGGGCGAGCGGATAATCTCAAGGTTACCCGGCCTGAAGATCTGGAGTGGTTGAGACAGCGTTGGGTTAACCGTCGCTAAAAGATCGCAGCCTGCGGCAGCTCCTACAGGGGGATCCGCAAATGAATGTCATACCCCAATCCCGTAGGAGCTGCCGAAGGCTGCGATCTTTTGATCTTAAATCCTGTACTCCGGCCGTTCGGCCAATCCTTCCTTCAAGTAATCCACTAGCTTTCGCACCTTCGGCGACAGATGCCGTTGCTGCGGATACAGCGCCCAAACCGCTGTGTTCGGCGGTTGTTGCGCTTCCAGTAGCGAAATCAAGGCTCCGCTTTTCAGATGTTCGAGCACGTAATAGTCCGGCAACTGACACAACCCCACGCCTTGTAATGCCGCGTCCAGCACCGCTTGCCCACTGTTGCAGCGCCAGTTTCCCTGCACACGTTGCGAAAACTCCCGCCCGTTTTGCTCCAGTTGCCATAGGTCTGAGCTGCCGATGAGGCAGTTGTGACGGCTCAATTCCGACAAACTGTGTGGCCGACCATACCGTTCAACGTAGGAAGGTGACGCACAGAGAAACATGCGTCGCGGAGCGAGGCGAGTAGCGACCAATCGTGAGTCTTGCAGGCGGCCGAGGCGGATCGCCAGGTCGAGGCCTTCGTGCACCAGGTCGAGTTGGCGGTTGCTCAGCTCAATGTCGATCCGCAGTTGCGGATAGAGCCCCATGAAACGCGTCACCAACGGCACGATGAAGCGTTCGCCGTAAGCCACTGCGCAAGTCATGCGCAACATGCCTTTGGGTTCGCTGGTCAAATCGCCGACCGCTCGCAGCGCCTCTTCGCGACCGTCCTGCAAGCGCTGGCAATGTTGCAGAAAGGTTTGCCCAGCCTCGGTCAGCGTGACCCGGCGGGTGCTGCGGTAGAGCAAACGGGTTTGCAATCGCTCTTCAAGGCGTACGATTTGTCGACTGACATGGGAAGAAGAAACCCCAAGACGCTCCGCGGCAGCCGTGAACTGGCTGCATTCGGCAACCGCCACAAACTCGTCGATCCCTTCCCAGCGATTTTCAGACATCGATGATTATCCCTGTGCAGCAATAATATTTTGCATTTGCCCAGATTATTCATCGTAAGGCCATGTAATACACTCCCTGTCTCGTTTTTATTCACTGGAGCATCACCATGATCAAGTCACGCGCCGCCGTTGCCTTCGAGGCCAAGAAACCTCTGGAGATCGTTGAAGTCGATGTCGCCATGCCCAAGGCCGGTGAAGTGTTGCTGCGCGTGGTGGCTTCCGGTGTCTGCCATACCGATGCCTACACACTGTCGGGCGCTGACCCGGAAGGCATCTTCCCGTCGATCCTCGGTCATGAAGGTGGGGCAATCGTTGAAGCGATCGGCGAGGGCGTGACTTCCGTCGCCGTCGGCGATCATGTCATTCCGCTGTACACCCCGGAATGCCGTCAGTGCAAATTCTGCCTGTCGGGCAAGACCAACCTCTGCCAGGCCATTCGTGCGACCCAGGGCAAAGGGCTGATGCCTGACGGTACTTCGCGCTTTTCCTACAAAGGACAGCCGATTTTCCACTACATGGGGACTTCCACGTTTTCCGAGTACACCGTGCTGCCGGAAATCTCCGTCGCCAAGATTGCTAAAGAAGCGCCACTGGAAAAAGTCTGCCTGCTGGGTTGCGGTGTCACCACCGGGATCGGTGCAGTGCTCAACACTGCCAAGGTGAAACCAGGTGATACCGTGGCCATTTTCGGCCTGGGCGGCATCGGTCTGTCGGCAGTCATCGGCGCGGTCAAAGCCAAGGCTGCACGCATCATCGCGATCGACATCAACCCGGCGAAATTCGAGATCGCCAAACAGCTGGGTGCAACCGATTGTGTGAACCCGAAAGACTTCGATCGTCCGATCCAGGAAGTCATCGTCGACATGACCGATGGCGGCGTCGATTTCTCGTTCGAGTGCATCGGCAACGTGCAATTGATGCGCGCCGCCCTTGAGTGCTGCCACAAGGGTTGGGGCGAGTCGGTCATCATCGGTGTCGCCGGTGCCGGCCAGGAAATCGCGACTCGTCCATTCCAGTTGGTCACCGGTCGCGTCTGGCGCGGTTCGGCATTCGGCGGCGTGCGTGGCCGTACCGAGTTGCCAAGCTATGTGGAAATGGCCGAAACCGGCGAAATCCCGTTGGACACTTTCATCACCCACACCATGGGCCTGGAAGACATCAACAAGGCATTCGACCTGATGCATGAAGGAAAAAGCATCCGCTCCGTCATCCATTTCTGAGGTCTGCCATGAGCCTGGAAAATATTTCCTGCCAGAAAAGCTTCGGCGGCTGGCACAAGCGCTATCGACACCGCTCCGACGTGCTTGGTTGCGACATGGTGTTTGCCGTGTACCTGCCACCGCAAGCGGAGCAGGGCGGCAAGCTGCCGGTGTTGTATTGGCTGTCCGGCCTGACCTGCACCGACGAGAACTTCATGCAGAAGGCCGGCGCGATGCGCATGGCCGCCGAGCTGGGGCTGATCATCGTTGCACCGGACACCAGTCCGCGCGGCGCCGATGTGCCAGGTGATCCGGACGGTGCCTGGGACTTCGGTCTCGGTGCCGGCTTCTATTTGAACGCCACGCAGGAACCCTGGTCGCGGCACTATCGGATGCATGACTACGTCGTGCAGGAATTGCCGGCACTGGTCGAAGCCCATTTCCCGGCGTCGGACAAGCGCGGCATCAGCGGTCACTCCATGGGTGGCCACGGTGCGCTGGTCTGTGCGTTGCGCAATCCGGGGCGTTATCTGTCGGTGTCGGCGTTCTCGCCGATCAACAATCCGATGGACTGCCCTTGGGGGCAGAAGGCGTTCTCTCGGTATCTGGGCGAAGACCGTTCGAAGTGGCGCGAGTGGGACGCCTGTGCGTTGATTGCCGAGGCGGACGAGAAGTTGCCGCTGCTGGTCGATCAGGGTGATCGGGACGACTTCCTCGCCACCCAGCTCAAGCCTGAAGCCTTGCAACAGGCAACCAAACTGGCCGGTCATCCGCTGACGTTGCGCCTGCAACCCGGCTACGACCACAGCTATTTCTTCATTGCCAGTTTCATCGAAGATCACTTGCAGCATCACGCGCATGCTCTGGGTGCCTAATGCAGGTAGAATCACGCCCTGACAAAAATCGGGGCGTTTTTTTATGCGTATTGGCCACGGCTATGATGTGCACCGTTTCGCTGAAGGCGATTTCATTACTCTGGGCGGCGTGCGGATCGCACACAGCTTCGGGCTGCTCGCTCATTCCGACGGTGACGTCCTGCTGCACGCCTTGAGCGATGCCTTGCTCGGCGCTGCTGCGCTGGGTGACATCGGCAAGCATTTCCCGGACACCGACCCGCAATTCAAAGGCGCCGACAGCCGTGCGCTGTTGCGTCATGTCGTCGCACTGATCCACGCCAAAGGCTGGAAGGTCGGCAACGTCGATAACACTATCGTTGCCCAGGCGCCGAAAATGGCGCCGCATATCGAATCGATGCGTGCGCTGATTGCCGCGGATCTTCAAGTTGAGTTGGATCAAGTGAACGTAAAAGCTACCACCACCGAAAAGCTTGGCTTTGTCGGTCGCGAAGAAGGCATTGCCGTGCATTCCGTTGCCTTGTTGCTGCGCGCATGAACGAACTGCTACTACTCGGCCCGCGTGCCTATGGCGAAGCCCTCGGCACAGCGGTACTGAAGGCGATCGCAGAAGATTTCCAGGTCGACGAAGTCCTTGATATTCCCCTGAGCGGCGACGGCGAACACCTGTGGGTCTGGGTGGAGAAGCGCGGCCTGAATACTGAAGAGGCGGCACGGCGGATCGCTAAAGCTGCCGGCGTTCCACTGCGCACCGTCAGCTACGCCGGGCTCAAGGACCGTCAGGCGCTGACGCGCCAGTGGTTCAGCGTGCAACTGCCGGGCAAGGCCGACCCGGATTTGTCCGCGGCAGAAAACGACACGCTGAAAATCCTCAAGACCAGCCGACACAAACGCAAGCTGCAACGCGGTGCGCACTCGGCCAACGGTTTCACTTTGCGCCTGACTCAGTTCGCCGGTGACAAAGCTGCCATCGAAGAGCGCCTGCAACTGATCGTCAAACACGGCATCCCCAATTATTTCGGCGCCCAGCGCTTCGGGCATGACGGCGGCAACGTGGTCGACGCCCGTGCCTGGGCTGCACGCAAGGCCTTGCCGGAACAGCGTAACGTGCGTTCGCGTCTGCTCTCGACCGCCCGTAGTTTTCTGTTCAATCAGGTGTTGGCTGCGCGTGTCGCCGACGGCACCTGGCAGCGCGCCCAGGTCGGTGACCTGCTGGCGTTCACCGATAGCCGCAGCTTCTTTCCGGCCGGTGAGGCCGAGTGCAGCGACCCGCGTCTGGCGATTCTCGATCTGCACCCGACCGGCCCGCAGTGGGGCGAAGGTGACTCGCCGGCCACGGGCGCTGTCCATGAACTGGAGCAGGCGATCGCCGCGCGCGAAGCAGACCTTCGCGATTGGTTGATCAACGCCGGTATGAGCCACGAACGTCGCATCCTGCGGCTGCCCATTGGTGGGTTGACGTGGCATTATCCCGAGCCTGACATTCTGCAACTGGAATTCGTCCTTCCGGCCGGATGCTTCGCCACCGTATTGGTGCGCGAGCTCGTTGATCTGGTGCCGGTGGGGCAGACGGACAGCCCATGCGTATTCTGATTTCTAACGACGATGGGGTAACCGCACCCGGTCTCGCCGCGCTTTATGCTGCGCTGGCGGATTACACCGAATGCGTGGTTATCGCCCCGGACCAGGACAAAAGCGGCGCCAGCAGTTCGCTGACGCTCGACCGTCCGTTGCACCCGCAGACACTGGGCAACGGCTTCATCAGCCTCAACGGTACTCCCACCGATTGCGTGCACCTGGGCCTTAACGGCTTACTGGAGCGCGAAGCGGACATGGTGGTTTCCGGGATCAACCTGGGCGCCAACCTGGGGGACGATGTGCTGTATTCCGGCACGGTGGCGGCAGCTTTGGAAGGGCGCTTCCTCGAACGTCCTGCGTTCGCCTTTTCGTTGGTCTCACGACAAGTCGAGAACCTTCCTACAGCGGCGTACTTTGCGCGAAAACTGGTCGAGGCCCATGCTGATCTCGACTTGCCACCGCGCACGGTACTGAACGTGAACATTCCCAACTTGCCGCTGGAACACATCCGCGGCATTCAGTTGACCCGCCTCGGGCATCGCGCCCGCGCCGCAGCGCCGATCAAAGTGGTCGACCCGCGGGGCAAGGCAGGTTACTGGATCGCCGCAGCAGGGGACGCCGAAGACGGCGGGCCAGGCACCGATTTCCATGCAGTCATGCAGGGGTATGTTTCGATCACCCCATTGCAACTGGATCGCACCTTCAACGATGCCTTCAGAAGTCTTGATGGCTGGCTGGAGGGGCTGCGCTGATGACTCGTGGACAAGACGATATGCTGCATCGCGGCATCGGCATGACCTCGCAGCGGACCCGCGAGCGGTTGATTCAGCGTCTGTACGAGGAAGGAGTCTCCAACGCCAAGGTGCTGGAAGTCATCCGTCGTACACCGCGTCACCTGTTCGTCGACGAGGCACTGGCGCACCGGGCCTACGAGGATACCGCGCTGCCGATCGGCCATAACCAGACCATCTCCCAGCCTTATATGGTCGCTCGCATGAGCGAGTTGCTGCTGGAAGCCGGGCCGCTGGACAAGGTCATGGAGATCGGCACGGGTTCGGGTTATCAGACGGCGGTGTTGTCGCAGCTGGTCGAACGGGTGTTTTCCGTGGAGCGCATCAAGGTGCTGCAAGACCGGGCCAAGGAACGCCTGATCGAGTTGAACCTGCGCAACGTGGTTTTCCGCTGGGGCGATGGCTGGGAAGGGTGGCCGGCGTTGGCACCGTACAACGGAATCATCGTGACTGCTGTGGCCACCGATGTGCCTCAGGCCTTGCTCGATCAATTGGCGCCAGGGGGGCGTCTGGTGATCCCGGTCGGCTCCGGTGAGGTGCAACAATTGCTGCTGATCATTCGAGAAGAACAGGGTTTTTCCAGACGGGTTCTGGGGAACGTTCGCTTCGTTCCATTGCTAAACGGGCCACTGGCCTGAGCATTTATTTCAGCGCGCTGAATTCTCTTCGATGGCCTTTGTCTTACAGCGGCGTCGATTGGTTAAACAGGTTGTTTTGTCAGACAGCAAACGTGTGCGCGACGCCATTTCGCTTCATTAAGGGTAAAGCTTGCACGGCCCGTTATACTTGCGACATTTCGTGCCGGAACACGGCAAATCACATTTTCAGCCACCACAAAGGGAGCGGCGGGTGAGTCTCACAGTCATAGCGCAGCGTATGGGTAAAACGAGCTTTCAGCGCCTGGTGACTGGCCTTGTCATGAGCACCTTGCTGGTCGGTTGTTCCAGCAACAAATCCAGCGACGTGCGCGTCGTCGACCGCAACAATGCCGCCACCCAGCGTCCGGCAGTGACGACGGGGCAATACGTCGTTCGACCGAAAGACACCTTGTTCTCGATCGCTTTCCGCTACGGCTGGGACTACAAGGCCCTGGCTGCACGCAACAACATCCCGGCGCCTTACACGATCCATCCAGGTCAGACGATTCGCTTTGATGGCCGCACCGGTTCAACGCCGACAACGGTGGTCAGTTCCTCGAATTCAACACCTTCTTCCTCGAGTAAAACCACGGTCATTCGTCGTCCGGTCGACGGTGGCACTCCCACCACGGCGGTGGTTGTACCGTCCGTCGCCAACAAGCCGGCACCCGCTCCATTGCCTGCTCCGGGCCCGGCCCCGACCGGCTGGGGATGGCCATCCAATGGCATTTTGATTGGAAAATTCTCTTCAAACGGTAGTTTGAATAAAGGAATTGATATCGCCGGAGATTTGGGACAGCCTGTTTTAGCTGCGTCTGATGGGACGGTGGTATACGCCGGGAGTGGCTTAAGGGGCTACGGCGAATTAGTCATCATCAAACACAGCGAAACCTACGTCAGTGCCTACGGACATAACCGCAGGCTGTTGGTTCGGGAGGGGCAGCAGGTCAAGGTCGGACAGACAATTGCCGAAATGGGGTCAACGGGTACAGACCGGGTGAAACTGCATTTTGAGATTCGCCGCCAAGGTAAACCTGTAGATCCGCTGCAATTCCTGCCGCGTCGTTGATCGCTTCCAGCCTGTTCCGTCACGTAGAGGGGACAGGCTCCAGCGTTGCCAAGGATAAAGGCGCCGCTTGAGCTTGAGGTCGAACTCACCAAAGGACTATAACAATGGCTCTCAGTAAAGAAGTGCCGGAGTTTGACATCGACGATGAGGTTCTCCTGATGGAGACCGGCATCGGTACGGATTCGATGTCGAATGATGAAGGGGCGGCTCCACCTTCCGTTCGTGCCAAATCCAAACACTCCGCGTCGTTGAAGCAACACAAGTACATTGACTACACGCGGGCACTTGATGCCACGCAGCTGTACCTCAATGAAATCGGCTTTTCCCCTCTGTTGTCCCCCGAAGAAGAAGTTCATTTTGCGCGACTGTCGCAAAGTGGCGATCCGGCCGGGCGCAAACGCATGATTGAAAGTAACCTTCGGCTGGTGGTGAAAATCGCCCGGCGTTACGTCAATCGTGGCTTGTCGCTGCTCGATCTGATCGAAGAGGGCAACCTCGGCTTGATCCGGGCGGTGGAGAAGTTCGACCCTGAACGCGGCTTCCGCTTTTCGACCTACGCAACCTGGTGGATTCGTCAGACCATCGAGCGCGCGATCATGAATCAGACCCGGACGATCCGGTTGCCGATCCATGTGGTCAAAGAGCTTAACGTGTACCTGCGGGCTGCACGGGAGCTGACGCAAAAACTCGACCATGAACCCTCACCCGAAGAAATCGCCAACCTGCTGGAAAAACCGGTGGGAGAGGTCAAGCGCATGCTGGGCCTGAACGAGCGGGTTTCTTCGGTCGACGTCTCGCTGGGTCCGGATTCGGATAAAACCCTGCTGGACACCCTTACCGACGATCGCCCAACCGATCCATGCGAACTGTTGCAGGATGACGACCTGTCCCAGAGCATCGATCAATGGCTCTCGGAACTGACCGACAAGCAGCGCGAGGTGGTTGTACGCCGCTTCGGCCTGCGCGGTCACGAGAGCAGCACCCTTGAAGACGTAGGCCTGGAAATTGGCCTGACCCGGGAACGGGTCAGACAGATTCAGGTTGAAGGCCTGAAGCGTCTTCGGGAGATTCTGGAGAAAAACGGCCTGTCGAGCGAGTCGCTGTTTCAGTAATCGACTCGAAGCAGGCAACAAAAAGCCCCGACTGGTTCGGGGCTTTTTGTTGCCCGAGCGAAAGCGGTCGCGCGACTGTGCAGCCACCGCAGGTTTGTAGTCTCGCGTTGTAAGTCTTTGCTTACTCTTTCGTAAGTGTTCGTTATTTTTACACTGTGGTAGTGGGCGGGGCATTCATTTGAGTTTAGTTATCCCATTGAAAAATAACGATATTTATAAATATTAACGGTATGTGACAGGCTGCCGCGGTACTTGAGGGCGGTTGCTCCGATCCGGGATCGCTTTAGTATCTGGGTTGTGTCGACGGACAGACACGCCCTTCAAGGATGAGGGGAACGGAAATCGCAGGACGCGATTCATCAGGACGATGAAAAGGAACACAGGGAATAAGGAAAAAATGTGGGCGGGTCAAACCGCCCCTTTTTTTCGCCTGCAGAAAAGCAAAAAGGCCCTTGTGGGGCCTTTTTCGAGAACGCGGGGGTAATCAGCGTTCGAGGTGTTCGATCTTGCCTGGCTTGCCATCCCACTCGGCAGAGTCCGGCAAAGGATCCTTGCGCTCGGTGATGTTCGGCCAGATTTCAGCCAGCTCAACGTTCAGCTGAATGAAGTTTTCCATGCCGGCAGGGATTTCATCTTCGGAGAAGATGGCCACAGCAGGGCATTCAGGTTCGCACAGTGCGCAGTCGATGCACTCATCCGGGTGAATCACCAGGAAATTCGGGCCTTCGTAAAAGCAGTCCACCGGACAGACTTCTACGCAGTCGGTGTACTTGCACTTGATGCAGTTGTCGGTGACGACGAAGGTCATTTCTAATTTTCTCCTCAGGCGCGGCTTGCTGCGCCCCTTCACGTGGGGGTCGCATGGTTCGGGAGCGATAGTCTGCAGGCCAGGCTAAAGCCTGCAGCATCCCAAACCGCGCGAGATTCTAACAGCTTGCAAGGCTATGCGTTAGATCCGTGTCTTTAGTGTATAGAGCATTTCGAGTGCACGACGCGGTGTCATGTCGTCCAGGTCGAGCTTGGCCAGTTCATCCAGCACCGGATGCGGCAGGCTGGCGAACATATCGCTCTGCTGCGGCGCGGCCGGTTTGCCTTTGACTGGCTTGGGCACTTCATGGGGCAAGGCAGTGTCTTCCAGGCGGCTCAAATGCTCGCGGGCGCGCACGATCACTTCGCTTGGCACACCGGCCAACTGCGCCACCGCCAGGCCGTAGCTCTGGCTGGCAGGCCCCGGCAGCACGTGGTGCAGGAACACGATGCGCTCGTTGTGCTCGGTTGCGTTGAGGTGCACGTTCGCCACCAGCGGCTGGGCTTCCGGCAGGACCGTCAGCTCAAAGTAGTGGGTGGCGAACAGTGTGTAGGCGCGCAGGTGCGCAAGCCGTTCCGCTGCCGCCCAAGCCAGGGACAAACCGTCGAAAGTACTGGTACCGCGGCCAACTTCGTCCATCAGCACCAGGCTGCGTTCGGTGGCGTTGTGCAGGATGTTCGCGGTTTCGCTCATTTCGACCATGAAGGTCGAGCGCCCACCGGCCAGGTCATCGCTGGAACCGATCCGGGTGAAGATGCGGTCGACCAGCGACAACTCACAACTGGCCGCCGGCACGAAGCTGCCGATATGCGACAGCAGCACGATCAAAGCGGTCTGGCGCATGTAGGTGGATTTACCGCCCATGTTCGGGCCGGTGATCACCAGCATGCGCGTGTTGTCGTCGAGGCTCAGGTCGTTGGCCACGAACGGCGTGGTCAACACTTGCTCAACCACTGGGTGGCGACCCTGGGTAATGCGCATGCACGGCTCGCTGACGAAGCGCGGGCAGTTCAGGTCGAGGTTCAGCGCCCGCTCGGCCAGGTTGCTCAAAACATCCAGCTCAGCGAGAGCGCCGGCGGTGTCCTGCAACGGCGGCAATTGCGAGATCAGGTCTTCAAGCAAGGCTTCGTAGAGCATTTTCTCGCGAGCCAGCGCACGGCTCTTGGCCGACAACGCTTTGTCTTCGAAGGCCTTCAGCTCCGGCGTGATGAAACGCTCGGCGCCCTTGAGCGTTTGGCGACGGATGTAATCGGCCGGTGCCGATTCAGCCTGCTTGCTCGGCAGTTCGATGAAGTAACCGTGGATGCGGTTGTAGCCGACCTTCAGGTGCGACAGGCCGGTGCGGGCCTTTTCGCGGGCTTCGAGGTCGATCAGGAATTGCCCGGCGTTCTCGCTCAGCGATTGCAGTTCATCGAGTTCGCTGTCGTAACCGGTCTTCAACACGCCGCCGTCGCGGATTACCGCTGGCGGGTTGTCGATGATGGCTTTTTCCAGCAGCGCCGCCAGTTCCGGGTAGGTACTGGTGGTCGTCGCCAGTTGTTGCAGGTGCGGGGCTTCCAGCTCGGTCATCGCCATTTGCAGTTCTGGCAGGGCGCCGAGGGCATCACGCAGACGTGCCAGGTCGCGCGGGCGAGCGTTGCGCAAGCCGATCCGCGCGAGAATCCGCTCGATGTCACCAATTTCCTTGAGTTGCGGTTGCAGCTTCTCGAAACGGTAGGCGTCCAGCAGGCAAGTGATCGACGTCTGGCGTGCCAGCAAAACGGTCAGATCGCGCAGCGGACGGTTCAGCCAGCGGGTCAGCAGACGGCTGCCCATGGCGGTCTGGCAACGGTCGACCACCGATTGCAGGGTGTTGTCACGACCGCCCGAGAGGTTGGTGTCCAACTCCAGGTTGCGACGACTCGCGCCGTCCAGCACCACGGTGTCGTCCAGGCGTTCATGGCGCAGGCTGCGCAAGTGCGGCAGGGCGGTGCGCTGGGTTTCTTTGGCGTAGGCCAACAGGCAACCGGCGGCGCCGATGGCGAGCGTCAGGTTTTCGCAGCCGAAGCCTTTAAGGTCTTGGGTAGAAAATTGCTGGCAAAGACTTTTCAGCGCCGAATCACGCTCGAAATCCCACGGCGCACGGCGACGAACTCCGCGACGCTTTTCCGCGGGCAAATCCTTCGGCCAGTCATCCGGGATCAGCAGCTCTACAGGATTGACCCGCTCCAGCTCAGCCAGCAGGTTTTCCCAGCCCTTGATTTCCAACACGCTGAAGTTGCCACTGGTGATATCCAGCACGGCCAGGCCGAACAGGCGTTCATCACCCAGCACGGCAGCGATCAGGTTGTCGCGACGTTCATCGAGCAGCGCCTCGTCACTCACCGTCCCCGGCGTAATGATCCGTACCACCTGACGATCCACCGGCCCTTTGCTGGTGGCCGGGTCGCCGACCTGCTCGCAGATCACCACCGATTCGCCGAGCTTCACCAGTTTCGCCAGGTAACCTTCGGCGGCGTGGTAAGGAATCCCGCACATCGGAATCGCCTGCCCAGCGGACTGCCCGCGAGCGGTCAGGGTGATGTCCAGCAACTTGGCGGCCTTCTTCGCGTCCTCATAGAAGATCTCGTAGAAGTCACCCATGCGGTAGAACATCAACTGGTCGGGGTGCTGATTCTTCAGGCGCCAGTACTGCTGCATCATCGGCGTGTGGGAGGACAGGTCGGACAGGGCTTTATTCATCGGGGATCGGAAAACTCGTCGAAAGGTGTGGGGCAAAAGTGGGGCCTTGGCCCGGCTTTTCCGCAATGGGCGCAAGATTAACATGGGCGGTCTGTCGGACGCAGGCACGAACGCCACGCGGTGTGTTTCTGCTGCTTTATGCGCTGTTTATGCGACATAAATGCAATTCTGCATTTGCCTCCCGCGAAAAGAACAAGCACTATGCACGTTATGCAAAAACGCAATGTTTCTACCGTCTTAAGAGCGCTGCTCGATCAGCACGGGATCTCCCCCACGGAGCTTCACCGTCGCACCGGCGTGCCTCAATCCACACTTTCGCGAATTCTCAGCGGGAAGATCGTCGATCCTTCGGATAAACACATTTCGAAGATCGCCGAGTACTTCGCCGTGAGCACCGACCAATTGCGCGGCCGCGCGGAAGTCACGCCAGCTGGCGTTGGCGCGCGCGAAGAACTGCATTCGGAACTCAAGGACATCAGTCTGTGGGACGACGATACCCCCGTCGATGACGACGAGGTGTCGGTGCCCTTTCTTCGCGAGGTTGAATTGGCTGCGGGATCAGGAAGATTCGTCATCGAAGAGAGCGAGCGCTCTAGCCTGCGCTTCGGCAAGCGCAGCTTGCGCCACAACGGTGTGCAGTTCGACCAGGCCAAATGCGTGACCGTACGTGGCAACAGCATGTTGCCGGTGCTGCGCGACGGTGCCACGGTCGGGGTCAATGCCGGCAAATGCGGGATTGGCGACATCATTGATGGCGACCTTTATGCAATCAACCATAACGGCCAGTTGCGAGTAAAACAGCTTTATCGCCTGCCGACCGGGATTCGCCTGCGCAGCTTCAACCGAGATGAACATCCGGATGAGGACTACAGCTTCCAGGAAATGCAGGAAGAGCAAATCGTCATCCTCGGTCACGTCTTCTGGTGGGGCATGTACGCCCGTTAACCTCACCGCTGTCAGATAAAACCCGCCATCGAGCGGGTTTTTTTCGCCTGCCAAAAACCGCCAGCGCCTTTGTCTACGGGCGTTTGATGCGTTGATGCATTTGTCGTGCATAAATAAATGCATTTGTGCATTGACTGTATATGCATACATGCATATTCTTTGTCTCAAGCCGCTCAACAAAGCGGCTCGAAACGAAGCTCTTTAGTTCCCCCAAAAAAGGCAGCGATGAACCGGCCTCAACGGTTCAGAGGGTTGGCAACTGACCCGGGTGTGCAGCGTAAAGCACCAGAAGCAGTTATCCGGCGGGCAGGGACCGCGGTCGGAAAAACAATTTGAATGGACCCGTACCGCGCCAGTAGCGCCGAAAGGTCGACGCGAAGGACCGCATTACTGAAAAGCCCGACGCGAGTCGGGCTTTTTGGAATGCCTACCTGACGTCAGGCACACAAGAGACAGCGATTGAACCCAACACCTATCACTCATCAATCACCCCGGGAGGCGTGACATGACAAACGAGCAACAAGCGTTGCTGGACATGCCGATCTGGCTCGTCATCGTCCTCGCCCTGGTGGGCGGGGTGTCCGGCGAAATGTGGCGCGCCGACAAGGACGGCGCCCGCGGCTGGTCACTGCTGCGGCGGCTGGCCTTGCGCTCCGGCGCCTGCATGGTCTGCGGCGTCTCGGCGATCCTGCTGCTGTACGCCGCCGGCGTGTCGATCTGGGCCGCGGGCGCCTTTGGTTGCCTGACGGCGATGGCCGGGGCGGACGTGGCCATCGGACTGTATGAGCGCTGGGCGGCGAAACGGATCGGCTTGTGTGAAGTGCCGCCCCGTGATTCTCGCTCCGACCCACCGTGATCCCTTCGACGCATGAACAGGAAGTTTTTATGCCCTCAGTCATCGAAAAACCTTCGCAGCTTTATGCCGCGATTGTCACAGCACTACGCAACTCAGGTCTCGGTATCAACGTCGGCAGTCGTGAAGATTTCACCGATGTCGGCGATCAGCCCTGGGTGTTGATTTCCATCGAACGTGATGCAGCTGACTCCCGTGCCAGCGATGGGCGTATCGCTCATGTGTTGACGGTTTCACTGCAAGCCGTGATGCATCCCGCATCCGTGAACCCGAGGCTTGCTGCCTGCGACCTGACCAGTGCGCTCAAGGATCTGGTCACGGATAACCGATGGGGACTGCCGGGCGATCAATGTGATCTGCCGACGGATCTGGATGCTATCCCTTCGGTGCTGATCAGCGGCACACAGGAGGTCTGCGCGTGGACGCTGTCCTTCACCCAGACGTTGTACTTCGGCGCGCTGTTGCTGGACGACCCGCTGGGCATCCCCAAATTCGCCCGTACCTGGGAAGTCTCGGATATCGACGACCCGAACCAGTACACAGAACTCGAGGGCTGAACCATGTTCGATGCGCTTTTACGCCTGCAACTTGGCCCGATCATTGAGCGCCTGGCCGAGATGGACGCCGAGCTCGAAGACCTGAACCGGCGTACTGACGGTGTCTGTCGGATTGGCGTGTGCCAGGAGGTCGATGCGGCCAGCAACACCTGCCGGGTCCGACACGGTGAATTGCTGACACCCGCCATCCGCTTTTTCAATCCGAGCGCCGGTGCGCAAAGCGAGTCGCGAATTCCTTCTGTGGGTGAGCAGTGCTTGTTGTTGAACCATGGCGCAGGGGAGAGCAGTGCTCAATCCGTTGCGTTGTTCGGACTTAATGGCAATCAGTTTCCCCCAGCCTCGACCCAGGCTTCGCTGACGCGTCGCCTCTATGGGGACGGAACGGAAAGCGGCTACGACGACGCCAGTCATGCGCTGCACTGGAACAACGGCCCGGCGGCCTTCAACGGTAATCGCGAAACGCTTGAGTTGAGCATCGGCCCGGCGCGACTGGTAATGAATCCCGAAGCCATTGAACTGCAACTGGGCGCGGTCGGCTTGCGACTCGACGCATCCGGTGTGCACCTGAGCGGCCCGCTGGTGGATCACCAGGGTCGCGTGATCAGCACCGCTTAAGAGTATTTCCAATGATTGGAATCGATAGAAACACCGGCGCGACCGTCGACGACTGGCCGCAGTTTGTGCAGCGCGCGACCCGGGCGCTGACCACGCCCTTGGGCACCCGCCAGAAGCGTCCGTTGTATGGCTCTGCCATTCCGGACCTGTTGGGGCAGAACCTTGGTGACGACTTGCTGATCCTGGCCCAGAGCCACGCCGCACAGGCGTTCTACAACAGCCAGAACGGCATCGGCGACTTTCTGCCGCAGGTCATCGTCGCCAGCCGACACGGCGCCGGATTGCTCCTGCGCTTCGCCGGCACCTGGCAAAACCGTAATCAGACGTTCGAGGTGGTGACATGAGCATGTTGATCCCGGGTCAGAACCAGTTGGCCGAGCCGGCAATCGTCACGATCGACGCGTTCGAGGATCTGCTGGCCGAATTCAAGACCTTTGTCGTCGAGTACGTCGGCGCCCGAGCACCGCAGAGCGCAGAAAAACTCAAGGTCAGCCTGGAAAACGAAAGTGAACTGTTGACCTTGGCCCTCGAAGCCTTTTGTGTGCGACTGCAACTGCACGAGCGTAAATACAACGCTCGCATCAAGCAGATGCTGGCGTGGTGGGCGACCGGCAGCAACCTCGATGCCCGTCTGGCGGACATGGGGCTGGAGCGTCAGTTGCTCGATCCCGGCGATCCGGCGGCGTTCCCGCCCGTTGCGCCGGTCTATGAAAGCGACGACGACGCACGATTGCGCTACTACCTGGCGCCCCACGCTCCGGCTGCCGGCTCGCGAATGCAGTATCGCCGCGAGGTGTTCACTCTAGGCGAACGTCCGACAGTGAACGTGGAATCCGCTGCGGCGGGCGAGGTGACGGTCACGTATTCCTTCGATCCCGATGGCTATGCCGCACAGGTCAAGGATGGCAACGGACGGCGAACGGCGCCTGGCGAAGTGATGGTCACCGTACTGTCGCGGAAGGGTGATGGCGAAGCCTCCGGGGCGTTGCTCGACCGAGTGCGTCAACACTTCGAGCGACCTGATGTACGACCGGAAACGGATCGGGTCACGGTGCAGAGTGCTCACATCAAGTCCTACAAGATCCGGGTTATCGCCAGGATCAACGCCGGCCCGGATTCGGGATTGACGAAGGTCGCCGCACAACAGCAGTTGCAAGACTATGCCGACACCTGCCATCGCCTCGAAGGGCGGGTCGACCCGAGCTGGATCGACTACACGCTGCACAGCGCTGGCGCGGTTCAACTGGAGATTCTCGAACCTCTGGCGCCGATTGTGGCGACGGCGTTCGAGGCGCCTTACTGCACCGATGTCGAGGTGGAGGTGCTCACGCTATGAGTGATCAGTCCCCTCGTCCGAGTCTGTTACCCGCCAACAGCTCCGCGCTGGAAAGAGCTCTCGATCTCGGGTTCGGCACCTTGCTTGATCGCATTGCGCCGCCGTTTCCCGAATTGATGAATGCAGCTGCGACGCCTTTGGCGTTTCTGCCTTATCTCGCGGCGGACCGTGGTGTCAGGGAGTGGAGTTCCGAAGCGGCCGAAACGGAAAAGCGTTTGACCGTTGAACTCGCCTGGCCCACGGCACGCGGGGCTGGTACTCGTCAGGCACTGGAAAACGCGGCCAAGGGGTTGCGCCTGATGCCTGAGGTCCGGGCCTGGTATGAGCAGACACCCGCAGGCGCGCCTTACAGTTTTTCCGTCAGGGCGTTCACCGAGCAGCCTTACAGCGAAGAAATCGATGCACGTCTCGATCGACGCCTGGCCGACGCTAAAAGCGAACGCGACACCTTGTCGGTCTCGGTCGGCTTGAGCGCTTTCGGCAGTCACGTCATCGGTGCGGCAACCGTGTGCGGCGAGCTGACCACGGTTTATCCCGTTGTCATTGAAGGGCTGGAAGCGTCAGGCCAGGCCTTCATGGCCGCCGGATTCTACAGCGTCGAAACATCCACTATTTATCCTCAGGGGGCCTGAATGGCTGACTATTACACCCTGCTCACCAATGCAGGGATTGCCTACGAAACCGCCTGCAAGGCAGCGGGCGTTCCAATCAAGCTGTCGCAGATTTCCGTCGGTGACGGCGGCGGCACGGTCTACAACCCGGCGGCCACTGCCACCGCGCTCAAGCGCGAAGTCTGGCGCGGGCCGCTCAACGCGTTGTTCCAGGACGAGAAGAACCCAAGCTGGTTGTTGGCTGAAGTGACCATCCCGCCAGAGGATGGCGGCTGGTATGTGCGTGAAGCCGGGCTGTGGACCGACACCGGGATCTTGTATGCCATCGTCAAGTATCCGGAGTCGTTCAAACCGGTGCTGGCGACTTCCGGCTCAGGGAAAGAGTTCTACATTCGCTCGATTTTCGAGACGAGTAATGCGTCGATGGTGACGTTGTTGATCGATGACACGGTGGTCAAGGCCACGCGGGCCTGGGTCATGAGCTATCTGGCCGAAGAGTTGGCCAAGCTCGATGGCAAGCAATCGGTGCGCGTGGCAGCGACGGGCAATGTGGTGTTGAGCGGGGCGCAGCAGATCGATGGCGTTGCTGTGACATTTGGCCAGCGAGTGCTGTTGGCATCGCAGACGTTGGCAAAGGACAACGGCATCTGGATCGTCGCCAACGGCGCCTGGGTCCGTGCCACGGATGCCAACTCCAGCGCGAAAGTCTCACCGGGCCTGACCGTGATGGTCGAAGAGGGCGCGGTGAACGGCGATTCGCTGTGGCACCTGGTCACCAACGGCCCGATTACCCTGGACACCACCGCGCTGAGTTTTGAAATGCTCGCCGGTCGAACCGGGATTCAGGCTGGTACGTACAAGAGTTTGACGGTCGATAAGTACGGTCGCGCCACGGCAGGAACCAACCCGGAGACTCTGGCCGGGTTCGGCATCAAGGACACTTACACAAAGCCAGAGATCGAGGCATTGATTGCGCAGGCCTCAGCGTTGCCGGTGGGTACTGTTGTGGCGTTTCCGGTGAACAAAATCGCACCTGGATTTCTGGAGGTCGATGGAAGTGTCAAGAGTATTGCGACCTATCCGGATCTAGCGGCTTTTCTGGGAACAGCGTTCAACAAGGGAGACGAGGGCGCAGGTAACTTCCGGTTGCCGGAATCGCGTGGCGAGTTCCTGCGTGGCTGGGACCATGGGCGCGGTATCGATGCTGGTCGAGCAATTGGCAGCTACCAGATTGATGATTTCAAGTCTCACGTTCACTCACAGACCTACATGGGCTCCGGAGCGGCAGCTAACCGTAACCTTGGCGATTCTGTTGGTAACATTGCGGGAGGTTCGATTCTCAGTAACAACACTACGACTAGCACTGGTGGTACTGAAACTCGTCCTCGTAACTTGGCTGTGATTTGGTGCATCAAGGCCTGGAACGCGCCGATCAATCAGGGAAATATCGATATCGCCGCGCTGGTCGCGGCTCTGTCTGCGTTCTCCGCTCAGGCAACTGAAACCAATCAAGGAACAGCCAAGGTCGCCACACAAACTCAAGCAGATTCCGGGACCGATGACACGACCTTCATCACGCCTAAAAAAATGCGTTGGGGCATAACAGCCAGCCTTAACGCGAATGGCTACATCATTTTTCCGACGTGGATGTTCAGCTTCATTATCCAGTGGACCACAGTCGGGAGTATTGCAGCCGGGCTATCGGGATCTGTCGCCTGGCCTATCGCTTTCCGCTCGGCCTGTCTTTTTGGAGGGGCTTGCGCTATCGGGAGCACGTCTAACAGCAACTCAGGAAATATCGTGCCCGGTACTCTTTCGACGACGGGCGTCAACTTGCACAACTGGGGGGTGATCACCGCACCTTCCCGAGCATGGGCATTTGGAGTCTGAGCATGAAGCGTTTCTACAGCCAATCCACCGGTTGCACCTATCTCCAGGGCTTTCACGCGCAAATTCCCGAGGACGCCAAACCCATCGACGATGAGCGCTATCAAGCCGTTTTGGCGAATCCCGTGCCGGGCAAGGTTCGCAGTCATGATGCTGAAGGATTGCCAATCCTGATCGATCCGCCACCCGAGGACCTGGCCGCGACGGAACGATCGTGGCGCGACTGCGAAATTTTGCGGGTGCAATGGATTCGGGACCGTCATCGCGACGAGCAGGAACTGAGTCGACCAACCTCGGTTACGCCGCCCCGGTTCGCACAGTTGCTGGATTACATGCAGGCCCTGCGAGACTGGCCACAACAGCCGGACTTTCCCACCGAGCAATTCCGCCCAGTACAACCCGACTGGATCGCAGAACAGGTCCTGTAAACGCCCCGCACCGCCGGGGCGTTTTCTTATCCGCCAAACAAACCCACCACACCCAACAGCCCCCGTCCCAAGGGGCTTTTTCATTCATGGAGAAACACAAAATGGCAGAACGCCAAACCTACACCGTGCTCGTCCCGTTCCCCGTTGGAAGGGGTCATTGGTCAAGCATCGGCCAGCAACTGCAATTGCTCGATGTGGAGGCCAGCGCGTTGCGCAGCGCGGGTCGCCTGGAACTGAAGAAAACCGAGGCTGCCGATTCGGCCTCTCCATCCACCGCGGCGAAAAAAGCCGCTGCCAAGAAGGCTGAATAACCATGGCTGAGGTTTTGAACTTCGAGCACAACGGCATCACCGTCAATGCCACTGAATCCCCCGAGGCCATGGGTGGCCTGGGTGACAACGTCATCGGTCTGATCGGCACCGCGCCGAAGGCCGACCCGTTGATTCCACGCAATGCGCCATTCCGCATCAACAGCTTCACCACCCAGGCGCTGCTCGATCCGACCGGCACCGAAGAAGGCACGCTGTATCACGCTGTCTTCCAGATCCTGAAAGTGGTCAAGGTGCCGGTCTACGTAGTCATCGTCGAAGAGGGCGCGACCCCGGCTGACACGCTGAACAACGTCATCGGTGGCATCGATCCGCTGACCGGTCGCAAGCTCGGCCTCGCGGCATTGAGCGGTGTGCCTGAGGACCTGACCATCATCGGCGCGCCGGGCTTTACCGGCACTAAAGCCGTGGCCGGCGAGTTTGCCTCCTTCGGCAAACGCATCAAGGCCCGTGTGGTGCTCGACGGCAAGGACGCCGCAGTCGCCGACCAGGTGACCTACAGCCAGGAACTGGGCGGTGCGGAGCTGGGTTTCGACCGTTGCCTGCTGGTGCACAACATGCCGTCGGTGTACTCCAAGGCTGCGAAGAAAAACGTGTTCCTGTCGCCGTCGAGCCTGGCCATTGCTGCCCTGGCCAAGGTCAAGCAGTGGGAGAGCCCGGGCAACCAGGTGACCTTCGCCGAAGACGTTTCGCGGGTGGTCGAATACAACATCCTCGACACCTCCACCGAGGGCGATCTGCTGAACCGCTACGGCATCAGCTACTACGCCCGCACCATCCTCGGTGGCTTCTCGCTGCTGGGCAATCGCTCGATCACCGGTAAGTTCATCAGCTACGTGGGCCTTGAAGACGCGATCAGCCGCAAGCTGGTCAAGGCCGGCCAGAAAGCCATGGCCAAGAACCTCACCAAGTCGTTCATGGACCAGGAGGTCAAGCGCATCAACGACTGGCTGCAAACCCTGGTCGCCGACGAAACCATCCCCGGCGGCAGCGTGTACCTGCACCCGGAATTGAACAGCGTCGAGAAGTACAAGAATGGCACCTGGTACGTGGTCATCGACTACGGCCGCTACGCGCCAAACGAGCACATGGTTTATCAACTCAATGCCCGCGATGAAATCATCGAGCAGTTCCTGGAGGACGTTCTCTAATGTTTACCAACCGCGTAAGACAGGCCATCGCGGCCACCCTGCAAGGCCTGCCGTTGTCGGCGACGGTGGAAGATTTCACCCCGCCGAAAATCGAATTCGAAATGGAGCCAATGACCGGCGGGCGCTTTATCGCCGAGGAGATGGCCAAAAGCGGCAAGGTGCTCGGCGCTACGCTCAAGCTACAAGGTGTGGGTGCGGAAATCATGCTTGCCCTGGGCGTAAATCTGGGTGACGACATCCTGCTGAACGTGCGCGAGGCGGGGCAGGACCAGGACGGCAATACCTGGTTCACCTACCACACCGTTGGCGGCAAGCTGAAATCCCTGGCGCAATCGGTGTTGAACATGAAGGACAAGCCGGTCACCACGTTCGAGCTGTCCTGCCGCACCTACAACCGTCTGGAAAACGGCATTCCGGTGATCGACATCGACGTGCGCACCCAGAAGTTCGTGCTCAACGGCGTCGACATTCTTGGCGATGCCCGCCGCGCGGTGTTGCTGCCTTAACCCACGGGCACATACACATAACTTGTAGGAGCGAGCCTGCTCGCGATGAGGGCGTGCCAGTCGACATTGAAGTTGCCTGACACATCGCTATCGCGAGCAGGCTCGCTCCTACAGGGAACACAGTGAATCACCGAGGAATTTCTTACATGTCCTGGACATCCCCCACACACGACCTGTTGTCGCCGATTACTGGCGATGACGGCACACAAATCGAGCAGATCCAACTCAAGCCGTTGTTCTACGCCGCACAGAAAGAAGCCCTGGCCCGCGCCGGCGATGATGAAGACGATCAGTTCTTCGAACTGGCGCTGCTGGCCACCGGTTTGTCGGTCAAGGAACTCGACCAGCTCAAGCGCCCGGACTACGTGAGCATCGCCCATTACGTGCATGAGATGTCGACTCTGCCGACTTCGCACTTTCTTCAGCAAGAGAACGTGGGTGACGCATCGTCGACCGATCCCGATGAAGTGACGCTGCTGCAACCGCTCACCGCGGCGGGTCGCACCCAGACTGCGCTGACCCTGGAAATGCCGGTGCTGCGAGCCACCAAAGCGATGAAAAAACTCAAGACCGCCAAGGAACGCGCCGAATTCATCACCGCCCATTGCACGGGGCTGATGCTGCCCGACCTGGCCCTGTTGACCGTGCCCGACTGGACGCAATTGCAGGTGCGCATAGACGATTTTTTAAACCAACTGGCGGCCTTCTTTCGGAGCGCGACATCGAAGTGATCCTCGATGTGGTGCCGCTCATTTACCCGGTAAGTGAGGCGGAAATTCTGGAGTGGGACGCCGAAAAGGCATTGCGCCGCTACGACATCGCGATGAGTCGTCTTGGCGTGAAAGAGGAGTAGAGGAGGATGGCAGACAGCAAGTATTCGACGGTCGATGCGACGCTGAACAGTTTCGAACTATCGACATTCAGTGTCGCGTCAGAAGCCTTCGGGTTGACCGGTTTCATGGGCGCTTTGGCGCAGCTCGGCGTGGCGTTGAACGCAGTCAGCCAGGACATCCGCCTGTTGACAGCGGGCCAGGGCAAACTCGGTGAGGCATTGGCGTCGCTGACGGCAGCGTTGTCTTCCCCTCGCTCGCAACTCAAGGCGTTCTCGAGTGTACCGGGTGCTGGCAGCGAACCGGCACCCAGACTCAACGCCGATGCTGAACCGCGTTCATCTTCTGATCCGCCCCGGTTGCCGATGGTAATCAACGCACCAAACGGCTCTTGCAATTGTGATCTGACGTTGCTGATGCACGCGCCCGCGGTACATCAATTCGTATCACCCATGGCATTGCCCAACAGCGAGAAAAAAAACGGCAAAACCATGGAAACGTCGCAAGCCGCCGAAGCTCCGAAGAGCCGCACCCCAGTGTCTCCAGATGCAATGGACGCGAGTCTCGATCGATTGAGCAATGCGGTGATCCCGGACTTTTACCTGGGGCTCAATGCCCAGGTTGATAAGTTGAGCTCGTTTGCCGAAGAGAGCTCCGGCAAAGCCGGGCTGGCGGGGGTCGCTGTCGTTTTGTATTCCATCGTGTCAAAACTGGTGGAAACAGTGATCGACGAAGCGTTCACCAACGTTGCGAAAAAGATTCTCAAGCGTGGGGCGTCGAAGCTGCCTTTGGGTTTCGGTAAGTTGGTGGGTGAGGATGATCGCGGTGCCGCTCAAGACGAGATGCATCGCCCCGAGAGCGTTAGTCAGGGGGTAAAACCGGATCCCGGAGAGGGTGGTGCCGGCAAGAAAAAAGATGAAACGACACGCGGTAAAAACAAGGGCATTAGCCGGCTTAAGGAGTCAGGGTATTCCAAGGACTCCGAGGACTCCAAGGACTCCAGGAACCCGATCAACTCCAAAAAACCGGTGATACAAAACATCGAAGTACATCCCCGGTCAATGACGTCGGCAATGGTGCAGTCTCAGAGTCTGGTGAAGCTCGTTAGCCCGGCGCAGGCTACCCCTCTGCTCGGCAAAGCGGCGACGCTTGGCGCCAATCTAGGCAAGAGGGCGCAACCGTTGCGGTTACTGAATGCCGGTATCGGCTTCGCACAGGGTGTTGCCAGCGGGGACACCAAGGCCGTGGTCTCATCTGCCGGAATGCTGGCCGGTTCCTATGCCGGTGCCACTGCGGGTGCGGCACTCGGCACACTGATTTTTCCAGGTGTCGGCACTGCCATCGGCGGTTTGCTGGGGGGCTTTGCCGGTTCTGAGCTCGGCTCGGTGCTGGGTGAAAAGCTCGGCGCCCTGGTCGATCGCCTCGGTGCTCCCGAGCAAGTCAGTAAAGAGTTGACCAGCACACAGACACAAAACCAGCCAATCAATTTCTCGCCGTCGATTCAAGTCACCTGCACAGCCACGGAAAGTACCGAGCAGATCCGCATGGTGATTGCGCAGCAATTGCAGGCGCAGTTCCACGGTGAATTCGTTCCGTTGATGAGCACCAACGCCCTCGCCACCCGACGCGATGCGGCCCTGACCGATGGAGGTATGTAATGCGTCAGCAAATGGCACTTGGCAGTTTTATCTTCGGCCTGTCTCGCAACTTTGCCTACAGCAGCATTGTTCATACGTCGGACGGTGGTTGGGTGGAACTGGATATTGTGGCGGGCAAGCCGAAATCCAGTCAGACCGGGCAAAAGGCCCAGACCCTGAAAATTACCGGCAAGTCGATGTACGCGGTGGCCATGGATCGGCTCGAGGAGCTGCGGACATTACAGGCGTTGCGCGCGCCGGTGCCGCTGGTCGATGGCATCGGCCGCAACTGGGGCTTGTGGCGAATCAACAATGTGACGGAGACCCAGAGTGAAGTCCTCGATGACGGCACCGCGATGGTCATCAATTGGGTCGTCGACCTATCGGAGTTCATTCATGCATAAGGTACGAAGTGTGGCCGGAGATTCGGTGAGTCTGTTGCTCTACCGGGAAACAGGTGGCTGCGACGATGCCGCCGAAGAGGCGCTGTGGCGCCTCAACCCCACGCTGGCGGAGCTGGGGCCGGTGCTGCCCTCCGGTGTTTGGGTGGCGCTGCCGGAACTCGAATCAAAACCGGTCGTGATCAAGCCGCTTACTGCGTGGGATTAAGGAGGTTTCATGGCACTGGGATTCACTCCAGTCATTCAAATTTATGGAGCCAACGAGGCGCTGATCAATCAGCGACTTATCAGTTGGGAGCACATCGACGCCGCCGGTATCGAGTCCGATCAGTTGACACTGACGCTTGATCTGGAGGGGCTTGATGGCTTGCCGAGTCTGGGGGGCAAAATCGGCTTGTGTGTCGGGTATGCGGAGTCGGGGCTGGTGGACAAGGGCCAGTTCATGGTCACACGTCGTACACCAACACTGTTCCCGCTACGCATGACGCTGGTGGCTACCGCTGCACCGTTCACTCCCGCGGACGAGACTGGATTCCAGCAGCGTCGGTCGGCCAGCCACGGCCCGACAACCTTGGGCGCGCTGTTTCGCGAACTGGCCTCGCGGCACGGCTTCTCGCCACGAGTGGCGCCCCAGTTGTCACTGACAAAAATCGATCACATCGATCAGTCCAATGAAACCGATATGGGATTTCTGACACGTCTTGCCTGCAAGTATGACGCAATCGCCAAACCGGTCGGGGACCTGTATGTGCTGGCGCTTCCCGGCCAGGTCAAGTCATTGTCGGGAAAGGTCTTGCCCGAGGTGAAACTGTCGGTAACCACCAATAATCGTCCTGGCGATCATGCCTTTATTTCCGCCACGCTTGATGACACGGCTCGGGCGAAAAGCCAAGGCAGCACGACCAATTGGTGGGACGCGGCGGCCGGCTTGCTGCAGGTGGTCAAAACCGGTAGTGCGCCGTTCAAGGTGGTGCGCCAACTCTGTCAGAGTGCGCAAGATGCCAAGGCCGTCGGCGAGGCAGAAGTGCGCAAATCGTTGCGTGAAAAGCTCAAGGTGAAAATCAGCTGCCCTGGCAACCCGGTCTTGTCCGCCGAAGGTCTGTTACTGCTGGATACCACCTGGCCGGATTTCATGCGCGGTTACTGGTCGATCGACAAGGTCATTGCCAGTGGTAATCGTGATCAAAGCTATCGTTGCCTGATCGAGGCGACCTGCCTGGACTCCACTCAATAGAATCAATGGCAATCGGAACATGACCCATGCCGCTTACTGAATTGCAATTACAACAGATACTTCCAGACGCCCGCAGTTTTGCGGGCGTTTTCGTTTCCGCGATCAACAATGCCATGGCTCACCGCAACATCAACACGGCCAAACGCATGGCCGCTTTCCTCGCACAAGTCGGCCATGAGTCGGGGCAGTTGCAGTACGTGCGCGAGTTGGGCAGTGCTCAATACCTGAGCAAGTACGACACCGGCACACTGGCCACGCGTTTGGGAAACACTCCAGAACCTGACGGCGACGGTCAACGCTTTCGGGGTCGTGGCCTGATTCAGATCACCGGCCGTAACAACTACCGTCAATGCAGCGTTGGCCTCTTCGGTGACGACCGCCTGTTGGCTTCGCCTGAACTGCTTGAGCAACCGCAATGGGCCGCCGAATCCGCCGCGTGGTTCTGGGAGCAGAACGGTCTCAATGAACTGGCCGACCGCGACCAGTTCAACAGCATCACCCGCCGCATCAATGGTGGTCTGAACGGCCTGCAGGACCGTTTGCAGCTTTGGGCGCGGGCGAGGGCGGTGATATGCCAGCCTTCGGCCTGATGTCCTGGCGCGTTATCGGCATTGCTGTACTGGCCGGTTGTTCTGCGGCGATAGCCTGGCACTTTCAGGATTGGCGCTATGGCCGGCAACTGGCGGAACAGGCTCGTCTGCACAGCGAAACGCTGAACCAAATGACTCAGGCCAACGCCATCCAGCAACGTTTGGAGCAGGACAAACGCCTGGTCCTGGAGCAGCAATTGTCAGCCAGCGAACAAAATCATTACCGAGTGTTGAGTGATGCCCAACGTAATCAGGATCGCTTGCGCGATCGTCTTGCCACTGCTGATGTGCGCTTGTCAGTCCTCCTCGATGCCAGTGACGCAGCTTCAGTCTGTAAAGTGTCAGCCGCCTCCAGCCCCGGCGGCGTGGATCATGGCGCCGTACGCGCCCGACTTGACCCGACGCATGCTCAACGAATTATCGCCATCACCGATGCCGGCGACCGCGGACTGATCGCATTGCAGGCTTGTCAGGCCTACGTCAGTGCGCTCATCCGCTAACATCTTGATCGACCCTGTAACTTGCAAGCGCGATGCGCTCGTGTACGGTAGGTCTCATTCCGCCCGATCAGGAGATGACCGTGAAAGTAATCACCCAACTGGCCGCTGACCTTGGCAGGCAATTGCAGATGCTCAATGCCCATGTATCCACAGCCGAGTCTTGTACCGGTGGCGGGATCGCCGAGGCAATCACCCGCATTCCAGGCAGCTCGGCGTGGTTCGAGGCCGGCTATGTCACCTATTCCAACCTGCAGAAAAACCTGCAATTGAATGTTCCGGTGGAGTTGTTCACCACGGTGGGGGCGGTCAGTCGCGAGGTGGTCGAAGCGATGGCCAAAGGCGCGCAGGATAAAAGCCGTGCGTTTTTTTCCGTGGCAGTCAGTGGCGTGGCCGGGCCGGACGGTGGTTCGCCGAGCAAACCGGTGGGCACGGTTTGGCTGGCCTGGGGCGTTGGTGAGCGAGTGTTCAGCGAGCTGCAGCACTTCCCCGGTGACCGCGACGAGGTCCGCCGACAAACGGTTAAGGCCGCGCTAGAGGGGCTGCTGCGCTACACCGCGGAAGAAATCTCAAATCGGGGGTAGGCGATCCGGAATCGCTGTGGAATAATACTGGCTACTTATACAGGTGTTGGCCGTCAGGCCTTATTGATTACGTGAGGACTTTAATGGACGACAACAAGAAGAAAGCCTTGGCTGCGGCCCTGGGTCAGATCGAACGTCAATTCGGCAAGGGTGCCGTAATGCGTATGGGCGATCAGGACCGTCAGGCGATCCCGGCCATCTCTACTGGCTCTCTGGGTCTGGACATTGCTCTCGGCATCGGCGGTCTGCCAAAAGGCCGTATTGTTGAAATCTACGGTCCTGAATCTTCCGGTAAAACCACGCTGACCTTGTCCGTGATCGCCCAGGCTCAAAAAGCCGGCGCGACCTGCGCATTCGTCGACGCCGAACACGCCCTAGACCCTGAGTACGCCGGCAAGCTGGGCGTCAACGTCGACGACCTGCTGGTTTCCCAGCCAGACACCGGCGAACAGGCCCTGGAAATCACCGACATGCTGGTGCGTTCCAACGCGGTTGACGTGATCATCGTCGACTCCGTGGCCGCTCTGGTGCCAAAGGCTGAAATCGAAGGCGAAATGGGTGACATGCACGTGGGCCTGCAAGCCCGTCTGATGTCCCAGGCGCTGCGTAAAATCACCGGTAACATCAAGAACGCCAACTGCCTGGTGATCTTCATCAACCAGATCCGTATGAAAATCGGCGTGATGTTCGGCAGCCCGGAAACCACCACCGGTGGTAACGCGCTGAAGTTCTACGCTTCGGTTCGTCTGGACATCCGCCGTACTGGCGCGGTGAAAGAAGGTGATGAAGTCGTCGGTAGCGAAACCCGCGTCAAGGTTGTGAAGAACAAGGTGGCTTCGCCGTTCCGTCAGGCCGAGTTCCAGATTCTTTACGGCAAGGGCATCTACCTCAATGGCGAGATGATCGACCTGGGTGTTCTGCACGGCTTCGTTGAAAAATCCGGTGCGTGGTATGCCTATGAAGGCACCAAGATCGGTCAGGGCAAGGCTAACTCGGCCAAGTTCCTGGCAGACAATCCGGAAATCGCGGCGAAACTCGAGAAGCAACTGCGCGACAAACTGCTGTCCCCTTCGTCGGTAGCAGACGCCAAAGCTTCTGCAGTCAAAGAGACCGAAGACGATCTGGCTGACGCTGATATCTGATTGATCCGATGACCGCCGTACTCGATACACTCGTCGCGGTGCGGCGAACCGCAATGGACCTGCTCGCACGACGCGAGCACGGTCGAGTCGAGCTGACGCGTAAACTGCGTCAGCGCGGCGCTCTCCCTGAAATGATCGAAACAGCACTCGACCGGTTGACGGAAGAGGGCTTGTTGTCCGAATCCCGTTACCTCGAAAGCTTCGTTTCCTATCGCGCCCGTTCCGGTTATGGCCCTTTGCGCATTCGTGAAGAGTTGAGCCAGCGGGGCCTGCAACGCAGCGATATCGAACTCGCCTTGCGCGAGAGCGGCATCGACTGGCAGGAGCAACTGATGGATACCTGGCGGCGCAAGTTTTCCGGGCATTTACCGATAGATGCGAGGGAACGTGCCAAACAGGGCAGGTTCCTGGCGTATCGGGGATTTTCCATGGAGATGATCAGCCGCTTGTTCAGCGGCCGAGGGATGGACGATTGACTGAAACGGCTCGCTATTTCGATAGCGGGCCGTTTTTTTGTGCCTCACGTAACCTTGGAAGGTTCCCGTGTGCGCTGTTGAGCCTGGGGTTTGGATTGCGCCCAGTTTTCCGGCAGGTTGATGTAATCCACCAGCTCTCGTAACCGACCATGATCACGGGCGTTGAAGGTGAAGGCCAGTCGCGCCAGATGGCTGAACTGCGCTTCATCGTGCTCTTCGCCACTGTAGGCGTGTTGATGGAATTGATCGCTCAGGCACAGGTCCGCGAATGCTTCCTGCATATGTTCGAGTGCCCGCTCACTGAGCTCGTGATTCATGCGGATCACGAACTGATGCTTGAGCCAGCGGCTGGAGTGGAAGTTGCTGTAGAACTGGTTGATGTGTTCGACAGCTTCCTCGGCGCTGTAGACCAGTCTCACCAGTTTCATGTCGGTGGGCAGGATGTAGCGATTTTCCTCCAGTTGCTGGTGGATGAAGTCCAGCGCGCCTTGCCAGAACTTGCCACCCGGCGCGTCCAGCAGCACCACCGGCACCAGCGGACTTTTGCCGGTCTGAATCAGCGTCAGTACCTCCAGTGCTTCATCCAGGGTGCCGAAACCGCCTGGGCACAGCACCAGCGCATCGGCTTCCTTGACGAAGAACAACTTGCGGGTGAAAAAGAAGTGGAAGGGCAGCAGGTTGCTCGTACCGTTGACGGTCGGATTGGCATGCTGCTCGAAGGGCAGGGTGATGTTGAAGCCCAGGCTGTGATCCCGACCTGCACCTTCGTGGGCGGCAGCCATGATGCCGCCGCCGGCACCGGTAATGACCATCAGGTCCGAGCGTGTCAGCGCGGCACCGAGTTCCCGGGCCATTGCATACAGCGGGTGTTCGACGGGTGTGCGTGCCGAGCCAAACACCGTGACTTTGCGGCGCCCCTTGAACTGTTCGAGCACGCGGAAGGCGTGCTCAAGTTCGCGCAGGGCTTGCAGGGTGATCTTGGCATTCCAGCGGTTGTGGTCTTCCTGGGCCATGCGCAGCACGGTCAGGATCATGTCGCGGTAGATGGGGATGTTCGGGCTGTTGGGTGAAACAAGGTTGAGTTGCTCTTCGACCTTGCTGATGAGGTCGTGGCCGCTTTCTTCAAAATGACGGCTCAGGAGGTCATTCGGTTGGTAAGGCATTCAACTTCTCCTTCTGCACAGAACCCTCGGCGCCGACAACGCATTCGTCGACGCCACGACACGTCATGTGTCGCTGTCTGCCCAGGCCCGTGCCTGGGCGATCCACTTGACCCGAATGGTCATCGAGTCATCCAAACAGGCTCTGTTTTTCCCTTGGATGAAAGAAACGTTCGCATAACACAACGCGTAACGGGCGGTTCCTTTCCCGCCCTGAAAAAGTAAATGTGGATACCTGAAATTTAGACCTTTGCGGTGATTTGCGCTGCCTTGATCATTGCGCCACAAAGTCTTTCCTGGCAACCGCTTATTGACGATTTGCAAGGTGGTTTCGCCGCTCGTCTGAACGTACGCCAAGTGTCCTGCACTCTGATTTACTAAGTTACAGGCGTCATGCGACAACTTCGCGTCTACGGCAAGGCGCACGGTATAAGCGGTTTAAGGATTTATCGCTCAACACGAGTGAGTGCATGGAGGCGGGAAGCCAATGGCCAGAGTCATTCTGGAGATCGATACGCAGCTGTATCGATTACTCAAGTCATCAGCCGAGACCAATCATTTGAGTCTTGAAGAGGAGTGCTGCCGACGTTTGATGGGCGCGGAGCGTCGGTCACGTTACTTGCAGGCACTGCTGGCAGAATTGCGCGCCGAGGATGAACAGCGGCGCGCGAAATCTCACTGATTACTTTTTCTTCGCCGGCGCTTTCGGGCAATCAGATTCCTGATAGCTCGCGGAGCCGACTGCACGGTTGGTCTTCACCTCGGTGAAGTCGTAACGCATGATTGCGCCCTTGGCCATCAGCTTGCGGAACGACGGGTTGTTGCAGACCGAGGCACCCAGCTGGAAGTACACGGCTTTCGGGTCGGCGCGCATCTTGTTGGCGTGGCTGCTTTGCACGCTCAAGTGGTTGATCAGCGTTTTGCCTTCGACGGTGTAGCCCTGATCGAGAATGTCTTCATTGATTGCCCGTGGAGTGCCAACGCTGCTTTGTTTGGCGACGTTTTGCAGCTCTTTGTTCAGATTCTGCTCACTCAAGGATGCGGCCTGAGCGTTGAAAGACAACGCCAGCAGAATGGCAGTGGAGGGAACGATAAGGCGCAACATGAAACTCTCCTGGGGCAGTGATGGGTGGTTTGACCCATCACGTGACTGTGCGTTCAGTGGCCGCGAATTATAGGGGAGGTGGCCTGGACGGTACAGGTTTGCGCCAACCGGTCTGGTAAACTGCCGGGACTTTTTGCCCTGCCGAGTGTTTTTCGTGTCGATTTCCCTGTTTTGTCGGCGTTACCTGCGATGAGCCATGCCCCCAATGCCGTAGCCCGCCTGCGCGATCAGCGTGAAGACGAAGGCATCAAGCCGATTCAGGCCCGCGGCTGGCGCGCTCCCCGTTGCCGTAACTGCCGTGTGATCGAGAGCCATTGCCTGTGCGCCTGGCGCCCGCAGGTCGAAACCCGTTCCGGGGTGTGTCTGATCATGACTGGCAAGGAAGTGTTCAAGCCGAGCAACACCGGTTGGCTGATTGCCGATGTGGTGCGCGATAACCATGCGTTCATCTGGTCGCGGACCGAGGTCGATCAGCAACTGCTGGCGTTGTTGTCCGACCCGCAATGGCAGCCTTACCTGGTATTTCCGGGGGAATATGTCGAGCCCGAGCGCGTGACCCACAGTGTGGCGGCGGATGGTGACAAGCGACCATTGTTCATTCTGTTGGACGCGACCTGGACCGAAGCGCGGAAGATTTTCCGCAAAAGTCCTTACTTCGACGGGTTGCCGATCCTCAGCCTGTTGCCAGAGAAACTCTCACGCTACCAATTGCGTCGATCTACCCGCAGCGAGCACTTGTGCACCGCGGAAGTCGCGGCGCTGTGCCTCGATCTGGCGGGCGATGTGCAAGCGGCATCGGCACTGGATGCCTATTTCGATGTGTTCAGCCAGCATTACCTCGATGCCAAGCGACAACTTGAAATGAACGTGGAAACGCCAGCGCATGCCGAGCTGCTGCCGTTTGTGCAGAACCTCGCCCCGGTCATGGGCTGATTGTCGCCCATACTGCAAAAGACTGTACTGGCCATGTAGCTTGACCACCCCGGTTTCGCTGGGCATGCTTGGCGCCGATCAGGGCGCGGCCGAAGTTTGATACGCCGTATTCTTATGCGAATAACTACGTGAATAGCCACGTATTGGCGTTGAACGTGCCCCCAGGTGCAGCTCCGTGGCTGTACCTCGAGTTGTTAGAAGAACAGGATCATTTGAAAAATGGCCACATACGAAATCCTGATTGCCGATGACCATCCACTTTTCCGTTCTGCCTTGCATCAAGCGTTGACCCTGGGCCTTGGCCCGGATGTCCGACTGGTGGAAGTGGCGAGCATTGCCGAACTGGAAACCCGCCTCACCGAAAAATCCGACTGGGATCTGGTGCTGCTGGATCTGAACATGCCGGGGGCGTATGGTTTTTCCGGCCTGGTGCTGCTGCGCGGGCAATACCCGCAGATTCCGGTGGTGATGGTTTCGGCCCAGGAAGAAGCCTCGGTAATGGTCAAGTCCCGTGAATTCGGCGCCAGCGGCTTTATTCCCAAGTCCAGCGACCTTAGCGTGATCCAGAAAGCCGTACGTGCAGTACTGGATGGCGATGTGTACTGGCCACCGCAAGCATTCGAAGCGGTCAGTGTTTCCGATGAAGCCAAGGCTGCCAGCGAAGGCCTTGCGAGCCTGACGCCGCAGCAGTTCCGGGTGTTGACCATGGTCTGCGAAGGCTTGCTCAACAAGCAGATTGCTTACGAGCTGAGCGTTTCCGAAGCTACCATCAAGGCTCACGTGACCGCGATTTTCCGTAAACTGAACGTGCGGACCCGGACTCAGGCGGCGTTGTTGCTGCAACAACTTGAGTCAATTTCGAGCCACTAAGGGTTGGCATATTCACGCTTTTTTGACTTTGGTTAATCTAGCTTTCTCACTCCTTTATTGGTCAGTTGCCCACTCTATGTCTCCTTTCAAAGGCCAGACCGGCCTGAAACGTATTCTCAACGCCTCCGGCTATTCCTTTGATGGCCTGCGCGCGGCCTTTACCGGCGAAGCGGCTTTCCGGCAGCTGGTATTGCTCAACGTCATCCTGATTCCGCTGTCGTTCTTCCTGAACGTCAGCCGTGTCGAGCAAGCGCTGCTGATCGCCGTGTGCTTGCTGGCCTTGATCGTCGAATTGCTCAATTCGGCGGTGGAAGCGGCCATCGACCGAATTTCCCTTGAGCGGCATCCGCTGTCGAAGAACGCCAAGGACATGGGCAGCGCCGCGCAATTCGTGGCGTTGACCATGATTGGCCTGGTGTGGGCATTGATTCTGCTTTAAGCGATTGTCGGCAACACGATCTCGTCGCTGCGCTGCACCCCGGCGGTGAACGCGCGGCACAGATCGAGGAACTCACGCATCGCTGAGGTCTGGTATTTCTGTTTGTGCCAGATGAAGTAGAACTGCCGCGCCAGGTCCAGGTCCGGTGTTTCCACCGGCACCAGGCTGCCGCGACGGAATGCGTCCCGCAGCGCCAGGCGCGAAATGCAGCCAATCCCCAGACCCGATTCCACCGCGCGCTTGATCGCTTCAGTGTGTTCAAGCTCCAGGCGGATGTTCAGCGAACTTCGGTGATGACGCATGGCCTGATCAAATGTCAGTCGCGTGCCCGAACCTTGCTCACGCAAAATCCAGGCTTCATGGCTCAGCTCATCCATGGTTGCGGTGCCGCGTAGCGCCAATGGATGCTGCGGTGCGCAAAACACCACCAGCTCATCTTCGACCCAGCTCTGCACTTCGATGTCCGGGTGGCTGCAATCGCCTTCAATCAGACCCAGATCAATTTCGTAGTGGGCAACTTGTTGCACGATATTGGCAGTGTTCTGCACATGCAGCTTCACCTGGCTTTCCGGGTGGCGCTGCATGAAGCTGCCGATCAGCAACGTCGCCAGGTAATTGCCGATGGTCAGGGTCGCGCCCACGGCCAATGAACCAAAACCGGATTTGCCGTTGAGCAGGTCTTCGATCTCCTTGGCCTGGTCAAGCAGGGCCACTGCTTGCGGCAACAGCTGTTTGCCGAGGGCGTTGAGGCTCAGCCGTTTACCGGCACGGTCGAATAACTGGCAGCTGCACTGGCGCTCCAGTTCGGTGATGGAAGTGCTCGCCGCCGATTGCGAGAGGTTGAGCAGGCCCGCAGCACGGGATACGCTTTCCTGCTGGGCGACGGCGACGAATACTTGAAGTTGACGGAGAGTAAATCGCATATCGATATAACCGATAACCCTTATCTTAATAATCCATTTAACAGATATTGTTACTGCTATTAGAATGCGATGCAATTGCGCACCGCATCTTTAGCAGCGCATGCGCAGACCAATCTCCAGGAGTCCCACGTACATGAGCAACATGAACCACGAGCGTGTCCTCAGTGTTCATCACTGGAACGACACTCTGTTCAGCTTCAAGTGCACCCGTGATCCGGGGCTGCGCTTCGAGAACGGTCAGTTCGTGATGATCGGCCTGCAACAGCCCAACGGCCGCCCGCTTATGCGCGCTTACTCGATTGCCAGCCCGAACTGGGAAGAGCATCTCGAGTTCTTCAGCATCAAGGTGCCTGATGGTCCGCTGACTTCCCAGTTGCAGCACCTGAAGGAAGGCGACGAAATCATCATCAGCAAGAAGCCTACCGGCACGCTGGTGCTCGATGACCTGAAGCCTGGCAAACATTTGTACCTGCTCAGCACCGGCACCGGTCTGGCGCCGTTCATGAGCGTCATCCAGGACCCGGAAACCTACGAGCGTTTCGAAAAAGTGATCCTGTGCCACGGCGTACGTTACGTCAACGAAGTCGCTTACCGCGAGTTCATCACCGAGCACCTGCCGCAGAACGAGTTCTTCGGTGACGCGCTGCGTGACAAGTTGATCTACTACCCGACCGTGACCCGCGAGCCGTTCGAGAACGAAGGTCGCCTGACTGACCTGATGCGCAGCGGCAAGCTGTTCAGCGACATCGGTCTGCCGCCGATCAACCCGCAGGACGACCGCGCGATGCTGTGCGGCAGCCCGAGCATGCTCGACGAGACCAGCGAAGTGTTGAACAGCTTCGGCCTGAAAGTCTCGCCGCGGATGCGCGAGCCGGGTGACTACCTGATCGAGCGTGCGTTCGTCGAGAAGTAATAAGCGGCGAAACTGAAAAGCCCGCGTTGCCTTAAGGCAGCGCGGGCTTTTTTGCTTCCCTGTAGGAGCTGCCGAAGGCTGCGATCTTTTGATCTTGCTCTAGATCTATAAATCGCGACTGAAGATTAAAGTCAAAAGATCGCAGCCTGCGGCAGCTCCTACGTGTTGGCTACGGGGATGATTTCGAGAACGCGGATCAGCTCCGGCGTCGGGTAGTGCCAGCGCACATCGACATCCCAGAACTGCGCGCCGTACTCCCGTTCCGGCGCGGGCGTCTGGTACGCCGGGCGCGGATCTTGTGCCAGGCATTGCTCGATCAATTCGACCAAGGGCTCTTCCAGGCGCTGAGCGTGCCCGTGAGCCTGTTGCAGTGCGGCATCCGTCCACTGCACGGCAATCAGCTGCGGCGCGGCGCTGGCGATGCTGTTGGAGGCGCTGTCGATGATGTCGGCGTAAGGCACGTAGGGTTTGATGTCGATAATCGGCGTACCGTCCAACAAGTCGATGCCGGATATCCACAGGCGATTGGCTTCGACCTTGTCCAGTTTGACCACTGACTGGCCAATACCATTCGGGCGATGGGTTGCGCGGGTGGCAAACACGCCCATGGATTTGTTGCCGCCCAGGCGAGGCGGGCGGACTTTGAGGCGTGGTTTTTCTTCCAGCGCCTGATGAAACAGGAACAGCAGCCAGACATGGCTGACCTGCTCCAGCCCTTGCACCGCATCGCCCTGATCGAATGGCGCCACCAGTTCCAGAACACCGCGCGCGGCCGGAGCCAATTGCGGTTGGCGCGGGATGGCGAACTTCTCCTTGAAACAGGAGCGCACGAAGCCGATGGGGGAAACGCTGTAGGTCATGGTTTGAAGTCGAGGCGGAATCAGGTAGGGCATGATGCCGCAAAGATCAAAAGATCGCAGCCTTCGGCAGCTCCTACAGAGGAATTCGTTCGGTGTAGGAGCTGCCGCAGGCTGCGATCTTTTAAAGGCTGAACCCACCATCCAGCGGAATGACATTCCCGGTCATGTACGCTCCAGCCGTACTCGCCAGGCTGATCGCCAGCGCCGCCATTTCTTCCTCGCGCCCCCAGCGCTTCATCGGGATCAACGCCGTATCCTCGGCCAATGCCTGTTCATCATTGCCGATGTGCTGAGTCATCTTGCTGGGAAAGCGCCCCGGTGCGATGACGTTGACGTTGATGTGCTGGGTCACCAGTTCCCGCGCCAGGATTCGCGACAGTTGATGCAATGCCGCTTTGCTCGGCCCGTAGGCATACGCCTGCTCGCCGAACGATGAAATCCCTGCGACCGAACCGATGTTGATGATCCGCGCCGGATTCGCTTCGGAACCCGCTTTGCGCAGCAGCGGCAGGAATTGCTGGATGCAGTTGAACACCGACGTCACGTTGAGCTGCATGACCTTTTCCCAACCCTTGATCGGGTAGCTCTCCAGTGGCGCGCCCCACGTGGTGCCGGCGTTGTTCACCAGAATGTCGAGATGGCTGATTTGCTCACCAAGTCGTGTGGCCAATTGCAGCACGCCTTCTTCGGTGGCGAGGTTGGCCGCCACGCCGTGGCAGCGTCCGAACGCACCGAGTTCATCAGCCGTTTGCTGGCAGGCTTCGGCATCGCGGGCGCAGACGTAAACGGTGGCGCCGGCCTCGACGTAGGCCTTGGCGATCATTTTGCCGATGCCGCGGGTGCCGCCGGTCACCAGAGCGGTGCGGCCTTGCAGAGAAAAGTAAGGGTGCATGACGAGTCCTGAGAACTGAGGGTCTATACACCCTAGTCGTCAGCCGCCAGAAGCGGAGCCACTATTTTTGAGCGGAATGAGAGGCCATATGGCCAGGCCTTGAGCTGCGCGTTTGCAGCCCAAGGAAGGCGCGGGGCTTACTGCGGACGCACGCGCAGGGTCAGGCCCTTGAGGAAATTACGCAGCAACTGGTCACCGCACGGGCGGTAGTTGGTGTGGCCGAACTTGCGGAAAAGTGCGCTCAGCTCAGGCTTGGACACCGGGAACTCGGCAGCCTTGAGGATCGCGTGCATGTCGTCCTCCTTGAGTTCGAAGGCCACGCGCAGTTTTTTCAGGATGATGTTGTTGGTCACCGGCACTTCGATCGGCTGCGGTGGACGGCTTTCGTCCTTGCCGCGCTTGAAGATCACCAGGCCATCGAGGAAATGCGCCATGACTTCGTCGGGGCAGCGCACGAAGCCTTCCTCGTCTTCCTCTTTCTTGTCGAGGTAGGTCAGCAGGTCTTCGAGTTTCACATCCATGCCACCGAGCTTGATGATCTCGATGACTTTCTTGTCGCTGATGTCGAGCATGTAGCGCACGCTGCGCAGTACGTCGTTATGAATCATGTGGGCAGTCCTGATATTCAGCTGTGGGCGTCGCGGCCAGGCGCGACGCCGAAATGTGTGGCGGCGTGAAAAGCCTTAGAACTTTTCTTTGCCGGACATGTAGCGCCATTGCCCCACGGGCACTTTGCCGATGGACACGCCGCCGATGCGGATGCGGCGGATGCCCACGACCTTCAGGCCGACGGCCTGGCAGAACAGGGCGAGGATGCCCGGCTGCGGGTTCTTCATGGCGAAGCGCAGGCGGTTTTCGTTCTGCCAGCTGGCCTTGACCGGCGGCAGTTCCTTACCTTTGTAGGTCAGGCCGTGCTGCAGGCGGTTGAGGCCGTGTTCGACCATGTTGCCTTCGACTTCGACCACGTATTCCTGCTCGATCTTGTTGGAGTCGGCAGTGAGCTTGCGCAGGATCTTCCAGTCCTGGGTGAACACCAGCAAACCGCTGGCATTGGCTTGCAAGTCAGTGCTGGCGGTCAGGCGCTGGAAGTGGCCCTTGAGCGGACGTTTGCCGTAACGGTGTTCTTCGCTCAGGGTTTCGGCGGTGATGGTCGCCATGGCGGTGTCCGCGTCCATGCCGGCGGGCACGTTGAACAGGATGGTCACCGGTTCCGGCGCAGTGGCCTTGGCCTCTGGATCCAGCTCGACTTTTTGCGCGTCGACCTTGAACTGCGGCTCGTCGATGACTTCGCCGTCCACGGTGACCCAGCCGCCCTCGATGAACAGCTCAGCCTCCCGACGGGAGCAGCCGACGAGTTCGATGAGGCGTTTGGAGAGACGAATCGGGTCAGTCATGACAGGGCCGTAACAAAAAAGGGGTGGGCATTGTACCTGCCTGGCGCCGGTTAAGCCCGGTTCCATTTCAATGCGCTTGCATTTCCTGTGGGAGCTGGCTTGCCAGCGATTGCATCACCTTGGCGGATCAGGATGGACCGCAGCGTCTGCATCGATGGCAAGCCAGCTCCCACAGGGTTCAGTGTTAGGTCAGCCGTGCTGTGAAAGTGTCTGGTTCTGGCGCATCCGCATGTGCAACAACGGATACGGCTGCCCCATGCCGTCGACTTCCGAGCGGCCGATCACCTCAAAACCCAGCTTGAAATAAAACCCAAGGGCCTGAGGGTTCTGTTCGTTGACGTCCAGCTCATCGGCGTTGAGGTTTTCCATCGCGTAGCGCAGCAGTTTCTTGCCCAGTCCCTGGCCGCGATGTGCCGGGTCGATGAAGAGCATTTCGATCTTGCCCGCCGCGACCCCGGCGAATCCGGTAATGCGCTGGCTGGAATCCTTGGTGCAGATCAGCATCACCGCGTCCAGATAGCGGGTCAGCACCAGGTTCTTCAGCAGTTCGATGTAGCTGTCCGGCAGGAAATCGTGGGTGGCGCGGACCGAGGCCTCCCAGACCTGGGTCAATTCTTCGTAATCACTTTGTTTCGGTGTGTGGATGACCGAATGTTGGCGCATGCCCGCCTGCTCCTTATTTTTGCAACCGGTTATAGAAGATGAGAATCCGTTCCTCACCAAACGATAGCCGTAAAAAAGCCCCGCATCTCGTAAAAAAGAGCGGGGCTTTGGTATTCAGCGCAATTCCTGTAGGAGCTGTCGAGTGACACGAGGCTGCGATCTTTTTTCAAGATCAAAAGATCGCAGCCTTCGGCAGCTCCTACAGTCGCTTGCGCGTCAGATCTGTTCAGCCCACAGGTCGTATTCGTCGGCGTCGGTCACTTTGCACCAGACTTTGTCGCCGGGCTTCAGGTTGCTGCCGTTGTCGATGAATACGTTGCCGTCGATTTCCGGGGCATCGAAGAAGCAGCGGCCAACCGCGCCTTGCTCGTCGACTTCATCGACCAGCACTTCGATTTCACGGCCGATGCGCATTTGCAGGCGCGCCGAGCTGATGGCCTGCTGGTGCGCCATGAAGCGGTCCCAACGGTCCTGCTTGACGTCATCCGGAACAACTTCCAGATCCAGGTCGTTGGCCGGAGCACCATCTACCGGCGAGTACTGGAAGCAGCCGACGCGGTCGAGCTGGGCTTCGGTCAGCCAGTTCAGAAGGTACTGGAAGTCCTCTTCGGTTTCGCCGGGGAAGCCGACGATGAAGGTCGAACGGATGATCAGGTCCGGGCAGATCTCGCGCCAGTTCTTGATGCGCGCCAGGGTTTTGTCTTCGAACGCCGGGCGTTTCATCGACTTCAGCACTTTCGGGCTGGCGTGCTGGAACGGGATGTCCAGGTACGGCAGGATCTTGCCGGCGGCCATCAGCGGGATCAGCTCGTCGACGTGCGGGTACGGGTAAACGTAGTGCAGGCGAACCCAGACGCCGAGGGTGCTCAGGGCTTCGCAGAGTTCGGTCATGCGGGTTTTCACCGGCGCGCCGTTCCAGAAACCGGTGCGGTATTTCACGTCGACGCCGTAGGCGCTGGTGTCTTGCGAAATCACCAGCAGCTCTTTGACGCCGGACTTGACCAGGCGCTGCGCCTCGTCGAGAACGTCGCCCACTGGGCGGCTGACCAGTTTGCCGCGCATCGACGGGATGATGCAGAAGCTGCAGCTGTGGTTGCAGCCTTCGGAAATCTTCAGGTAGGCGTAGTGGCGCGGGGTCAGCTTGATCCCTTGTGGCGGCACCAGGTCGATCAGCGGGTTGTGGTCTTTACGCGGCGGCACGACTTCGTGCACGGCGTTGACCACTTGCTCGTACTGCTGCGGGCCGGTCACGGCCAGCACGCTCGGGTGTACGTTGCGGATGTTGCCTTCTTCGACGCCCATGCAGCCGGTCACGATGACCTTGCCGTTTTCCTTGATGGCTTCGCCAATCACTTCCAGGGATTCAGCCTTGGCCGAGTCGATGAAACCGCAGGTGTTGACCACCACGACATCGGCGTCCTGATAAGTGGACACGACGTCATAGCCTTCCATGCGCAGCTGGGTAAGGATGCGCTCGGAGTCGACCAGAGCTTTCGGGCAACCCAGGGATACGAAGCCAACCTTTGGATTGGCTGGCGCAGGAGTGGTGGACATGTCTAACCTCGGTATTTTGTGACGCCGCTTGCCGGGGTGGGCAAAACCGACGGACGGGCGCTTGAACTGCGCCTCTGATCAAAAAGTGCGCAATTCTAGCGATGAGACGTTCACTTGACCAGCTTTATGCAGGGAAATGCGACGAGTGCTGCGCTATGCTTCGCGCCGTTGGGCTTTACCGATTTTTTACAGTCAACAAAACGTCTGTAACGTGAAGTAAAACAGCGCATGCTGCGTGACAAAGCATAGTGCTTCGTTTGAAGAAGCCGGTCTGGGAATCAGGAGTGTTGGATGGGTCAGGCAAGTAGTCAGGCTGAGGGAGCCGGTCATTCGGCGGCCAAGCCGATCGGCATGCTGGTCGCGGCGGTCGGGGTGGTTTATGGCGATATCGGCACCAGTCCGTTGTACACCCTAAAAGAAGTGTTCTCCGGCGGTTACGGTGTGCCGGTCAACCATGACGGCGTGTTGGGAATTCTGGCGCTGATCTTCTGGTCGCTGATTTGGGTCGTCTCGATCAAGTACATGATGTTCGTGCTGCGTGCCGACAACCAGGGCGAAGGCGGCATCATGGCCTTGACTGCGTTGGCGCGGCGAGCGGCGGCAGGGCATGCCAAGCTGCGCGGCTTTCTGGTGGTTTGCGGGTTGATCGGTGCGGCGCTGTTCTATGGCGACAGCATGATCACCCCGGCGATTTCCGTGTTGTCGGCAATTGAAGGCTTGGGGCTGGCGTTCGACGGCATCGACCATTGGGTGGTGCCACTGTCGTTGATCGTGCTGGTGGCGTTGTTTCTCATCCAGCGTCATGGCACCGCGCGCATCGGCATTCTGTTCGGACCGATCATGGTGACCTGGTTTGTGGTGCTGGGGGCATTGGGTGTCTACGGCATCATTCAGCACCCGGAAGTGCTGCAAGCGATGAACCCGGTGTGGGGCGTGCGTTTCTTCATCGTTCATCCCGGCATGGGCGTGGCAATCCTTGGCGCAGTGGTACTGGCGTTGACCGGTGCTGAAGCGCTGTACGCCGACATGGGCCACTTCGGCCGCAAGCCGATCGCGCGCGCCTGGTTCATCCTGGTGCTGCCGGCGCTGGTGCTGAACTACTTCGGCCAGGGCGCATTGCTGCTCGGTGATCCGGAAGCTGCGCGCAACCCTTTCTATCTGCTTGCGCCGAGCTGGGCGTTGATCCCGCTGGTAGGCCTGTCGACCCTGGCGACGGTAATTGCTTCGCAAGCGGTGATTTCCGGCGCGTTCTCCCTGACGCGTCAGGCGATTCAGCTCGGCTACATTCCGCGCATGCACATCCAGCACACCTCCAGCGCCGAACAGGGCCAGATCTACATCGGTGCGGTGAACTGGTCGCTGATGGTCGGCGTAGTGCTGTTGGTGCTTGGCTTCGAATCTTCCGGTGCCCTGGCCTCGGCCTACGGCGTGGCGGTGACGGGGACCATGCTGATGACCAGCATTCTGGTGTCGGCGGTGATCCTGCTTCTGTGGAAATGGCCGCCGGTCCTTGTGGTGCCGGTGTTGCTGGGGTTCCTGTTGGTCGACGGTTTGTACTTCGCCGCCAACGTGCCGAAAATCGTTCAGGGCGGTGCGTTCCCGGTGATTGCGGGTCTGGCCCTGTTTGTATTGATGACAACCTGGAAGCGCGGCAAACAGTTGCTGGTGGATCGTATCGATGAAGGTGGTCTGCCGCTGGAGATTTTCATCAGCAGTATCGCCGTGCAACCGCCGCATCGGGTCCAGGGCACCGCCGTGTTCTTGACGGCGCGCCCGGATGCCGTGCCCCATGCGCTGTTGCACAACCTGCTGCACAACCAGGTGCTACACGAGCAAGTGGTGTTGCTGACGGTGGTCTACGAAGACATTCCGCGGGTGCCACCGTCACGGCGCTTCGAAGTGGACTCCTACGGCGAAGGCTTCTTCCGGGTCATCCTGCACTTTGGTTTCACCGACGAGCCGGACGTACCGAAAGCGCTGAAGCTGTGCCACCTTCAGGAGCTGGACTTCAGCCCGATGCGAACCACCTACTTCCTCAGTCGCGAAACGGTCATCGCCTCCAAGCTCGAAGGCATGTCGCGCTGGCGTGAGGCGCTGTTCGCCTTCATGTTGCAGAACGCCAACGGCAACCTGCGCTTCTTCAACCTGCCGTTGAACCGGGTGATTGAGTTGGGGACGCAGGTGGAGATGTAAGCCTCCAACAAAAAGCCCCCGCAACCTAACGGCTGCGGGGGCTTTTTGCAGGTGCGGCTCAGATCACTCCTGAGCTTCGGTTTCCTGCGCCTGACGCTTCTCGATCACGCCCACCAGCCGCTGTGCCAGCGCCGGGTAGTTCTCATCGAAGTGGTGGCCGCCAGGCAGTTTGATGACTTCGCCGACGGCGCTCTTGTCGGTGCAGCCGCTTTCGTCGACTTCTTCTTCACCGTAGATGCACACCACTTTGGCGGCAGGTAGCTTGGCCATTTCCGGGCCGGTGGCGGCTTCTTTGCCGGCGTTGCCGAGCCAGCCTTCGACTTCGATTTCGAAGCTGCCGGTGCGGGCGAAGGCCAGCAGGATGATTGCGTCGACGCGATTCTGTTCCGATTCGGCCAGGCGGTTGTAGATCGCTGGCAGTACGTCGGCACCGAACGAGTAACCGGTCAGGATGAAGCGCTTGGTGCCCCATTTCTGCCGGTAATGCTGCATCAGTTCGGCGAGGTCCAGGGCGCTTTGCTCGGGACTCTTGTGTTGCCAGTAGTAGCGCAGGGTGTCGATGCCGACCACTGGATAGCCGATTTTCGCCATCTCGCCCGCAACATCGCGGTCGAGATCGCGCCAGCCGCCATCACCGGACAGGAACAGAGTCACGGTGTCCTTGGCCTGACCGGCGGGCACTTCGACCACTGGAATCTGCAGGCCGCCCGCAGCTTTGTCACCGCCGACGAGGATTTTGCGCAGTTCGTTGTTCAGGACTTGCGGCAGGTTGATGTCGTAGTCGCTGATGCTGGTTTCGGCGTTGGGCTGATCGCGCACGAAGCCGGCGCTGGTGTCATCCGGGTTGTCGTTCCACGCCACCAGCCAATGGCCGTGTGCGGCGCTTTTCGGCAGCAGGTGAGTGCAACCACCGGGTTTCTCCAGGGCCAGGTCCACCGAAACGGCCTGTGCCTTGTCGTTCTTCTGTTCCGACAACCAGCGCCAGGCCAGCACGGCGCCCGGGCCGATGCCGCTGACCAGCGTGGCCGGGCCTTTCAGTTCGCGCAGACCTGCTTGCAGGGCGCGACTTTGCAGCAGGCAGTCCTTGGGCAGGATCACCTGGACGATTTGCGCCGAAGCGCTGCGGCTCAGGGTGCTGAGTTGCTTGTCATTGAGCTTCTGGTCGTCGTTGACCGCCACCAGCACCTGAGCCTTCGGCGTGGTGCCGGGAATGACGCGGGTCATGGCGGCGCCATCGGCCGGGGTGAGCTGTTCGAGAGTCGGTTCCGGTGCCGGGCGTTTGAGGTACCAGAAACCGCCGCCGAGAATCACGGCCAGCACAATCAGTGCGGCCAGGATGTACTTCAGGGAGCGTTGAATCATCAGCGTTTCACCAATCCAGTCAAGCCGCCCGCGATCAGGGCAGCAGTGTCGGCCAGGGCAACCAGCGGATCGAGTCCGGCGGGCACGGCCATATAACGGGGTTCCCAGTCAGGCTGGAACTTGTCTTTGAAGCGGCGCAAGCCTTGGAAGTTGTAGAGCTGCTCACCACGGCGGAATACCATCGAACCCAAGCGCTGGGTCAGCGGTGCGCCGCGACGGGGTTGCAACCCCGACAACGGCACCATGCCCAGGCTGAAGCGCGCGTATCCGTGACTCTTATAATGTTGAATCAGGCCGACCATCATGAACTCCATGGTCAGCTTGGGGGCGTCCGGGTGCGCACGCATCAGGTCGAGGCTGGCCAAGTCATGGCCGTAGGTCTCGAGCAGGTTGGCGAACGCCACCGGGCGCCCTTCGAAACGGATCACCGCAATGCGGAAATGCTTGAGGTAATCATCACTGAAGCGGCCGAGGGAGAAGCCTTTCTCGCGCACGTTCTTGCCGGTCAGCCAGGCGTCGGAAATCACCTTGAGCTCATCCATCGGCGCCTGGCCCGGCTCATGGATCTCCAGCGACAAACCATCGCGGGTGCCACGGTTCCAGGTGTAGCGCAGGTCTTTCATCTCTTTGCCCTTGGCTTCGAGATCAAAACGCTTGAGGTCGACCCGGGCTTCTTCACCGAGCTTGATCGCGGTCAGGCCGATGTCCATGTAGTACGGCAGGTTCTCCGCGCGCACTTGATAGAACACTGGGCGGGCGTGATGGATGTCGCACAGGTCGCGGAACTGCCAGATCATTTCCGCTCGTTGCTGGCCCGGCCCGATCGGGTCATACAGCGCCACCAGACTGCGTCCACGGCGGGCGTACATCAGGAACGCTTCGTCGTTGGGGTGAAACAGCAACGCCTTGTCACCGGTCAGGGCCAGGCCGCCGTCCGGTTGTGCCGACGCCATGAGGATCTTGCTGGCGCGTTCCAGTTCATCGGGTGTTGGCAGGTGGATCACCGGGCGTGCGGTGCGCAGCAGCCAGGTCAGGGACACCACCACCAGCAACACGGCGGCGCCGAGCAGCGAGCGCAAGCCACGTGGGGCGTCGGCGTCGAGGGTGAACTGCCACCAGAGTTGATGGCTGTACGGCACGTCCTGATAGGCGAACAGCAGCAGCCACATTGAGGCGCCGAGTACGCACAGGCTCGCCACCAGGTACAGCGGCGAGAACGGCAATTCAGTCAGGCGGCTGGGGCGATAGAACGAACGCCGGAAGACCCCGAGCAGGCTCGCCGTCAGCACCATCAGGCTGGCTTCTTCCCAGTCGAACCCCTTGAGCAAGGAGAGCAGGGCGCCGACCAGCAACAGAATGGTGGTCAGCATCCACGCCGCCGACAGTCGCCGACGCAGGCCCTGGGCCAGCAACAGGCAAAGCACGCCGACCAAACTGGCACCAAAGTGCGAAGCGTCGACCAGACGGTGCGGGATCAGGAAGCCGATGTGTTCCAGACGGGTGTCGATTTCCGGGGTGGCTCCGGAGAACAGCAGCACCACGCCCGACAGGAATACCAGCACCGCGAGGATCGGCGCGGCGAGGCCGGAGGCTGCGCGCAGGGTCTGGCGGGTCTGAAACAGGCGCTGCCCTTCGTTGATCAGCAGCAGCAGGCAAGCCACCAGCATCGGCAGCACCACATATATCAGGCGATAGAGCAGCAGCGCGGCCGCCAGGGGCGCAGCGCCGAGCTTGTCGGAGAAGGCTGCGAGCAAAATCGCTTCGAACACCCCGACACCGCCCGGCACATGGCTGAGCACGCCGGCGGCCAGCGCCAACAGGTAAACCAGCAGGAATGCACCGAAGGGCGGCGCTTCCGGCAGCAACAGATAGAGCACGGCGGCGGCGGCTGCCACGTCCAGCGCGGTAATCACCAGTTGCAGGAAGGTCAGGCGGCGACCGGGCAGGCGCAGAGTGCGACGGCCGATTCTGACCAGCAGGTTGTCGGCGTAAGGTTGCTCCGGCAGGCGCCGACGGTAAATGCCGATGGCTACGACGGAAAACAGTACCAGCACGGCGCCCGCAACGGTGCCCAGCAAGGTTTCGGAAAGACCCAGGGCGGCAGAGGCGGCTGGCAGGTTGCTGAGCGTGGCGAGAGCGGCGAGCGGCGGCAAGGCGCAGCCGAGCGAAAGGCTGGCGAACAGCGTCATGTGGGCGACTTCAGTGGCCCCCAACCCATGGCGTGCATATAGACGGTAGCGAACCGAGCCGCCCGACAGCATCGAAAGGCCGATGGCATTGCCGATGGCAAAAGCGGTGAACCCGCCTAGCGCCAGAGTTCGCGGTGCCAGGGTTACGCCGGCGTAGCGACTGGCCGACCATTCGTAACCCAGCAGGATGATGAAACCCACGACGGTCGCGCCGAACGCACCGAGCAAGGCCGGTTTGGGGACTTCGAGGATCGAGTCGTGCAGAGCGTCCAGATCGAGCTCGCTCAGCAGGTGACGACAGGCAATCAGCGCGATCGCAAACAACAGCAGCGTGATCGCCAGTCCGATGGGCTGACGGTATTTGCTGACGCGATCAAGCAAGCGCAACCGCTCGGCCTTGATCGGTTGTGTTGCTGTGACGGTGTCTTGTGAATCAGACGAGTTGGCGCGCATCAATCACCTCTTGGATTGTGCGCGACAGGATGGAGGTATCCAGCCAAGTTACCAATCCCTGTAGAAAAAAATAATCACAAATATTAACGCCAATCACCGGCGGTCGGTGATTGCACATCATCAGTCGAAGAGGGCTGAGTCTGCGATTGAGCATAGACTGAACTCGGCGCATTGGTGACCCCCAACGGCTCACCACACGGTGACAGATCATTGTTGCGAAAGGACTTTTTCAACAGATACAAAAAAGGCCACTCTTTCGAGTAGCCTTTTTTGATGTTTGGTTGCGGGAGCCGGATTTGAACCGACGACCTTCGGGTTATGAGCCCGACGAGCTACCAGACTGCTCCATCCCGCGTCTGTGTGGCGGCATTCTATAGAGATACGCCGGGGTGTCAACCGTTAAAACCGAACTAGGTCAAATAAACGTATAAGCGCGGCAAACGGTCGCAGGGTCGGCCTAAGTTTCGGAATCTGAACGAATTCTCATTTCGGCAGTGCGGACTCATGAAGTCGTGTTCTGCAAAACAGACGCGCACAAAAAAGGCCACTCTTTCGAGTAGCCTTTTTTGATGTTTGGTTGCGGGAGCCGGATTTGAACCGACGACCTTCGGGTTATGAGCCCGACGAGCTACCAGACTGCTCCATCCCGCGTCTGTGTGTCGGCATTCTACAGAGGATCGACGGGGTGTCAACCGCCAATCTCGGTAAAACCTCTTCAGGTTCAATCGCTTAGGTCTTCGGCCACAGGATGGATTAGCCTGAGAGGCAGGCGTAGCAAGGCTTCTGGCTCTATTAGCGCCTGCTGTGCGATTGAAAAAATAAATTCAGCGTGGTTTTCCTACAGCGGGAAAAGAACATTCACACTACTGGTGCTATATACAGGTGTCAGTGAGATACTGCTTTTCTGACACGGCATGCCGCCATTTCTTCTTCCTTAAACTGCTTTGATATGACCCAGCGAAAAATCATCCACGTCGATTGCGACTGTTTCTACGCCGCCATCGAAATGCGTGACGATCCGAGCCTCGCCGGCAAACCACTGGCGGTAGGCGGCTCGGCGGATCGGCGCGGGGTGATTGCTACCTGCAATTATGAGGCGCGGGCCTATGGCGTACGTTCGGCCATGTCATCCGGTCATGCGTTGAAGCTGTGCCCGGATCTGACCATCGTCAGGCCGCGCATGGATGCCTATAGAGAAGCGTCGAAGGAAATTCATACGATCTTTCGTGATTACACCGATATCATCGAGCCGCTTTCCCTCGACGAGGCCTACCTCGATGTGTCGGACTGCGCGCATTTCGGCGGTAGCGCTACGCGCATCGCCCAGGACATCCGTCGCCGGGTGTCGAATCAGCTGCACATCACCGTTTCAGCCGGCGTGGCGCCGAACAAGTTTCTCGCCAAGATCGCCAGCGACTGGAAAAAACCCAATGGTCTGTTCGTCATTACACCGGATCAGGTCGAGGATTTCGTCAGTGGTCTGCCGGTCAGCAAGCTTCACGGGGTCGGCAAAGTCACCGCTGACAAGCTGGGCAAATTGGGCATCGTCGACTGTGCGCAATTGCGCGAGTGGGACAAGTTGGCGCTGGTGCGCGAATTCGGCAGCTTTGGTGAGCGAATGTGGAGCCTGGCCCGTGGGATCGATGACCGCCAGGTGCATAACGACAGTCGCCGGCAGTCGATCAGTGTCGAAAATACATTCGATGTCGATCTGCCGGATCTGCGCAGTTGCCTGGATAAGCTGCCGGAATTGCTGGAAACCCTCAAAACCCGCATGGCACGAATCGATAGCAGCTATCGACCGGGCAAGCCGTTCGTCAAAGTGAAGTTTCATGATTTCACCCAGACCACGCTGGAGCAGGCCGGAGCAGGGCGGGATTTGGGCAGTTATCAGCTATTGCTGACCCAGGCGTTCAATCGTGGGGGCAAACCGGTGCGATTGTTGGGGGTGGGGGTCAGGCTGGAGGATTTGCGGGGCGGGTTTGAGCAGATGGAGTTGTTTGAGCGTTGATGATTAAAAGCAAAAGATCGTCCGAACGCGGCCCGAGCCTCCGGCAGCTCTAGGGGAATGCGTTCCTCTGTAGGAGCTGCCGAAGGCTGCGATCTTTTTAGGAGCTTAATTCGGTCCCGGATCCGCCACCAATCGCCCGGCATCCCTGGTCAAGGACTTGAGAAACTCGGTCTGCAGTTCAGGATCGTTGCGAGTCAGTTCGATCAGGCTCTGTTCCAGCTCGCTGGCTTCTTCCTCCAACCCCAATTCCGACAGGCGTTTGACCCGGTGCACCCACTGGCTCACTTCGTCGTCTTCGAGGTCGTCGTAAATCAGCCCATGGGCTTCGAGCAGTTTGCCGCGCAGGCTGCTGCTGAGTGCCAGGGATGAGTCGCTATGCACGTCGTCCTTGGCATCCTCGACATTGATCTGCAGCTTGCTCAGATGATTGAGGTCGTGTTCCGCGAACGGGCTGTCCAACAGGTTCAGGCGCAAGACGCCATTTTTGTCGGTGCTCAGTTCGAAGGTTTCCTTGCCGGCCTTGACCTCGACCGGACGCTCGCTCCACGGCAGGCTCGAGTATTCCGTGCGCTTGTCGCGCTGGACTTCGTCGATTCCGGCCAGGTTCTGCTGCGCACGACCGTTGGATTGTACGTTCATGAACGGGTTGAGCCCGGCAAAGCCGTAACTGAACCAGTCCTTGGTCACGCTATCCGGAAGATTGCCGAGGGCGAACACGTTGACCACGTTCGCACCGACACCACCGACCACCGCCACCGCACCCAGCGGGATCTCGTAGATCTCCCGCCAGGGTTGGTACGGCGTGTAGCGATCGTAATGGCGCGTGACTTCGAACTCGGTGACTTCGAAAGTCTTTTGCTCGTGGATTTTCACCCGGCGTTGCGGCAGCTCAAGCACCTTGGGCTCACCAACATCGATCTGCAGGCTGTGATCGAGCAGTTTGCGCTCGACACGTTCCTCGTGCTCGCTGCGTTGCGACATGTGATTGGCACAGCCGCTGACCAGCAGGGTGCCGCACAGGGCGGCACCACCGAGGCCTAAGGTGTTTCGCTTGAACATGACGTCTCTATCTGGTTTCAGCGGCGGATACGGGCCTGAAGGAAGGACAGTACGTCAGCGACCGGCAGCGCTTGCGGCTCGGCCTCGGTACGGCTCTTGTATTCCAGGTTGCCATCGGCGAGGCCGCGGTCGCTGACCACGATCCGGTGTGGAATGCCGATCAGCTCCATGTCCGCGAACTTGATGCCCGGGCTGGTTTTCTTGTCGCGGTCGTCCAGCAGCACTTCGAAGCCTGCTGCCGTCAGTTCGGCATACAGCTTGTCGGTGGCTTCGCGAACCAGGTCGGTTTCGTAGCGCAGCGGCACGAGGGCGATCTGGAACGGCGCCAGGGTGTCGCTCCAGATGATGCCTTTGTCGTCGTTGTTCTGTTCGATTGCAGCTGCAACCACGCGGGAAACGCCGATGCCGTAGCAGCCCATTTCCAGAGTGACCGGCTTGCCGTTCTCGCCCAGCACTTCGCACTTCATCGCCTTGCTGTACTTGTTGCCCAGCTGGAAGATGTGCCCGACTTCGATGCCGCGCTTGATTTCCAGGGTGCCCTTGCCGTCCGGGCTTGGGTCGCCGCTGACCACGTTACGCAGGTCGGCAACGGTCGGAACCGGCAAGTCGCGCTCCCAGTTCACGCCGAAGTAGTGCTTGTCGTCGATGTTGGCGCCGATGCCGAAGTCGCTCATCAGCTCGACGGAGCGGTCGATGATGATCGGCAGTGGCAGGTTCAACGGGCCGAGGGAACCGGCGCCCGCGCCAATGGCGTCACGCAGTTCGGCATCGCTGGCCATGACCAGCGGACTGGCCACGCCTGGCTGGTTCGCAGCCTTGATCTCGTTGAGCTCGTGGTCGCCACGGATGATCAGGGCAATCAACTTGCCTTCTTCCTCGGCATGCACGATCAGGGTCTTGATGGTCTTTTCAATCGGCAGATTGAATTTTTCCACCAGTGCGGCAATGGTTTTGGTGTCCGGAGTGTCGACCAGACGCAGCTCTTCGCTCGGTGCAGGACGCGAAGTCTCGCGTGGCACGGCTTCGGCTTTCTCGATGTTCGCCGCGTAGTCGGAACCGTTGCTGAAAACGATATCGTCTTCACCGGATTCGGCCAGCACGTGGAATTCGTGGGAACCGGCGCCACCGATGGAGCCGTTGTCAGCTTCCACTGGGCGGAACTTCAGGCCCAGACGGGTGAACACGTTGCAGTACGCCTGGTGCATGCGGTCGTAGGTGACCTGCAGCGAAGGCTGGTCAGCGTGGAACGAGTAGGCGTCCTTCATGATGAATTCACGGCCGCGCATCAAGCCGAAGCGTGGACGGATTTCATCACGGAATTTGGTCTGGATCTGGTATAGGTTGATCGGCAGCTGTTTGTAGCTGCTCAGCTCGTTACGCATCAGATCAGTGATGACTTCTTCGTGGGTCGGACCGGCGCAGAAATCGCGACCGTGGCGATCCTTGAAACGCAGCAGTTCAGGACCGTACTCTTCCCAGCGACCGGATTCCTGCCACAGTTCAGCCGGTTGAGTGCTCGGCATCAACACTTCGAGCGAGCCGGCGGCGTTCATTTCTTCGCGAACGACGGCTTCGACCTTGCGCATGACTCGCAAGCCCATCGGTAGCCAGGTGTACAGGCCCGAGGCGAGTTTGCGGATCATGCCGGCGCGCAGCATCAGCTGATGGCTGATCACGACCGCGTCGGAAGGCGTTTCTTTCTGTGTGGCGAGCAAAAATTGACTGGTGCGCATGGTTGGCCGTTATCGATTGCTGATGACGAGAAATGACGGAGCATTGTACGGGCGAGATCCGCTGTCGTACAGGCGTGCGGTCGGCGGTGTGGCAGGAGGGCGGGAATCGTTCCGTCCTCCGCGTTGTTTCCTACAGATGCTTCCTACGATTCTTCTGCGACCTGGGTCGGTACGGGTTCCGGCGTGGGAGTCGGACCTTCGCGGCGGCTCTCCTGGAACCAGTGCAAGGCGATCAGTACCAGTGTCGGAACACCCAGCAGCGCAGTGATCAGGAAGAAATTGTGATAACCGAATTTCTCCACCATGACCCCGGAGTAACCGCCGATCAGGCGTGGCAGCAAGAGCATGATCGAGCTGAGCAGGGCGTATTGGGTGGCGGAGAATTTGAGGTTGGTCAGGCTCGACAGGTAAGCCACGAACGCCGAGGTCGCCAAACCGGAACTGAAGTTGTCCAGGGAAATGGTCAGGATCAGCATGTTCAGGTTGGCGCCCATGTCGGCGAGCATCAGGAACAGGATATTGGTCGCTGCGGAGGCTACACCGCCGATGAACAGGATCGGCAAAATACCGAAGCGCACGATCAACAGGCCGCCCATGCCGGCGCCGACCAGGGTCATGATCAGGCCAAAAATTTTACTGACGCTGGCGATCTGGTCCTTGGTGAAACCCTGGTCGATGTAGAACACGTTGGCCATCACGCCCATGACCGTATCGGACATCCGATAGGTGGCGATCAGCCCGAGCAGCAGCAGCGCTTGCCAGCGATAACGCAGAATGAAGTCATTGATCGGGGTCAGCACGGGCGCCAGTCCGCGACGGCCCATGGCTGACAGACACAGGGCAGTGAGCGTGGTGTAGAGGATCGCTCGCAGGAAGGCTCGGTCCTGCAGCAGCAGGTCGAGCAGGCTCACGCCTTCGAACAGCACGCTGGCGAAGTCGGTGTTGTAGAGTTGGGTGAACATGGCCGGCACGGACACCAGCAATACGATCAGCACGAATACCGAGGCCAGTTGATGCACGAAGCTGTAGCGCCCGGCCTGCAATTGCGTGCGCAGCGGCACCGGCGGTTCGCGCATGAACAGGGAGGTCAGCAGCGCCGGGACCATCAGCACCCCGAACAGGATGTAAGTGCCGGCCCAGGCGGAATGCTTGTAGTTGAAACCGGTGGAGCCGAAGCCTTCGGCGAAGTACAGCGCGCCCGCCGTGGCCAGCAGCGCTGCGATTCGATAGCCGGACATGTAACTGGCGGCCAGCGCGGCCTGGCGATTGTCTTCGGCGATTTCCAGGCGATAGGCGTCTACGGCGATGTCTTGCGTCGCGGAGGCAAAAGCGACGACCACAGCGATGGCGATCAGCCAGGACAAATGCTTTTGCGGGTCGCAGAAACCCATGCCGATCAGGCCGAGGATCACCAGTGCCTGGGAAAGCACCAGCCAGGAGCGGCGTCGACCGAGCTTGCCGAGCAGCGGCAGGCGCCATTGGTCCAGCAACGGTGACCAGACCCATTTAAAGGCGTAGGCCAGACCGATCAGGCTCGCATAGCCGATGGTTTCGCGCGCCACACCGGCTTCACGCAACCAGACCGACAGTGTCGAGAACACCAGCATGTAGGGCAGGCCGGCAGCGAAACCCAGCAATAGCAGTACAAGCGTCGAGGGGCTGGCATAGGCAGCAAGCGCGGCGCGCCAGGTTTTACGGGGCATGGGCTGGAGTCTGCCTCAAGAAATACGGAAACAAAGCGCGCACTCTAACCGCTGTGCTCTACCGGGCGCCACCCATGGCGCTGAATATCAACACGATTATTCAGGATACTGATGCCCTCCATGCGCAATCGCGCGCGTTGTTCGTCCCCGGATGGGCTGCCAACTGGCAGGCTGATGCGCCCGCCGGCGCCGAGCACGCGGTGCCAAGGCAATTTGCTGTCGCCGGGCAGTTGGCTCAAGGTCCGACCTACCCAACGGGCGGCACGCCCCAGACCGGCCAGCTCTGCCAATTGACCATAACTCACCACTTTGCCTTCTGGCACTTGCGCCAGGGTCAGGTAGAGCGCCGTGCGTCGGATTTGTGCAGGGCTTTCTGGTTCAGCGTTGGGTTCGATCACGTGCCGTTCCTAAAACAAATGTGCCTGAAAAAATTCACAGTACCGTCCGTAGAGTAAATCCTGGATCGCCAGTTGAGAAATGAACTCAATAGAAATAGTCGGGTCAGTCCTTGCTAGGGCCTTATTCCTGCGGATAATGCCGACTTTTTTTCGCGAACCTGAGCCTGTATTTGCTTATGTTGTCCAGAACCCTGCTGTGCCTCGCTGTCGTCAGTGCTTCCACTCCCTTGCTCGCGGATACCGTCTGGTTGAAGAACGGTGACAAGTTGAGCGGCAAGATCATTCTGTTCGATGGCGGCAAGCTGTTGGTTCAGACCGAGTACGCCGGCGCCGTGCCGATCGATTGGAGCAAGGTGAAAACCCTGGAGAGCGATCAGCATCTCTTGGTCAAACAGGATGCCTATACCGGCGAAGTGGCCAAGTCGCTGCATGCGGCGGAGGATGGCAAGGTGACCCTGGCCAACGGTGACGCACCGAAAACCGTGGAGCTGGCGAGTATCCAGCAGATGCTCAAGCCCAAGCCGGTGGTCGAAGATCTAGTGTGGAAGGGCAACATCGACGCAGCACTGGATTACCAGCGCGCCGACAAGGACACCGACGATTACGACATCGACTTCAAGACCACTGCTCGCCATGGTCGTTGGCGGCACACGGCGGAAGGCGAGTACAACCGCGAGTTCCAGGATGATGTGGTCACCACGGACAACTGGCGAGCCGAGTATTCGCTTGACCGCTTCCTGACGGAAAAATGGTTTTGGCAGGGTCGCTTGGTCTATAAGCGTGACAAGGTCGAAGATCTGTCGCGTCAGCGCACGGTCGGTACCGGTCCGGGTTATCAGTTCTGGGATGACGAGTTGGGAGCGTTCTCCCTCGGCTCGCTGGTCAACCGCACGGATTATGAATTCGCCGACGGTAGCAAAGAGAACTTCTATTCCGTGGCCATGAAGTGGGATTACAACCGCTACCTGATTGGCAAGAAAGTCGAGTTCTTCACCAATGGCGAAGTGGGCAAGCCGCTGTCGGGCGTGGCCGAATATGCGTTGGATGCCGAGATGGGACTGCGCTATAAGGTGACGGATTGGGCTTCGCTCAATCTCAAGGCTGAACGCGACATCATCGACGGCACCGACGATGCTGATCTGGACAAGACTCGCTACACCGCTGGCTTTGGCGTGACCTGGTAAACGTCAAAAGATCGCAGCCTTCGGCAGCTCCTACAGGCGTACACATGACCTTGTAGGAGCTGCCGAAGGCTGCGATCTTTTTTGTTCGGGCAAAAACACTTGCCCACAAAAAAGCCCCGCTTTTGAGGGCGGGGCTTTTTACTAAAGCAAGTACAAGTTAGATAACTTGAACTTCTTCAGCTTGCATGCCTTTCTGACCGCGGGTAGCGATGAAAGAAACCTGTTGGCCTTCTTTCAGGCTTTTGAAGCCGTCGGATTGGATAGCTTTGAAGTGAACGAACAGGTCGTCACCGGATTGTGGAGTGATGAAGCCGAAGCCTTTTTCATCGTTGAACCACTTAACGGTACCGGTTTGGCGATTAGACATGGTGTAACTCCTTGAACAAAGATAACTGCGACTCAGGAAGAACCCTGGCCGAGACTGAGTGCAAAGAGCAGGAAAAATTCTTGTAGATGGTTGGATCGAAATTCAACATATCGTGTAGAGATTCTCAGTGACACAAGCAGCACAGTGGCGCCACCTTAACCCTTTTTCCGGGACGTGCCAATGCTTCTTGCGAAGGTTTCTCGGTTTTCATGATCGACGGTGCACCGTATTGCTTCAAAGCTGCGCAAATCCGGCAGTATCGTCGAGAATTGTGTCCGGCACTTTGAACCCGGCGGCGCGCCCCGGTAAGATGCCGGACAGATTTTTCCACCTCGCTATTCAGGACACCCGCCATGAGCATCAAATCGGACAAGTGGATTCGCCGCATGGCGCAAGAGCACGGCATGATCGACCCCTTCGTCGAGCGCCAGGTGCGTGGCAGCGACGATAGCCGTGTGATCTCCTACGGCGTGTCGAGCTACGGCTACGATGTACGTTGCACGAATCATTTCAAGGTGTTCACCAACATCAATTCGGCCATCGTCGACCCGAAAAACTTCGACGCCGGCAGCTTCGTCGATATCCACAGCGACGTGTGCATCATTCCGCCGAACTCCTTCGCCCTGGCCAGCACCGTTGAATACTTCCGTATTCCGCGCAATGTATTGACCATCTGCCTGGGTAAAAGCACCTACGCGCGTTGCGGCATCATCGTCAATGTCACCCCGCTTGAGCCTGAGTGGGAAGGCCACGTGACCCTGGAGTTTTCGAACACCACCAACCTGCCGGCGAAAATCTACGCCAACGAAGGCGTGGCGCAGATGCTGTTCCTTGAGTCTGACGAAGAATGTGAAGTGTCCTACAAGGACCGTGGCGGCAAGTATCAGGGCCAGCGTGGCGTGACTCTGCCGCGGACCTGAGTCAGCCGTCTGACAAACCGTGGGAATTCCTGAGCGAGCGTACACTCTATGGAGTGTACTGCTCCGATTCGCGCAAGGCGGATCGGGCCATCGCTCAGGAGTGCGTTATGAAGATCGATCCGCGAATAAGTGCCGAACTGGCAAGGCTTGAACCCAATCAAGTGGGCGTGCTGGCCTGGTCCTTGTTGGCGCAGCCCTCGGTCGTCCAGGCTGGCGGGATTCCCGGTCAACCCGACCCCGATACCCCGAACGAGCAACCTACCGAGCCTGGCGAGCCAACGTTGCCGGATGAGCCGCCTCCTGCCCCTGTCGCCTGAATCCTGCTCGTAACAAGGCCAGTGCCCCGAGGTCGTCGTCGATCTCGGGGCGTTGGCCTTGTTTGCGTTTTCCGTTTATCAAACGGTCGCCGTTTTCAGCTCTGATCCTGACTTCTCATATTCGGAAATAAGTGTGTTCGCCGCTGAAACCAATCGGCGGAATAGCCGTGTTTTCATTTCGGCCTTCCACACGCCCAAGGCCTTGTGAAGGCCTGCGCACAACAATATGAAAAAGGAATTTCAGGATGAGTACGAATCGAACAGGACGTTTGAGTGCCGATGTGATCGCTGCTAACGGGGCTGTAAAGTTTCAGGTGACGCAAGGGCTGTATTACTACGAACGCAATGGTCTGCACTGTATCGAGGCCAGTAACGGCGAAGGGAAAGAGTTTTACGTGTATCTGCCGGTCGAAATCCAAACTGGAATCTTCGGTTTGGGGCTGAGTGAACGGTCACCCATGATTATTCATGTGACAGATAGTTCTGAAGCGGAGCTGTATCGAGGCACGCTTGAGCTGACAGTGGGCGGGGATGCGCAATTTGCCGGCAGCTTCAGTGGGCTGGATGCCGATGGCGTGGAGGTGGAAAACGGCAGCTTCAGGCTGGAGAACTAAGTAAGTATCTGATCCTGAGCTGCCGCAGGCTGCGATCTTTTGATTTTTTCAAGATCAAAAGATCGCAGCCTGCGGCAGCTCCTACCAAGGCTTATTACTTCAGATTGCCGCTCAGGAATTGCTTCAACCGCTCACTCTTCGGATTACCCAACACGTCCTCTGGCGCACCCTCTTCCTCGACCAGGCCCTGATGCAGGAACAGCACCTGGCTCGACACTTTGCGTGCGAAGCTCATTTCGTGGGTAACCATGATCATGGTCCGGCCTTCTTCGGCCAGTCCCTGGATCACCTTGAGTACTTCACCCACCAGTTCCGGGTCGAGGGCCGACGTCGGTTCGTCGAACAGCATGACTTCCGGTTCCATGGCCAAGGCCCTGGCAATCGCCACACGCTGTTGCTGACCGCCGGAGAGGAACGCCGGGTACTGATCTGCCACTCGCGCCGGCAGGCCGACCTTGTCGAGGTAGCGGCGTGCACGGTCTTCGGCTTCCTGCTTGCTGCAACCCAGCACCCGGCGCGGGGCCATGGTGATGTTTTCCAGCACGGTCATGTGGCTCCACAGGTTGAAGTGCTGGAACACCATGGCCAGGCGGGTGCGGATTCGTTGCAATTCGTCGGGATCGGCGACGTGCATGCCGTGGCGATCCTTGACCATGCGGATCGCCTGGCCGTCGAGGCTCATGGCGCCGTCGTTGGGCTGTTCGAGAAAGTTGATGCAGCGCAGAAAGGTACTTTTACCCGAGCCGCTGGCGCCGATCAGGCTGATGACGTCGCCGGTGTTGGCCTTGAGCGAAACGCCTTTGAGCACCTCATGATCGCCATAGCTTTTATGCAGGCCTTCAATGGTCAGTTTGTACATGGAACAAGCATCCTCAAGGCGAAAGTAGGTAGCCGCTGCGATAGGCTTCGGCGCCCGCGACGTGGGCGATCACCATGCCAGCGGTGGCCATGCGGCGCAGCGAGCGGGCGTACATCAACCCGGCGGCGGTGCAATGGACAGGCGTGACACGGTCAAGGATCGGGTCGATGATTTCGGCGATCAGTTGCCCGGCTTCCAGGTATTCCCCTGGCAGTGCGGTGAACACCAACAGTCCGCCGACCGGCGTTGCTACGGGTTCAACACCGGCCAGCGGTGTAGCTGGGTAGGGCAGGTCGGGCAGTGGCGCCGGTTCGCCGGCAATCGCGCCGAAGTGAATCAGGTAGTCGATCAGCGCCTGGCTATCGAGACTGGCCAGCGGGTGATTGACGTCGCCTTGGCCGCGCAGTTCGACCGTCACCGAAAAACTCCCCGGTGGAATGTCGAAGTGTTCACCGAAGCGCTCTTTGAGCTGCCACCAGAGCAAGGTGAAGCATTCATCGAACGACTGACCGCCGGAATCAGTGGCCAGCAGGCTGGCCTCTGCGCCGATGTAGCGCGCCAGCGGCTCGACCTGTGGCCAGGCCTCGGGCGTGGTGTACAGGTGCGCGACGGCTTCGAAATCACAATGCAGGTCCAGCACCATGTCGGCATCGCAGGCCAGCCGTTGCAGGGTCAGGCGTTGGGATTGCAACTGGGTGCTGGCAGTCTGGCGGGCCAGTGCATTGCGCAGGCTGCTGCGGATGAGTTCGAGGTTGCGCTGCGAGTCGTCACCGAGTTGGCCTTCGATCTCGTTGCCGACCTCTTCGCTCAGGTCCACGAACCAGCGGTTGAAGTTCTGTCCGCTTTCCAGCTCATAGCGGCCCAGCGGCACGTCCATCAGCACTTGTTCGAGGCCCACGGGATTGGCCACCGGCACCAGGACGATTTCGCTGCGCAGGCGGCCGGCGGCTTCCAGCTCCGCCAGGCGCTGCTTGAGGTGCCAGGCCACCAGCATGCCGGGCATTTCATCGGCGTGCAGGGAAGCCTGGATGTAGATTTTGCCTTGGGCCGATGCAGGCCCGAAGTGGAAGCTGTGGATCTGTCGTGCTGTCCCCGGCAGCGGGGCCAGCAGGTCATGAATCTGGTGGCGCATTGCGAAAAATCCTAGTGGGTCGGCCCAAGGAAGGCTAGCCAGCGACGTTCGGCGAGACGGAACAGGCCGACCAACGCAAAGGTGACGGTCAGGTAGATCAGCGCGGCGATGCCGAACGACTGAAAGGTCAGGAAGGTCGCCGAGTTGGCGTCCCGAGCGACTTTCAGGATGTCCGGGATGGTCGCGGTGAACGCCACGGTGGTCGAGTGCAGCATCAGGATCACTTCGTTGCTGTAGTACGGCAACGAGCGACGCAGTGCCGAAGGCATGATCACGTAGGCATACAGCTTCCAGCCTGTCAGACCGTAGGCCTTGGCCGCTTCGACTTCACCATGGGCCATGCTGCGAATCGCCCCGGCGAAAATCTCCGTGGTGTAGGCGCAGGTGTTCAGGGCGAATGCGAGGATGGTGCAGTTCATCGCATCGCGGAAGAAACTGTCGAGCACCGGTTGCGCGCGCACGGCGGCCAGGCTGTAGATCCCGGTGTAGCAAATCAGCAACTGGATGTAGAGCGGCGTACCACGGAACAGGTAGGTGTAGAACTGCACCGGCCAGCGAATGTAGAAGTGCGGCGAAACACGGGCGATCGACAGCGGAATCGAGACGATGAAACCGATGAAGATCGACGCGCTGAGCAACCACATGGTCATGGCCAGACCGGTGATGTTCTGGCCGTCGGTGTAAAGGAAGGCTTTCCAGTATTCCTGCAGAAGTTCGATCATCGTACGGCCTCCCGGGTCCCGGCGGCGTAGCGGCGTTCGAGCCAGCGCAGAATGAAGTTGGAGGCACTGGTGATCAGCAGGTAGATCAGCGCAGCGAGCACCAGGAAGTAGAACAGCTGATAGCTGCTTTTACCGGCGTCCTGGGCAGCCTTGACCAGATCGGCGAGGCCGATGATCGACACCAGCGCAGTGGCCTTGAGCATGACCATCCAGTTGTTGCCGATACCTGGCAGGGCAAAGCGCATCATCTGCGGGAACACCACGATGCGGAACCGCTGACCGCGCTTGAGACCGTAAGCGGTGGCCGCTTCGACCTGGCCGCGAGGCACGGCGAGGATCGCGCCGCGGAAGGTTTCAGTGAAATACGCGCCGTAAATGAAGCCCAGGGTCAGGACCCCGGCGCTGAACGGGTTGATCTCGATGTATTCCCATTCCATGTAGTCGGTGAGCGACGTCAGCCAGGTTTGCAGGCTGTAGAAGATCAGCAGCATCAGCACCAGGTCCGGCACCCCGCGAATCAGCGTGGTGTAGCACTGGGCAACCAGGCGCAGCAGTTTGACTTTTGACAGTTTGGCACTGGCGCCGAGCAGGCCGAGCAACACGGCCACCAGCAGCGACATCGCCGATAATTTGATGGTCATCCAGGTGCCTTCCATCAGCAAAGGACCGAAGCCCTTGAGGCTGAAGGCTGAGAGCCCCAGATTTTGTAGGAGGTTTTCGAACATAAATCAGCAACCTGATCGGATGAAAAAAGCGCCCATCTCGCGATGGGCGCCGGGCATTATTTGCCGCTGTACAGATTCAGATCGCCAAAGTGTTTCTTCTGAATGGTGGCGTAGGTGCCATCATCGTGTAACGCTTTGATACCTTTATCCAAAAGTGCTTTCAGCTCGGTGTTACCTTTCTTAATACCGACCGCTGTTTTGGCTGGCAGCAGTTCGCTGTCGACCGGCTTGCTGATTTCGTAATCGGCGCCGTTTGGCGACTTCAGGAAGCCCAGTTCAGCTTGCAGCATGTCCTGGATGCCAGCGTCGAGACGGCCGGAAGTCAGGTCGGAATACACCTGGTCCTGGTTCTGATAGGCCTGGGTTTTCACGCCAGCCTTGTCCAGAACGGCTTTGGCATAGGCTTCCTGGATGGTGCCTTGCTCGTAGCCAACAGTTTTGCCTTTCAGCGAAGCGACGTCGGCGGTGATGCCGGAGCCTTTCTTGGACACGTAAGCGGTTGGGCCGGAGAACAGTTCGCCGGAGAAGTCGATGACTTTTTCGCGGGCCGGGGTGACGGTCATCGAGGAGATCACGCCGTCGAATTTATTGGCCTTGAGGCCAGGAATCATCCCGTCGAAATCGCTTTCGACCCATTTGCACTTGACCTTCAGCTCGGCACAGATTGCGTTACCCAGATCGATGTCGAAGCCCACCAGGCTGCCGTCGGCCGCTTTCGACTCGAACGGTGCGTAGGAAGGGTCAACGCCAAAACGCAATTCTTTGTATTCCTTTGCCATGGCGGAGCCAGCGGCCATGCACAACGCCAGTGCAGAAAGGGTCAGCAATGCTTTTTTCATTATTTATTCCCTAAAACCAATATGAGCGCTTGTGGCGCAGAATTATTGTTACTGGTAAGCGTAAGACCTAATGAAAGTAGCAATTTCCGAACCAGAGTGCCGAACAAGCGTTTAACAGGCATTCAGGAAATCGCCGGGATGGGATTAGTGCACGAAAACGGGCGCCGTGGAAGACCCGCACTCTTTTGGTTCTTCGGGAAGCCGATTACCCGAGCAGATCCTGCAGTGTTCCCAGATGGTCAGCCTCTTCGACCGCCTTGTCCTGGCGCCAACGCAGCATTCGCGGAAACCGCACCGCAATCCCGCTTTTATGCCGCTTGGACAGGGCAATGCCCTCGAAACCCAGTTCAAACACCAGGCTCGGTTTGACGCTGATCACCGGGCCGAATTTTTCGACGGTGGTTTTACGCACGATGCTGTCGACCTGACGCATTTCTTCATCGGTCAGTCCGGAATAGGCTTTGGCAAAGGGCACCAGTGTGCGCTCGCTGGCGTCGGGCGGGCCATCCCAGACCGCGAAGGTGTAATCGCTGAAAAGACTGGCCCTGCGCCCATGACCGCGCTGCGCATAGATCAGCACGGCGTCGACGCTGAACGGGTCGACTTTCCATTTCCACCAGACGCCCACATCCTTGGTTCGACCCACGCCGTAGAGTGCGTTGCGAGCCTTGAGCATCATGCCTTCGACGCCGAGCCGACGAGACGCTTCGCGCTGCCGGGCGAGATCGAACCAGTCCTCGCCGGTCAACAGTGGCGAAACCAGCAACGCCGGGTGATTGCAGTGGGCAATGAGCTGCTCCAGTTGCGCCCGCCGCTGCACTTGCGGCTGATTGCGCCAGTCCTCACCTGCCCACTCCAGCAAGTCGTAAGCGAGGATGACAACGGGAACGTCGCTGAGAATTTTCTTGCTGAGGGTTTTACGGCCGATCCGCTGCTGCAAGAGGGCGAAGGGCTGCACGGCGGGCGAGGTCGGCATTTGTGGATCGAAGGCGTCTTCGGTTTCCGGTGAAGCGCTTTTCCAGGCAACGATTTCGCCATCGATCACCGTGCCATCGGGCAGGCAACTGACCAGGTTCTGCAGTTCGGGAAACCGCTCGGTCACCAATTCTTCACCCCGTGACCAGACCCATAGTTGTCCGGCGCGCTTGACCACTTGGGCGCGGATGCCATCCCACTTCCATTCAACCTGCCAATGGCTGGCGGGGCCGAGCACCGCCTCGAATTGTTCGACCGGTTGCGACAGGGCATGGGCGAGAAAAAACGGATACGGCTGTCCGCCACGCTGGGCATGTTCGTCGTCCGATTCAGCGGCGATCAACTTCAAGTAGCTGGCGGCGCTCGGGCGGTTGGACAGGTCGGTGTAGCCCACCAGGCGCTGCGCCACGCGTTTGCTGTCCAGATGAGCCATGGATGCGAGCGCGCGGGTCACCAGCAGTTTGGAGACACCGACGCGAAAACTGCCGGTGATCAATTTGATGCAGAGCATCAGGCTGGTGCGGTCCAGTTGCGACCAGAGCCGGGGCAGTTGTTCGGCGAGTACCTCAGGGGATTCACCGCGCAACGGCAGCAACTTGTCTTCGATCCACGTCGCCAGACCGTCAGTGGACGCGTGGGGAGCATCGGGCAGTATCAGCGAAATGGTTTCCGCCAGATCGCCGACGGCTTGATAACTCTCTTCGAACAACCAAGGCGATAGCCCTGAATAGGCCACCGCCAAATCTTGCAAAACGCGCACCGGCACCAATTGCCGCGGTCGCCCCCCGGACAGGAAATACACCGCCCACGCGGCATCTTGCGGTGCGGCTTGCGCGAAGTAGCGTTGCATCGCCGCCAGTTTGGCGTTGCTTGAGGTCGTGGCATCGAGCTCGGCGTACAACTCGGCAAATGCCTTCATGGCAGCGTCTCGGCCGGCGCGGGTTCGGTGGTCGCCGGTTCTTCTTCGTCATCGCCGTATTCGGTATCGAAGGCCTGGGCGTCGAGACCTTGCTCGCGCAGGTGGCGTACCAGCACGGCGACAGAACCGTGGGTGACCATCACGCGTTCGGCTCCACTCTGTTCGATGGCCCACAGCAATCCAGGCCAGTCGGCGTGATCGGAGAGTACGAAGCCGCGATCCACACCGCGTCGCCGACGCGTGCCGCGCAGGCGCATCCAGCCGCTGGCGAAGCCGTCACTAAAATCGCCGAAGCGACGCATCCAGGTGCTGCCGCCGGCGGACGGCGGGGCGATGACCAGCGCTTTGCGCATTATCGGGTCGCTCTTTTTGACTTCGCCGGCGTAGATCGTGGGTGGCAGGTAAATGCCCGCTTCGCGGTAAACCCGGTTCAACGGCTCAATCGCGCCATGGGTGAGGATCGGGCCGAGGCTGGCGTCGATACCGTGGAGAATGCGCTGGGCTTTGCCGAAGGCGTAACACAACAGAACGCTGGTCTTATCTTCGGCCGCATTGGCTTGCCACCACTGATTGATCTCGGCGAAGACCTGCGCCTGGGGCGGCCAGCGATAAATCGGCAGGCCGAAGGTCGACTCGGTGATGAAGGTATCGCAACGCACCGGTTCAAACGGGGCGCAGGTGCCGTCAGCTTCGATTTTGTAATCGCCGGAAGCGACCCAGACTTCGCCGCCATGTTCCAGTCGCACCTGGGCCGAACCGAGGACGTGTCCGGCGGGATGAAAGCTCAGGGTGACGCCGTTGTGCATCAACCGCTCGCCATAGGGCAGCGTTTGCAGGTTGATGTCTTGGCCCAATCGCGCGCGCAGCACCCCTTCACCTGGGGCCGCCGCCAGATAGTGGCGGTTGCCGGTGCGCGCATGGTCGCCATGGGCGTGGGTAATGACCGCCCGTTCGACCGGTCGCCACGGATCGATGTAGAAATCGCCAGCGGGACAGTACAAGCCTTCGGGACGCGCGATGACAAGATCCATGGCATTGCCCAGTGGAGGGACTTGTTAGCTATGAGGTTGGCGCGGGGAGAGAAGTTCTATCGATTTTCCGAGATCAAAAAGCAAAAGATCGCAGCCTGCGGCAGCTCCTACACCGATCTCTGCAGGAGCTGCCGCAGGCTGCGATCTCTTGATCTTATTTGCCCGGTGTCAGGGTCAATCGTTTGGTTCCGTACACCTTGTCAAAGTTCTGTGGCTGCATCGGCAAGCTCTGGTACTGACCTTTAAGCCACGGATCGATGCTGTTCAGGTAGTTCGGGCTGGCCGGGTTGCCGGACTGGCCGGTGGCGTTCTGGCCCATCAGCGGTTCGGGCTGGCCGAAGTCGACGATAAAGCGCATGGCCGGTGCCAGCGTCGTATTGAAGTCCTGACCCCAAGCGAACGCGGCGGTATTGAGCGTGGTGTGATCGCCGCCGGCCGGCAGCGGGCCGCGTACGGTCTGGCCATTGGCGTTCTTCCATTCATAGCGATGCAATTTGCCCCACTGCCAGGCTTTGTGATCGCCACCCAACTGGCTGTCGCCGGCGGTAATTGCCGCTGCGAGGCTGCGAGCGAGGATCGCCGGTTTGTCTTCTTTCTGCGCGGTGCGTGCATCGTCCCAGAACGGACTGTCTTCGCGGCCTAGTAAGTGATCGGCCTGGGCGGCATAGGACAACTTGCCGTTGGCGACGAAGGCTTTCCAGGCCGGGCTGCTTTCCGGACCCAGTTCATCGAGGAAAATCTGCTTCATGCTTTCTTGCAGGAACAGCTCGTAGATCGCCGCGTCGGTGGAGGTCGGGGCCAGTTTGCCGTCGAACGCCATCAAGCGAGTCAACGCCTCGCGCGCCTTGCCACGATCCGCCACCGGCAGGGCTTCGATCGCCTGTTTGAGCGGCTGGGCCATGCCCGGAGCTTCGAACATTTTCTTCAGCTTGGCGGCGAAGGTCGTGGTCTGATCGTATTGCATGGCGATCAGGCTGCGGGTGTCGTGTTTGCCCACACCGGCCAGTTCGGCCAAGCGCTCGCCGCGCTCCGGGGCGGACCAGGAGTTGGACAGCTGCATGCCGTAGCCATGGGGAATGACCCGCTGGTTGGCGGTGCCGAGCCAGCCTTGCGCCGGGTCCTGATCGTAAGGGTGCAGCATCGGGTCGGCGTAACCGTCCCAATCGTAGCGATCTTCCCAGCCCGGCGAGGGCAGCAGGCCTTCGCCTTCGCGGCGATTCGGGTAGCGGCCGGTGACTTGCCAGCCGATGTTGCTGGCATCGGCAAACACCAGGTTCAAGGCGATGGCGCGGATCTCGCGGCTGGCGTCCGAGGCCTTCTCGACGCTCTGCGCACGGGACAGGTCGAAAAACGCATCAAGAGATTTGTCGTCAGTGAAGTTCGGTGTCTGCAACGCCAAACCGAAACCGCTGCCCTGTGCCAGGCCTTGGGCGCTGTTGAGCAATGGGCCATGGCGTGTTTCGTACACGGCTTCGCGAATCGGCCGCTGGCCTTTGACGAAATAGGTTTCGTTGCGCACGATCGCCGGCTGCCATTTGCCGTTGGTTTCGTAGGCGAGACCGTTGCCCTGGCGGCGGATTTTTTCCAGGAACAAATCCTGGTTGTCGCCCATGACGCTGGTCGTGCTCCACGCCACTTTGCCGTTGAATCCGCCCAGCACCATTGGCAACCCGGCGATGGTCACGCCGGAAGCTTGATACTTCGGCGCGCGAATCTGCACATAGGTGAACAACGACGGCACGCCCAGCGGGCCATGGCTGTCGCTGGCCAGCAGACTTTTACCGCTGCGGCTGCGTTGCGGGGCGATCGCCCAGTTGTTCGACGAAGTGGCGCCGAGCAGATTCAGGTCAGAGAGCTGGCCTGTGGCTTTGCTGATGTCAACCAGTCCCGGAATTTGTCCATTGAGCTTGATGCCTTGCAGCTTTTCGCTTTCGGCCAATGGCAATTTTTCGTCGGGAGCGGACGGCGTCAGCCACGGCAGCTTGTCGGTGGTGAGCGTTTGCGCGAGCACCAGCGCGGAAATCTCTTCCGGCAGGTTGGCGGACTGGCTGAAGTTCAGCAGGCAGAAAATCAGCGCCGAATCTTCCGGCTGCCAGTATTCAGGCTTATAGCCGCTGGCGGCGAGGTCCGCCGGCAACTTGTCGCGGTAGCGGAACAGGTAAGCGTTGACCCCGCGAGCATAAACTTCAAAGAAGCGCTTGAGACGCGGCGAAGACGCCTTGTACAGCTCACCGGCGCTTTTCTTCAGGTTGACGGCGCGCATGTAGCGGTCGGCGTCCAGCAGGTCCGCACCGTGCATTTCGGCCAGACGACCTTGGGCGAGCAAGCGCAGGGTGACCATTTGCGTGATGCGGTCGCTGGCGTGCACATAACCGAGGCTGAACAGCGCGTCGTGGAACGTGCTGCTTTCGATCAACGGCATGCCCATGGCATTGCGGCGCACCGAAACATTCTGCGCCAGACCCTTCAGCGGCTGTACACCGGAGGTCGGTGCAAGGGTGTCCTGGGCGTTGAAGCTCTGACAACCGGTCAGGCTCAAAACCCCCGCCACTGCTGCGGCAACGCCGAACCGGGGTAGAAAATGTGTAAGGGCTGGCGAGGCCATGGCAAAGCTCCTGCGGGGATAGCGTCAGTAAAGGCGCTACGTTAGTGAGCGGGAGGTGGGCGCGCAAGCGGGGTACAAGGTTATTTCAGGATTTGTCTGATAAGTTCAGCGACCAATGGTCAGGGAGATTCGTCGATATGCAGTTAACGGCAAACGCAACGCTGATCATCATCGATCAACAGAAAGGCATCCTTCACCCCAGGCTCGGCCGCCGGAACAACCCCGAGGCCGAGGAACGCATGCTGGAACTGCTGGGCCATTGGCGGCGCAACGGGCGGCCAATCGTTCATGTGCAACATCTGTCGCGATCGGAAGATTCAGTGTTCTGGCCGCAGCAGTCGGGCGTGGAGTTTCAGGAACGATTTCTGCCATTGTCGGGTGAACATCTGATTCAAAAACAGGTGCCGGATGCGTTTTGTTCGACGGGGCTGGAGGCTCTGTTGCGCGAGACGGGGATCGGGCAATTGATCATCGTTGGCGTGGCGACCCACAACTCGGTGGAATCCACGGCGCGTACGGCGGGCAATCTGGGGTTCGATGCCTGGGTAGTCGAGGATGCGTGCTTTACCTTCGACAAGGCCGACTTTTTCGGGCATGCCCGCTCAGCTGAAGAGGTGCACGGGATGTCGCTGGGGAATTTGCATGGGGAGTATGCGACGGTGGTCAGTAGTGCGACGATTTTGCAGGCAGGCTGAGAAACCTGTGGGAGCGAGCCTGCTCGCGATGGCGATTCAACCGGCGAAGAACCTCTTCGCCCGAAGCATCAAGCGCCGTGGCACTTCTTGAATTTCTTGCCGTTGCCGCATGGGCAAGGGTCGTTGCGGCCGACGTCTTTCAGGGCGTTGCGCACCGGTTCCTGGTGGGCGTGGCCGCAGTTCGGGCCGTGGACATGGCCATGGTCGTGATCATGGTGGTCATGATCGTGGTTGCAGTCAGGGCCATGGACATGGGGTTGCTGGGTCATCGGGGTTACTCCGGAATTAGATCGGCGGGGATTATCACGCCATTACGCGCCAGGTGCACGTAGTGAGCGATGAATAAACCGGTTTCCATCTCACCTTCCAGACGATAGGGAATGGCCTGCTCGGGGTTTTTCAGCTGTTTGACCAGATCCTTGACCTTGGGCCACAGATTAGTGCGGATCGGCACCCGGTAAGAACGGCTGGCCTTGGGGCCGATGGTAATCCAGTGTTCGTGCGCGCCATCGGCCAGCAGGATGCCGCCCAAGTGAATGCGATATTCCAGGCCGCGTACGGTCAGCTCGTTTTCGCTGCGGTTGTCGATGCGAAAGTGCAGGATGAAACGCTGCTCCAGCAGCTTGGCCCGCACCACCTCAACCCTGGCCAGATGCACCTCGGGGTCTGGCTCGTCATTGCTGAACCAGGACGCGCAGCCGCCGAGCGCCAGACAAAAGGCAAGCGTGAGCAGACATTGTGCGAGTCGCCGGGTGATCATGGTCGTTCCTCTCCCTTGAACCTGTAGCAGCTGCCGAAGGCTGCGTCCGGCTGCGAAGCAGTCGCGAAACCTGCATACACGATTCTCCTGAAACTCCACACTGTCCTGTTGGCGGGTGCTTCGCATTCGAACGCAGCCTTCGGCAGCTGCTACAGGGGGTCACCTCAACCGCCGAAATACCCCGAACAGCACTTCTTGAACTTCTGCCCGCTAGCACATGGGCAGGCGTCGTTGCGTCCGATGTCGAGTGCTACGGTGGGGTCGATGAAGTACCAGCGCCCGGCGTTCTGCACGAACGATGAACGTTCGCGATGACTGTGTTCCCCGCTGCCGTCGTGCCAGCGCGCGGTGAATGTCACGAAAGCGTGTTCCGGCTGGCCGCCGAGCACTTCCGAGTTTTCCACCTCAAGGCCGAGCCAGGTGCTTTGCGCGCTCCAGTCGCTGATCGATTGCCGATCGAGCCCGGCCTGCTGAGCGGGCAGGGTGGTCGCCACCAGGTAATCAATCAGGCCCAGCACATAAGCGCTGTAACGCGAACGCATCAGGGCTTGCGCGCAAGGGGCCGGGTGACCGGCATGGTAATGACCGCAGCAGGCGTCGAGCAGGGTGCCGCTGCCGCAAGGGCAAATGGATGTACTCATTGCGTTACCACCAATATTTCCCGAAGTTTTCCGGATTGGCCCAGAACCGTGAATTGAGCCAGTCGGGTACTTGTTTGTAGTCAAGCAGATCATAGGTGAACAGGGTCAGCACTTGATCATCACGCTGGAAGCGCTCACTGGCTTGCAGGGCCAGGGAGAAAAAATCCGTTTCCAGCCAGCCGCTGGCGGGCAAGTCCGCCAACACCGCTATTCGGCTGGCGTTGAGGTTGCGGATGCCGCCCAGCAAATTCAGACCGTCGCGTTTGGGCAAGTGTTCGAGGCAATCGACCACCAGCGCCAGGTCAAACCGGCGGGCCGCCAATTCGGCGGGCAACGGCCCGGGCGCCGCGTGCGCGATACAGCTGTCCGGGTGCGCGAGCTTGAAAGCTTCGAGCGCGGGGAACTCGCTGGCGCCGATCAGCAACAGGCGCGAAGGGGCGTAACGGTCCAGCAAAGCGGCCAGCGCCTGTTGCGGCGTACGCGAAGAAATACCTGCAATCATTGAAGATCCTCACTCAGATCTGCCAAGACTAGCCTGCCCGCCAGTTCGAGCCTAGAGCGGGTTTGCCGTAAAAGTGACGATCTCCCGTGAATACGGGATAAATCTGCAATGGCCTATTGCTGGCGGAGAACTAAACTCCGGTCTTTACTCCCTGAATCGGTTCTAAGCCGATCCTTCAGGAGAAAACTAGATGAGCATAGTTCGGACAGCATTACCCCTGGTTCTGCTAACCAGTGTGTTGACTGGTTGCGCAGGTTTGCAGAAAACCGACTGGCCGACCTGTGCGGCGGTCGGTGGTGTTGTAGGTGCGGGTCTCGGCGCGACCGAGAGTTCGTCGTGGGCAGGTTGGGGCGCACTGGTTGTCGGTGGTACTGCTGCCGCCTATTGCTGGGTTCACGGCGATGGCGACGAAGACGGCGATGGTGTGCCGGATAGCCGCGACAAGTGCCCGGGCACGCCTAGAGGCGTACAGGTCGATGCCGATGGTTGCCCACCACCAGCACCTGCTCCAGTGGTTGAAGAAGTTGTGGTAGTCAAGGAAGAAACCATCGTCATTCGTGATGTCCACTTCCAGTTCGATAAAGCTACATTGACCCAGGCAGACAAAGGCGTGCTCGACAAGATCGCCACTCGCCTGAAAGGGGAAGCACCTAACGCCCAACTGACGGTAACCGGTCACACCGACAGCGTGGGCAGTGATGCTTACAACCAGAAACTGTCGGATAAACGCGCCCACTCGGTGGTTGAATACCTGATCCAGGAAGGCGTGCCACGCAGCAGCTTCGTGTCTGTTACCGGTGCCGGTGAAAGCCAGCCGGTTGCCGACAACAAAACCGCTGACGGCCGCGCGATGAACCGTCGCACCGAAATCAAAATCAACCGCTAGGTCCCTCGCATCCGCGGCTTGTGCAGTCGCGGATGCGGGTCTTTACTCCTGTGTAACCGGCATTGGCCGGTGACACAGGAGCTTTCAACATGACCAATCTCACACGGACCGTCTTGCCGGTTCTGCTGCTTGGCAGCCTGTTGACCGGTTGCGCTACTCACAGTGATGGCACTGCCCCCCTCAATCAACGTACCTGGCCGATTTGCAGCCTCATTGGCGGACTGGTCGGTGGAGGTCTGGGCGCTATCGAAAGTGCCGGTTGGGCGGCCGGTGGAGCGGCGCTCGGTATCTTGACCGGTGGTTTGATCTGTTACGCCCAGGATGGCGATGAAGATGGCGATGGCGTTTTCGACCGCCGTGATCGCTGCCCCGACACTCCGGCCAATACGCCTGTGGAACATCACGGTTGCCCGCTGCCGCAATACCCGGCCAGCGTGAAACCTGCCGAACCGGTTGCGCCTGAAGTCATCACGTTGAGCAATGACGTGTTTTTTGGCTTCGATAAATCGGACCTGACCCCGACCGCGCAAAGCGAGCTCGATGCGATCATGAGCAAGTTGCTGGACGCCAACGTGGTGAGCATCAAAGTGATCGGGCATACCGACAGCGTGGGTGCGGATACTTACAACCAGGCCCTGTCGGAACGTCGCGCCAACAGCGTTGCCGAGTACCTGCTGAGCCAAGGCGTGGCGCCGAGCAAACTCACCAGCGAAGGCAAAGGTGAAAGTCAGCCGGTGGCCGACAACGAAACCGAAGAAGGTCGCGCAAAAAACCGTCGCGTGGAGTTGCATATCAATCGCTGAACCGCGGAATAGAGCCGTCGAGCGCGGATTCGCAGCGTTTCGACGGCCATTCGGCGATCTTCATGAAGATTTTTCGTTTGCCCTCTGGCTTATCCCGCGTGGAAGCCGTTACTGTGCGCGCAAAGAATAATTCTCATCGAGGGGCGTATGAAGGTGATATGGGGGCTGGGGAAGCTGTTGACCCTGCTGTTCTGGGCGGTGGTGCTGGTCAATCTGCTCATGCCGTTTATCCATCCGCTGCACCTGCTGACCAATCTGGCCGGCGGTGTTCTGGCGATCTTTCATTTGCTTGAAGCGCTGCTGTGCAATCGCAGCCTCAAGGGTCGCGCCCATCCTTGGGTCGATCGCCTGAAGATCTTGATTTTCGGCGTTTTCCATCTGCAAACCATCCCCGCTGCCACCGCATCTAAGGCTTCCCATGCGTAAACTCTGTCTGCTCGCCGCCCTCATCAGCCCACTGGCCTGCGCTCAGGTAGTGAGCGTCGAAACCAACTCGTTGATGCGCCTGCCCAACACTGCCAGCACCCTGCAACTGGAACGCCTGGAAGTGGCGGACTATGGCACGTTGCTGATTCCCTCGAACGTGACCGAAGTGACTGTTGGCGAACTGCACCTGGGCCGTGACGCGCGAATCGCGATAGTGCCCAGTGAGCAGGCGCTGGAGCTGAAAGTCAGCCGTGCAGCGTTGTCCGAAGGCAGTCAGATCACCGCTCGCGGCGCGCCGGGCACATATCTGAAGGCTGCTCGCTCCGGACGCAATCTGAACCTGCAGATCAAGACCCTGAACGCACCGCAATTGCTGGTCGACGCGCGCGGTGGTGCGGGGGCGCCAGGATTTGTCGGCCTCGACGGAGCCAATGGTCAGGCGCCGGGTTGTACCTGGGGTCAGGCCGGACGAGGTGCCGACGGCAGCGACGGCAGTGATGGTCAACCAGGCGCGCCGGGGGCCTTGGTCAAACTGGCGGTGCCGCGTGATTACCCGGCAGAACAGATCAAGGTGCAAGTGGCCGGTGGCGCCGGTGGCCTGGCGGGTCCTGGCGGTAAACCGGGAGCGGGCGGCAAGGCCAAGGGCTGCTTTATCTATACAACCGATGGCGGCAAGGGCGGCAAACCTGGTACCGACGGGCAACCGGGGCCTGCCGGCGCGGCGGGTTCGGTGGTGGTGCAGCGGTTGTAATCCATTTCTTGCCTGGCGATTTTCCCTGTAGGAGCTGCCGCAGGCTGCGATCTTTTGATCTTGTTTTTAAAGGCAACATCAAAAGATCGCAGCCTGCGGCAGCTCCTACAGTGAGATTGCCTAGATCGTTGGCCGCACCGCAGCAATCACGATGACGACCAACCCCACCAGCAAATTAATCCCCACCAACCGCCGAATCCTCCCCAGCACCGCAGCCCCCGCCGGCCAGTCCTGCGCTTCAACGGCCGTGCGCAGTTCCGGCAGCATCAACGCCTGAATCCGGATAAACAGCGCGGTCATCACCACGTACAAGCCCATCATCACCTGCACATAGCGCGGCGCGTGTTCAAAACCGCTGAAGTTCAGGTTCAGCATGATCACGCCACTGACCGGCAACAGCACGACCGCACCCCAGACCCAGCGGAAAAAACCTTGAAACACTTCTACCCACAGCTTCAATCGGGCAGGGCCCTCCAGTGCTGTGATCGCCGCGGGGCGCAAGACCATCCAGGCGAAAAACATGCCCCCCACCCACACCAGTGCGGCGAGGACATGCAGGCTATAAACCAGGCTAAAAGCGGTCATTCGGGTACTCCGTTCTGCGCGGGATTCATTAGCGGGGTATGATAGCGGCCGAACCGAACTACTGAAAATTTATCCAGCGTTTTTGCGCCCGAAAATTCATGATCAGCACTGAACTCAAAACCACGATCCAGGGCGCCTACTCGCGTTTTCTCGAAGCCAAGAGCCTCAAGCCGCGCTACGGCCAACGCCTGATGATCGCCGAAATTGCCAAAGTCCTCGGTGATATCGACACCGACGACGAAGGCCGGCGCAGTGGCGACCCCGCGATTGTCGCGGTGGAAGCCGGCACCGGTACCGGTAAAACCGTGGCCTACAGCCTGGCAGCGATCCCGACGGCCAAGGCTGCGGGCAAGCGCCTGGTGATCGCCACCGCGACCGTCGCCCTGCAAGAGCAGATCGTCTACAAGGATTTGCCTGACCTGATGCGCAACAGCGGGCTGAACTTCAGCTTTGCCCTGGCCAAGGGGCGCGGGCGCTACATGTGCTTGTCCAAGCTCGACATGTTGCTTCAGGAAGGCCACGCACAAACTGCCACAGCGCAGCTGTTCGAAGAAGAAGGCTTCAAGATCGAGGTCGATGAAGCCAGTCAGAAGCTGTTCACCAGCATGATCGAAAAACTGGCCGGCAATAAGTGGGACGGTGACCGCGACAGTTGGTCCACGGCCCTGGAAGACGCAGACTGGGCGCGCCTGACCACCGATCACAGCCAGTGCACCAATCGCCATTGCCCGAACTTCGGCCAGTGCGCCTTCTACAAGGCCCGCGAAGGCATGGGCAAAGTCGACGTCATCGTCACCAACCACGACATGGTCCTGGCCGACCTGGCCCTGGGCGGCGGCGCCGTATTGCCAGACCCGCGCGACACCATCTACGTGTTCGACGAAGGCCACCACCTGCCGGACAAGGCCATCGGCCACTTCGCCCATTACACACGCCTGCGTTCCACCGCCGACTGGCTGGAAACCACCGCCAAGAACCTCACCAAACTGCTGGCCCAACACCCGTTGCCGGGCGACCTGGGCAAGCTGATCGAACAGGTGCCGGAGCTGGCGCGAGAGATCAAGACCCAGCAGCAGTTCATGTTCACCGCCTGCGAGCAAGTTGCCGACTTCAAACCCGGCGAAGACGTCGAAGGCCGCGAACGGCCGCGTCACCGTTTCGTCGGCGGGGTGATTCCCGAGCACATGCGCGAAATGGGCATCGAACTGAAGAAAGGCTTCGCCCGTCTGACCGACGTGTTCACCCGCCTGACCGAACTGCTCAAGGAGGGCATGGACGGTGAGGTCAACATCGGTATCGCCAGCAACCAGGCCGAAGAGTGGTATCCGTTGTTCGGCAGCCTGTTGTCCCGTTCTTCCGGCAATTGGGAGTTGTGGACCGCCTTCACCGTCGAAGACCCGGAAGACAACCCGCCCATGGCGCGCTGGCTGACTCTGGCCGAAAGCGGCTCGCTGTTCGACATCGAGGTCAACGCCAGCCCGATCCTCGCGGCGGAAATGCTCCGGCGCAATTTGTGGAACGTGGCGTATGGGTGTCTGGTGACCTCGGCGACCTTGACCGCCCTCGGCACCTTCGACCGCTTCCGCATGCGCGCCGGCCTGCCGAAAAAAGCCGTGACCGCTGTGGTGCCGAGCCCGTTCCATCACGCCGACGCCGGTGTGCTGCGGGTGCCGAACCTGAACGCCGACCCGCGCGATGCGGCGGCACACACGGCGGCGATCATCCGCGATCTGCCTGATCTGGTCGAAGGCTCGCGCGGGACGCTGGTGCTGTTCTCGTCGCGCAAACAGATGCAGGACGTGTTCGACGGTCTCGACCGCGACTGGCGCAAGCAAGTGTTCATTCAAGGCAACCTGTCGAAACAGGAAACCCTGAATAAGCACAAGGCGCGGGTCGATGGCGGCGATTCGAGCGTGTTGTTCGGCCTCGCGAGTTTTGCCGAAGGGGTCGACTTGCCCGGCGCGTATTGCGAGCACGTGGTGATCGCCAAGATTCCGTTCTCGGTGCCCGACGATCCGGTCGAAGCGGCGCTGGCCGAATGGATCGAAGCCCGGGGCGGCAATCCGTTCATGGAAATCTCGGTGCCGGATGCTTCCCTGAAACTGGTTCAGGCCTGCGGGCGCTTGCTGCGCACCGAAGAAGACCGCGGCACCATCACTTTGCTCGACCGGCGGCTGGTCACCCAGCGCTATGGCAAAGCGATCCTCAATGCGTTGCCTCCTTTCCGACGTGAAATTTCCTGAAACACCGGTGGGCAGTTTTGCCCGCCGCGTTGTCTATCTTTCAGCCATCGCTTTTCCACTGGCCCATTGAAGGTCGTTAGGGAGAATTTCGTTCTCATGATTCGCCGTTCGTTGCCTGCCGTTTTTGCCTTGTTGTTCGCAACGCCTTTGCTGGCCGCACCCGCCGGGCAGCAGACGCTGTTCAACTTTGTGCGCCCCGCCGATGTGGTCCAGGTGGCGACTCAGGACGCCAGCCTGCCGCAATCCAACGCCGAACAAACCGCCGAAGGTGAAGTGCTGCGCCGGGTGACGTTCAACCCGGTTGCAAAGCCAACCCTGCGCCTGACGCCGCAGACCGGCGCCTGGGACTGGTCGCAATCGGGCGTCATGAGCCTGCGGATCCAGAGCGCCATGGACTGGGCCGTGACCCTGTACGTGACCATCCAGAGCAACGATGGCAAGACGCTGGTCAGCCGTGTCGATTTGCCGGCCGGCCCTGCGCAAACCCTGTTGGTGCCATTGCAACCGACGACGCCGCTGAGCCAGGGCATGAAGGCCGGGCCACCGATGCCCATGACCGTCGACGGTCAGCGCATCCTGTTGACCAGCAGTGCCGGTGAACTGGATCGTAGCCAAGTGGTGTCGGTGAGCGTGTCCATGGACCAACCGAAAGTCGCCCAGAGCATCTTGCTCGAGCGCTTTGGCGTTCAGGACAGCGAGTCCGTCACTCAGGCCGTGTATGGCGGATTGGTGGACGCCTTTGGCCAATCGACCCGGGCCAAATGGCCGGAGAAAGTAAGTAACGATGAACAACTGAAAAGCGCCGCCGCCAAGGAACAGCAACAGCTGAAAACCTGGCTGGCCGAGCGCGAAAAATCGTCGCTGGACAAGTTCGGCGGCTGGAGCAAAGGCCCGGCGTTCAAGGCCAGCGGCTTTTTCCGCACCGAGAAGCGTGACGGGCGCTGGTATCTGGTAACGCCAGAAGGGCATCCGTTCTATTCGCTGGGGGTCAACACCGTCACGGCGGACGTCAACCAGACGTACATTGCCGGTCGCGAGTCGATGTTCGAATCACTGCCCAAGCCTGACGAGCCTTTGGCCAGCCACTACGGTGAAGGAGATAACCGCGGCGGCAACGGCGTTGATCAGGGCCGGGGTTTCAACTTCGGGCGCTGGTACGATTTTTATGGCGCCAACCTGCAACGCCTGTACGGCGACCCTTGCGCACTGGGCAGCGATACCAAGGCCGGAGTCGCCGCAGCGGCCAAGGCTGATGCGGTAGAGGCCACGGCAGAAAAAGCCGCCGAGCAGCCGGTGGCGCCTTCGAGTGCTGAGTCCGATATTGCCGAAGCGGCCAAAACCGATGCCGTCGACGCGACCGCAGCCAAAGCGGCCGAGCCGGCACCCGCCGAACCCTGCAAAGTGGTATTTGACGAAAAACGCTGGGCCAGCCACACGCTCGATCGCCTGCAAGCGTGGGGTTTCAACACTGTCGGTAACTGGAGCGCGCCAGCCTTGGCCAACGCTGACCGCGTGCCGTACACCTTGCCGCTGTCGATCGTTGGCGATTACGCCAGCATCAGCACCGGCAGCGATTGGTGGGGCGGCATGCCCGACCCGTTTGATCCACGTTTCGCCATGGCCACGGAACGCGCCGTGGCCATTGCTGCCCGCGACCATCGCGACGATCCATGGCTGATCGGGTACTACGCCGACAACGAACTGGCGTGGGCCGGTCCGGGCGATGACCCGAAAGCCCGCTACGCCCTGGCTTACGGCACTTTGAAAATGACCACCGACGTGCCGGCCAAGCGTGCCTTCCTCAAGCAACTGCGCGACAAGTACCGCAATCAGGCGGGTCTTTCCAAAGCCTGGGGCATTGATCTGCCAGCCTGGGAATTGATGGAAGATCCGGGTTTTGTGCCGCCGCTGCCAAGCCCTGAACATCCGGAAATCGAAGCGGACTTCAAATACTTCCAGAAGGTCTTCGCCGACACTTACTTCAAGACCATATCCGACTCGCTCAAGTGGCACGCGCCGAACCAGCTGTTACTGGGCGGCCGCTTCGCCGTCAGTACGCCAGAAGCGGTCGAATCCTGCGCCCAGTATTGCGACGTATTGAGTTTCAACCTGTACACCCTGCAACCGCAGGACGGTTACGACTTCGCCAAACTGCGCAGCCTCGACAAACCGGTGCTGATCACCGAGTTCAACTTCGGCTCCGCTGATCGCGGCCCATTCTGGGGCGGCGTGACGCAAGTGGCGAAGGAAGAAGACCGTGGCCCGGCCTACGCGAACTTCCTCAAACAGGCGCTGAGCGAACCGTCGATTGTCGGTGTGCACTGGTTTCAATACCTCGACCAGCCTGTGACCGGGCGTCTGCTGGATGGCGAAAACGGCCACTTCGGCCTTGTGGGTATTACCGATCTGCCATTCCAGGGTTTCGTCGACAGCGTGCGCAAGAACAACCTCGCGGCGGTTGACCAATTAAGCAAAGAAGCCGAGAAGGCCGCCGCCGAGGCGAACAAGGCCAGTCACGACGCCGAGGGCGGCAGAGAGGCCGAGGGCGGCAGAGAGGCCGATGCCGGCAAAGGGCCAGGGAAGGGCGCGGGTGGACATTCCGGTAAAGGTCATTAAAAGCTGATGCCGCCAAGATCGCAGCCTGCGGCAGCTCCTACAGGATGAACGCATTGTCATTGTAGGAGCTGCCGCAGGCTGCGATCTTTTGATCTTGGTCTTCAATTGACCGCCCGGCCCGCCCCTGTTCCCAAAACCCTCAAGGGCTGGAACAATGCGGGCCACTTTGTAGAGCGTTTATCCGGGGAGTTGCGGGTGCAGATTCAGGGTCATTACGAGCTTAAGTTCGAGGCAGTGCGTGAGGCATTCGCGGCGCTGTTCGACGATCCCCAGGAACGTGGCGCGGCGTTGTGCATCAAGATCGGTGGCGAAACCGTGCTCGACCTCTGGTCCGGCACCGCCGACAAGGATGGCGCCGAGGCCTGGCACAGCGACACCATCGCCAACCTGTTCTCCTGCACCAAGACCTTCACCGCCGTGACCGCGCTGCAACTGGTCGCCGAAGGCAAGCTGCAACTGGATGCCCCGGTGGCCCGCTACTGGCCGGAGTTCGCTGCGGCTGGCAAAGAGGCCGTGACCCTGCGCCAACTGCTCTGTCATCAGGCCGGCCTGCCGGCACTGCGCGAGTTGCTGGCACCTGAAGCGCTTTACGACTGGCAAACCATGGTCGACGCCCTGGCCGCCGAAGCCCCGTGGTGGACGCCGGGAGAAGGCCATGGCTATGCGGCCATCACTTACGGCTGGTTGGTCGGCGAGTTGCTGCGCCGGGCTGACGGTCGCGGACCGGGTGAGTCCATCGTCGCGCGGGTCGCCAAGCCGTTGGGCCTGGATTTCCACGTCGGCCTGGCCGATGAAGAATTCCATCGCGTGGCGCACATCGCCCGCGGCAAGGGCAACGTCGGCGATGCCGCGGCCCAGCGTCTGCTGCAAGTGACCATGCGCGAACCGACCGCCATGACCACTCGCGCATTCACCAATCCGCCGTCGGTGCTGACCAGCACCAACAAGCCGGAATGGCGGCGCATGCAGCAACCCGCGGCCAATGGCCACGGCAACGCCCGCAGCCTGGCCGGGTTCTATGCCGGCCTGCTGGACGGCAGCCTGCTGGAAAGCGAGATGCTCGACGAGTTGACCCGCGAGCACAGCCTCGGCGAGGACAAGACTCTACTGACCCGGACCCGTTTCGGCCTGGGTTGCATGCTCGATCAACCGGATGTGCCCAATGCCACATTCGGCCTGGGTCCGCGAGCGTTCGGGCATCCCGGCGCAGGTGGTTCCATCGGTTTTGCTGACCCGGAGCACGATGTGGCTTTCGGTTTTGTGACAAATACACTGGGGCCGTACGTCTTGATGGATCCGCGCGCACAAAAGCTTGTGCGGGTACTGGCCACTTGTCTGTAAATCCCGCTGGAGGGTCCCAGGTCAGGAACCCGATAGCCTTTTCAGTTTCAAAGCGTCTGTTTATGCGGGCCGATCCGGCCTGATTTTTTTATGACCTCATTTTTGTGGATATCCAATGTCAACCAAACCAACCCTCGCCTTGGCACTGTGCTTCGCTATTACCGGTTGCGCACAGAATCCGAAAAATGATGCGGACGGCGGCAGCTGGTGGCCGTTTGGTTCGTCCGACAAAGTCGCCGCCAAAGAACCGGCCCCGGCACCCTTGAAACCCGCCGTAACTGCTCCGGTGGCAAAGGCTGACAGCTCCAACCCGTGGTACTGGCCGTTCGGTTCCGAGGAAGTTCTCGACAAAAAACCGGAGATCAAGCCGGAGATCAAGCCTGTCGAAGTCGCCAAGGCTGACGCGCAAACAGGTGGAAGTTGGTGGTGGCCGTTCGGCGGCAAAGAGCAAACCACCGCCAAAGCCGTGCCGATGCCGGATCCAAAAGTCACTCAAGCCTGGCTCGACGACTATGAACCGCGCCTGCGCACAGCGATCAAGGACAGCAACCTGCAACTCGAACGCCGTGAAAACGTGTTGGTGGTGATCGCGCCGGTCGAAGGCTCGTTCAACCCTGATCGCCCGGCCATGCTGTTGCCGGTGACCCTCGGTCCGTTCACCCGTGTTGCGAAAATCCTTGAAGTCGATCCAAAGACTGCCGTGTTGGTGCTGGGTCACAGCGATACCTCGGGCGCCGCGCCGGCCAACGTCAAGTTGAGCCAGGAACGTGCTCAGGCCGTCGCAGCGATTTTCCGTCTCAGCGGCTTGCAGCGTGATCGTCTGATGCTGCGCGGTATGGGCAGTGAAGCCCCGCGCGCCGCCAACGACAGCGTTGAAGGGCGCGCGTTGAACCGCCGTGTGGAACTGCTGGTGACCCCACAAAACACCATGGTCGCGTTGCTGAGCAAGTACAACATGCCAGCCCCGGCACCTGTGCGCATGGTCGCTGCCCAGGACATCAAGCCGGTTGCCAAGCCAGTGACGCCTGCACCCGCCGATGCAAAGAAAGCGGCTGCACCTGTGGCGAAAAAAGCGCCAGCCAAGAAAGCTGCCAAAGCACCAGCGAAAAAAGCTCCGGCTAAAACCGCGACTCCGGCGAAAAAGACTGCACCGGCCAAGGCCGCTGCCGACACCAAGAAAGTCGCCGCCGCCGATACCACAAAGAAGTGATTCGTTAACCAAAAGGAATGCGCCATGACCAAGGCCCTGGCTGATATGCGCCGCGACTACACCCGTGATGGCCTGACCGAGGCGCAAGCCCCGGCCGAGCCGTTTGCGCTGTTTCACCAATGGTTCGCCGACGCGGTGAAAACCGAACAGGCGCCGGTGGAAGCGAACGCCATGACCTTGGCCACGGTCGACCCGGACGGTCGACCGCATTGTCGCATCCTGCTGCTCAAGGGCCTGGATGAGCAGGGTTTCACCTTCTTCACCAATTACGACAGTGCCAAGGGCCAACACATCGCCGCGAACCCGTTTGCGGCCATGACGTTCTTTTGGCCGACCCTGGAGCGCCAGGTGCGCATCGAAGGGCGAGTGGTGAAAGTCACTCCTGAAGAATCCGATGCTTACTATCAGGTTCGTCCACTGGGCAGCCGCCTCGGTGCCTGGGCATCGCCGCAAAGCCGGGTGATCGCCGACCGTGCTGAGCTTGAGTCTTTGCTCAAGGACACGGAGCAGCGGTTCAGTGACAGTCAGCCGCATTGCCCTGAACACTGGGGTGGTTATCGTTTGCTACCTGAGCGCATCGAGTTCTGGCAGGGCCGTTCGAGCCGTCTGCACGATCGCCTCAACTATCGTTTGCAGGGCGCCGACTGGATTCTTGAACGCCTGGCACCCTAAGCAGTCTACCGCTCGAGATAGCCTGCCGCAGCGGTCTCCAGCCACTGCGGCAGGTCTCGACGCTTGATCTTCTGCGCTTGAGCGTTCGCCAGTTGCTGGAGCATGAACACTTTTTTGAGTTCGTCGCCGCCAGCCAACGCCAGTGCCAGGTCGCGGTCCATCCAGCGTTTGATCCGTACGTACAGCCACCAGTGGAAGTACAGACCGGCAGCGGTAGTGACGACGATGATAAAGTAATCCATGAAAATCCTCGGCCAGCGGCGCAGATTGCCGAATTTGCCGCTAATGTGTGGTGAGTTCGCGCGCGGGGCCTGTACTGGAACTGAATGAAATCATTTTTATCCGGGCGATGCCGTGACAGGCGTCAAGCCGCGGAGTTTAATGAATACCTGTCCTTTGGAGTTGATGCTATGCGTAAGTCTGTCCTGCTGGTTGCTTCCTTTTCCACGATGGCGATGTTGCTCACCGGTTGCCAATCGAGCCTGACCGGTGACTCCTACTCCCGTGACGAAGCGCGTCGCGTGCAGACCGTTCGCATGGGCACCATCGAAGCACTGCGCCCGGTGAAAATCGAAGGCACCAAAACCCCGATCGGCGGCATCGCCGGTGCAGCGGTGGGCGGCGTTGGCGGCAGCGCCATCGGTGGCGGTCGCGGCAGCATCGTGGCTGCGGTCATCGGCGCCGTTGCAGGCGGCCTGGTCGGCTCCGCAGCTGAAGAAGGCCTGACCCGTACCCAGGGCGTGGAAATCACCGTCCGCGAAGACGACGGCAGCATGCGCGCCTACGTGCAACAGGTTCAGGAAAATGAAGTGTTCCGTGTTGGCGAGCGTGTACGGATTGCCACGGTTGATGGCACCAGTCGCGTTACGCACTAAGCGGGAATTTGGGTAAAAGAAAACCCCGATCAGGTAGCTGGTCGGGGTTTTTTGTGGCAGTCGCTTACGGTTTGTCTGATCCAAATAGTTAGTCTTGGCAGAGCCCCAAGTAGTACGCCAAATCATCTCTGAAGGGGGCGCCAATCAGTTCCATAATCGCACTAGCCTGATTTGGAGATAACAGATGCTCGCCTATTGGGACATCCGTCATGGTTTTCCAGCCCATGACGTTAAGCACTGCCGCCTCTAAGGCTTGAGGTACATCCTTTTCATATTGCAATGAATTATCAGGGTTTGGTTCGAGGAAAAATCCGCTGATTTCTATAAATATCATTCTTATTCCTAATCATTACTTTGTTGATGTCCGCCTTTCAGGTCTTGCTTTACCAGTCTGTTCGCCCGTATTTGCATCAAATTCCCCCAAGTGATCCCCCGCCCAGTTGTACACTTCGACGGCGCCATGTCGGTAGTCCCACTCATAGATGCGTTTCTTACTTTCCCAGCGTCTTCGGTTTCCTTTGGTCTGAACGCGAACGGCATCGGGGAATGCCGACAGAGCTCTTGGCGGAGGGTGATAGTCATGGTCACCACTGATAGGTCTTGCAACCACCACGTATAGAGGCTTTACACCAGAGTTCGCCGGAAACACAAGAATGAAATCCTTGTACTCAGGCGGATAAATCGGGTTGACGATGATGCCGTCCGCCTGTTTCGTCGGCGGATAGACCCAGATATGTGGGGCTTGTGGCGCCGCTTCCAGCGCGGGGATGCCTCGGATGTCGGAGCCATCTTCGGCTGGGGTCCAGATCAGTTCGATGCCGTCGCCGAGGTCGGCGACGTATTGGCTGTCTCGCAAAGCGATCTGCACGACATCGACCATTTCCCAATCGCGATTCTTGCCGGTGTAGAAGCCGTAACCCTTGAGGCTGCCGTCGGCTTGTTGTTCAACGCTGAGGCGAACGCGGGTGCGGGCCTGTTTGAGGGCGCGGAGTTGATCTTCGGTGTAGAGGGCGCTGTCGCCGAGGCTGGGTGTCCAGAAAATCGCGACCAGACCGCCAAGAGCAGCGGAGACAGCAGGCCCGGCGGCACCTATTGCCGGGACGACAAGAGAGGGAACGCGTAGCGCCAGTTGGCCGATGCCAAGCGCAACGGAGCTCCCACTGATCGCTTTCAGGTTCAGCAAACCGCCATCGTCTGCCTCGCGAGCCCCGAGCCAGGCGATCTCGCCGTAGTCCTTCAGGCTATCGGTCGGCACCATTCCAGAGGGATTCGTGTAGTTGATGACCGCGTCGGGCAGCTTGCAGGATTTGGCGAACACGCACCCGACTTGAACAGGTTTCTGTTCGGCATCGGTAACCTGGCGCTTGCGCATGTAGTCGTCTTGCCTGGCGAGCATGGCCTGGTAGGCAATTTGCCGAGCTTCGCGCTCAGCCAGTTCGCTGGTCGTCATGAAGCGATAGCTGACGTGATGCCCGTCACCTGACGGCGGGTTTCTAACCCGGGGGATGTCCTTGTTGACAGCCACTGATTGTCCTTGTGTGTTCTTCCATCGGCAGCCCTGCGAAAGGGCTGCACGACGTTAACGAACGGGACAAAGCGTGGCTGTAGGACGCGTCTTGAAAGACGTTAGGAGTTGTCCCTGTTTCTCAGGAGGGCAGGGCAGTGTTCTTGCGACTTGCCATCGCTGTCACCGCATAACCGATCAATGCAGCCAGAATCGAGCCAGTCAGAATCCCCATGCGGTCCATTCCGGCGTAGTCGCTGACACCCGGCTCGAAGGCCAGGGAGCCGACGAACAGGCTCATGGTGAAACCGATGCCGCAGAGAATCGCCACACCCAGTATCTGACCCCAATTGGCGCCTTGGGGCAGGGCGGCGATGCCGATTTTGACTGCCAGCCAGGTCAGGCCGAACACGCCGACGGCTTTGCCCAGCAGCAGGCCGACCGCGATGCCCATCGGTACGTCGTGGGTGAAGCTGTCGAAGGTGACGCCGCTCAAGGACAGGCCTGCGTTGGCGAAGGCGAACAGCGGCAGAATTCCATAGGCCACCCACGGGTGCAGTGCGTGTTCGAGGGTCAGCAGCGGCGAAGGCTCGGCGTTTTTCGTGCGCAACGGAATGCAGAACGCCAGGGTCACACCGGCCAGCGTGGCGTGCACACCGCTCTTGAGTACGCAGACCCACAGGATCAAGCCAATGATCATGTACGGCCCGAGCTTGACCACGCCGAGCCGGTTCATGCCGATCAGCGCCGCGATGCAGGCTGCGGCCAGCGCCAGGGACAGGGTCGACAGCGCGCCGGAATAGAAGATCGCAATGATGATGATCGCGCCGAGGTCGTCGATGATCGCCAAGGTCATCAGGAACAGCTTCAGCGACACCGGAACCCGTTTGCCCAACAGCGCCAGCACGCCAAGGGCGAAAGCGATGTCGGTGGCGGTCGGGATTGCCCAGCCGCTCAGGGCCGCCGGGTTATCGCGGTTGAGGAACCAGTAGATCAGCGCTGGCACGACCATGCCGCCGATCGCCGCTGCACCGGGCAGGACAATCTGTGACGGCTTGGCCAGTTGTCCGTCGAGTACTTCGCGTTTCACTTCCAGGCCGATCAGCAGGAAGAACATCGCCATCAGACCGTCGTTGATCCACAACAGCAGTGGCTTGGCGATCTTCAAGGCGCCAACCTGGGCGACCACCGGAGTTTCAAGCAGGCCGTTGTACAGCCACGACAGTGGCGAGTTGTTGATGATTAGAGCCAGAACTGCCGCAGCGATCAGTAACAGACCGCTGGCAGCTTCCAACTGAAAGAAACGCGTGAAAGTGCTACGCAGAGGCAAGGTCGCTCTCCATCTGTGAATTCAAAAGGTGTTACACCCTAACAATTCCTGTTAGTTGTTAAAACAAAAGTTATATTCTTTTTTGTTATATGTCGTTACAAGACGATTTGGGGCTACGGACCTGAGCCTAGCAGTTGCCAAGCGTATTGGACCTCAGCTGTATCTGTGCGTGATGTAGGTTTTTTCCTAAGCTTGAAGGCTGAGCCTTGCACCGAGAGGCCAACTCCTGCCCGATTCAACGAGAAAACCATCATGAGCGATAACCGACAGTGGGCTCGCGAAGCCATCCGGATCATCGAAGCCGACTTCCAGCGCAGCGCCGACACCCACCTGATCCCGTTGCCGCTGCCGGGTTTTCCGGGCATCGAGTTGTACTTCAAGGATGAATCCAGCCATCCCACCGGCAGCCTCAAGCATCGGCTGGCGCGTTCGCTGTTTCTTTATGCGTTGTGTAACGGCTGGCTCAAACCTGGAGCGCCGGTCATTGAAGCGTCCAGCGGTTCGACGGCGATTTCCGAAGCGTACTTCGCGCGCATGTTGGGCTTGCCGTTCATTGCGGTGATGCCGGCAACCACGTCCAAGGAAAAGATCGCCCAGATCGCCTTTTACGGTGGGCAAAGCCATCTGGTGGACGATCCGACGCAGATCTACGCTGAATCCGAGCGTCTGGCCCGTGAGCACGACGGGCATTTCATCGACCAGTTCACCTACGCCGAGCGCGCCACTGACTGGCGGGCGAACAACAACATCGCCGAGTCGATCTTTCAGCAGATGCGTTTCGAACAGCATCCGGAACCGAGCTGGCTGATTTCCAGCCCCGGCACGGGCGGCACAACCGCGACGCTTGGCCGATACGTGCGTTATCGCCAGCATTGCACCCGCGTGCTGTGCGCCGATGCCGAACGTTCGGTGTTCTTCGATTATTACCAGACCGGCGATGCCAACCTGCGTCTGGATCACGGCTCGCGCATCGAAGGCATTGGCCGGCCGCGGGTGGAAGCGTCGTTTTTGCCCAAGGTGATCGACGCGATGGTCAAGGTGCCGGATGCGTTGTCGCTGGCGGCGATGCATTACCTGGCGGAGCGCTTGGGTCGGCACGTAGGCGGATCAAGCGGGACCAATCTGATCGGCGCATTGATGGCCGCTCAGCACATGAAAGCGGCGGGGGAGTCGGGGTCGATGGTGGCGATTCTGTGTGATAGCGGCGAGCGTTATGCCACGACCTATTACGATCCGAAATGGCTCGAGGCACAGGGGTATGAGTTGAGTGGGTTGATTGATGCGGTGAGGGCGACGGTGGAGCGCGGGGAGGCGCTGCCGGCTTCGGTTTTGCGCGCCAACATCTGAACTGATAGACGCTGAGTAAACCTGTGGGAGCGGGCTTGCCCGCGATGGCGGCATCAAATCCAACAAATTTGTTGGCTGATCTAACGCTATCGCGGGCAAGCCCGCTCCCACAGGGTTTTGTGTTGTATCAGATAGTGTTTATCAGGCTTCGAGGCCCAGGATATCCCGCGCCACAGCCTCGGCAATCCGAATCCCGTCGACACCTGCCGACAGAATCCCGCCCGCATAACCCGCGCCTTCACCGGCCGGGAACAAGCCCTTCACGTTCAGGCTCTGCATCGACTCGTTGCGGGTAATCCGCAGTGGCGACGAAGTACGGGTCTCGATCCCGGTCAACACCGCGTCGTGCAACGAGTAACCGCGAATCTGCTTCTCGAACGCCGGCAATGCTTCGCGAATTGCTTCGATAGCGAAGTCTGGCAAAGCCAAGGCCAGATCGCCCAAGGCGACACCCGGCTTGTAGGACGGTTCGACGCTGCCCAGCTCGGTGGACGGCTTGCCGGCGATGAAGTCGCCAACCAGTTGCGCCGGAGCTTCGTAGTTGCTGCCGCCCAGCACAAAGGCGTGGGACTCCAGGCGCTCCTGCAACTCGATGCCGGCCAGCGGGCCGCCCGGATAATCGACCTCCGGGGTGATCCCGACGACGATCCCGGAGTTGGCGTTACGTTCGTTACGCGAGTACTGGCTCATGCCGTTGGTCACGACACGGTTCGGCTCGGAAGTCGCCGCCACCACCGTACCGCCCGGGCACATGCAGAAGCTGTAGACCGAGCGGCCGTTCTTGGCGTGGTGCACCAGCTTGTAGTCGGCGGCGCCGAGTTTCGGGTGGCCGGCGTACTTGCCCAGGCGCGCGCGGTCGATCAGCGACTGCGGGTGTTCGATGCGGAAACCCACTGAGAACGGCTTGGCCTCCATGTATACACCGCGACCGTGGAGCATGCGGAAGGTGTCGCGGGCGCTGTGGCCGAGGGCCAGGATCACGTGTTTCGAGTGGATCTGCTCGCCACCATGGAGTTCGACGCCGACCAGTTGGCCGTCTTCGATCAACACGTCGGTGACGCGCTGCTGGAAGCGCACTTCACCGCCGAGGGCGCGAATCTGCTCACGCATGTTTTCCACGACACCGGTCAGACGGAACGTGCCGATGTGCGGTTTGCTGACGTAGAGAATTTCTTCCGGCGCGCCGGCCTTGACGAACTCGTGCAGGACTTTGCGGCCGAGGAATTTCGGGTCCTTGATCTGGCTGTAGAGCTTGCCGTCGGAGAAGGTCCCCGCGCCGCCTTCGCCGAACTGCACGTTGGACTCGGGGTTCAGCACGCTTTTACGCCACAGGCCCCAGGTGTCTTTGGTGCGCTGGCGCACTTCGGTGCCGCGTTCGAGGATGATCGGCTTGAAGCCCATTTGCGCGAGCAGCAGGCCGGCGAAAATTCCGCACGGACCGAACCCGACGACGATCGGGCGAGCGTTCAGATCGGCCGGTGCCTGGCCGACTTCCTTGTAGCTGACATCCGGTGCCACGTTGACGTTACGGTCATCGGCGAACTTGTGCAGCACCGCCGCCTCATCGCGAACGTTGAGGTCGATGGTGTAGATGAAACACAGTTCGGAGGACTTTTTGCGCGCATCGTAGCTGCGCTTGAACAAGGTGAAATCGAGCAAATCATCGCTGGCGATGCCCAGGCGTTGCACGATGGCAGGGCGCAGGTCTTCTTCGGGATGGTCGATAGGCAACTTGAGTTCGGTAATTCGTAACATGGCAGGATCCGGTTCGCGGGGCGCACAACTGCGCCAGGGCGTTTGAAGCCGGCGATTATAAGCTCCAACGGTCCCGCCACGTGAGGCTTAAACGATCAGTCGTCGCGCGATCCGCCGAAATACCCGCAACCGCGCTGCACCTGGCCATCGATACGCAGTTCGGCTGTCATGTGCTGAATGCTGCCGGTGCTGCTGTCGACGCAACGTTGCGGTGCAACCCACAGTTCGATGTGCTGATTGTTGGTTTCGGTGCTGAGGTTGAAGCGGCCATCGCCCAGTTGCTCTTCGACGTAGGGCACGGCCAATGGCGGCTGGCCCGCGCGGTCGATAACCATGCCTTTGCCACTGACTCTCACGTTCCACTCCGGGGTGTGGCCGGCGGCGCGCAGGATCAGCAGTTTGAAATTGGGATCTTCACAGGCAATGCCCGAACGCTCGACACGGTACAGCGTTTCCAGATCGAGCTGGCCATCGCCGTTGCCGGCAACGATCCGCCCGCGCACATCGGCGAACAGTTTGCCCTGGGTATCAGCGAGGCTCGCAGCCTGTTGCAGCACGCTGGTGCCGCCCGTGTCGTTGACCACATAACGACGCTGGTCGCCGCACGGCTGGAACAACAGCTTGCCGTCCGCCGCCGTCAACTGGCCCTGCATGCGGGTCTGGCCGACGTGGGAGGCGCTTTCATGCGAGCCATCCAGCAACTGGCAAGCGGCGAACAGCGGAAGCAGGGCAACGAGGACTAGGGAACGGGCAACACGCATCTTGGGGTCTCCTGACAAGTGCCGCCACGTTACTCAGCCTGACCGTTCATCACAACCCCGCCGACTTTTTACGTCTTGTTGTCGATCACCCCCGTAGGAGCAAAGCTTGCTCGCGATGGCGATCTCGAGGAAGTCATCGCCGGCAAGCCGTGCTCCTACGGATCGCGTCGTGCTCAACTCACGTGAAATGTCTGACCTGTCTGCAAGCCTTCAACACTTTTGGCGTAGGCCAATGCTACGTCCACCGCAGGAACCGGTTTGTAACCACGGAAGTAGGGTGCGTAGCTGCCCATGGCTTCGACGAGGACGGTGGGGCTGATCGAGTTCACACGCAGGCCGCGCGGCAGTTCGATGGCGGCGGCGCGGACGAAGCTGTCCAGTGCTCCGTTGACCAGTGCTGCCGAGGCGCCGCTGCGAATCGGGTCGTGACTGAGCACGCCGGTGGTGAGGGTGAACGATGCGCCGTCATTGGCGAACTCGCGGCCGATCAGCACCAGGTTGACCTGACCCATCAGCTTGTCTTTCAGGCCCAGGGCAAAACTCTCTTCGGTCATTTCGGCCAGCGGTGCGAAGGTCACGTTGCCCGCCGCGCAGACCAGTGCGTCGAACTTGCCGGTCTTCTCGAACAATTTGCGAATCGAAGCGCTGTCGCTGATATCCACCTGAAAATCACCGCTGTTGCGGCCGATGCGGATGATTTCGTGACGTTGCGACAGTTCTTTGTCGACGGCCGATCCGATGGTGCCGCCTGCGCCGATCAAAAGAATTTTCATGGGTACTTTTCCTCAAGTGGGTTGATTGAGGTTTCAGTTTAGAGTGGTTTTTTCTGTGGATAAGCGTGCTAATAGGCAACCTTTGGTTTTCTATTGGAAACAATCCATGAGCGATATGGATGATCTGGCGGCGTTTGCGGTACTGGTCGAAGCGGGCAGTTTTACGTTGGCTGCGCAGCAACTCGGTTGCAGCAAGGGGCAACTGTCCAAGCGCATCAGTCAGTTGGAAGCGCAGTTTTCCGTGGTCCTGTTACAACGCACTACACGGCGCTTGAGCCTGACTGCGGCGGGCGCGGCGTTGTTGCCGCAGGCCCAGGCGCTGGTGGTTCAAGTCGAGCGGGCGCGTCAGGCATTGGCGCGGTTGAAAGACGACATGGTCGGCCCGGTGCGCATGACGGTTCCGGTGTCGCTCGGGGAAACCTTTTTCGATGGTCTATTGCTGGAGTTTTCCGCCAAATATCCGCAGGTGCAGATCGAGCTCGATCTCAGTAACAACTATCGTGACTTGTCCCGCGAAGGCTTTGATCTGGCGGTTCGCTCCGACGTCGGAAATGACGAACGTCTGGTTGCGCGGCCGCTGTTGGCTTGGCACGAACTGACCTGCGCCAGCCCGGCATACCTTGAGCAACATGGCGAGCCATCGACCCCGCAGTCCCTGGCTGAGCACCAATGTTTGCTCAATAGCCACTACAGCGGCCGCGAAGAATGGCTGTATCACCAGCAGCACGAATTATTGCGTGTGCGTGTGTCGGGACCGTTCGCCAGCAACCATTACAGCCTGCTCAAAAAAGCCGCACTGGCGGGCGCCGGCATTGCGCGCCTGCCATCCTACTTGCTGCCGGCGGAATTGGCTGACGGCCGTTTGCGCTGGCTCCTGCGCGATTATCAGACCCGAAGCATGCCGATGTACCTGGTGCATCCGTATCAGGGCGGATTGCCGAAACGCACGCAGGTGTTGGCGGATTATTTGATGGGATGGTTCAAGAGGAGTGGGGAGGCGCTGGACAGGCTTTGAACCCCCACGGACCTTGTAGGAGCTGCCGCAGGCTGCGATCTTTTGATCTTGATTCTCTGGGAACAAGAAGGTCAAAGTCAAAAGATCGCAGCCTTCGGCAGCTCCTACACCGATCTTACTCGCAGGCATAAAAAAACGGCCCGCGAAGGCCGTTTCTTTGCTTACCGCAAAGGCTTATCCGCCGAGGTACGCATCGCGCACTTTCGGATCGGTCAGCAGCGCTTCGCCGGTGCCTGTCATCACTACCCGGCCGTTCTCCAGAACGTAGGCGCGGTCAGCGATTTTCAGTGCCTGGTTGGCGTTCTGCTCGACCAGGAACACCGTCACACCGTCCTTGCGCAGCTGTTCGATGATATCGAAAATCTGCTGGATGATGATCGGTGCCAGGCCCAGCGAAGGCTCGTCGAGCAGCAGCAGCTTGGGCTTGCTCATCAACGCACGGCCGATGGCGAGCATTTGCTGTTCGCCGCCGGACATGGTGCCGCCACGCTGGCTGAAGCGTTCTTTCAGGCGTGGGAAAAGTCCGAGGACCTTGTCCATCTGTTCCTGATAGTCGCCTTTCGCCGTGAAGAATCCGCCCATGGAAAGGTTCTCTTCCACGGTCAGGCGGGAAAACACCCGACGACCTTCCGGCACCACGGCGATGCTCTTGCGCATGATCTGCGAAGAGTCCTGACCCACCAGTTCCTCACCCATATAGCGGATGCTGCCGCTGTGGGCGCGCGGCGAACCGCACAGGGTCATCAGCAGCGTGGATTTGCCGGCACCGTTGGCGCCGATCAGGGTCACGATCTCGCCCTGGCGGACTTCGACGTTGACGCTGTGCAGGGCCTGGATCTTGCCGTAGAAGGTGGAAACGTTTTCGAACTGCAGCATTTACGCTTCCCCCAGGTAGGCTTTGATCACTTCAGGATTATCGCGGATCTGTTCCGGCGTACCGTCGGCCAGAGGCGTGCCCTGGTTGATCACGACGATGTGGTCGGAAATGCTCATGACCAGTTTCATGTCGTGTTCGATCAGCAGCACTGTCACGTTGTGCTCTTCACGCAACATGCTGATCAGCGCCTTCAGGTCTTCGGTTTCCTTCGGGTTCAGGCCGGCGGCCGGTTCGTCGAGCATGAGGATCCGTGGGCGGGTCATCATGCAGCGAGCGATTTCCAGACGACGTTGCTGACCGTAGGCCAGGGTGCCGGCCGGGCGGTTGGCGAACTCTTTCAGGTTGACCTTTTCCAGCCAGAACTCGGCGAAGTCCATGGCCTCGCGCTCGCTTTTGCGGAACGCCGGGGTCTTGAACAGGCCGGACAGGAAGTTGGTGTTCAGGTGACGGTGCTGGGCGATCAGCAGGTTCTCGACCGCCGTCATGTCCTTGAACAACCGCACGTTCTGGAACGTACGCACCACGCCTTTGAGGGCGATCTTGTGGCCCGGCAGGCCTTCAATCGCCTCGCCGTCGAGCAGGATGCTGCCGCCGCTCGGCTTGTAGAAACCGGTCAGGCAGTTGAATACGGTGGTCTTGCCGGCGCCGTTGGGGCCGATCAGGGCAACCACTTGTTTCTCTTTGACGCTCAAGGCCACGCCGTTGACCGCCAGCAAACCGCCGAAGCGCATGCTCAGGTTTTCTACTTTAAGGATCTCGCGGCTCATTTGCGCAGCTCCATGTGAGGACGTTGCATGGGCAGCAGACCCTGAGGGCGCCAGATCATCATCAGTACCATCAAGGCACCGAACATCAACATGCGGTACTCACTGAACTCACGCATCATTTCCGGCAGCAGGATCATCACCACGGCAGCGAGGATCACGCCCAGCTGCGAGCCCATGCCACCCAGCACCACGATGGCGAGGATGATCGCCGACTCGATGAAGGTGAAGGACTCCGGCGTCACCAGACCCTGACGGGCAGCGAAGAAGCTGCCGGCGAAACCGGCGAAGCTTGCGCCCAGGGTGAAGGCCGACAGTTTGATGATGGTCGGATTCAGGCCCAGCGCACGGCAGGCGATTTCGTCTTCACGCAACGCTTCCCAGGCACGGCCCAGAGGCATGCGCAGCAGACGGTTGATGACGAAAAGCGCACCGAGAGCCAGCAACAGCGCAACCAGGTAAAGGAAGATCACCTTGTTGATCGAGTTGTATTCCAGGCCGAAGTACTCGTGGAACGTCTGCATGCCTTCGGCAGCTTTGCGTTCGAAAGTCAGGCCGAAGAATGTTGGTTTCTCGATGTTGCTGATGCCGTTCGGACCGCCGGTGATATCGGTCAGGTTACGCAGGAACAGACGGATGATTTCACCGAAGCCCAGGGTCACGATCGCCAGGTAGTCACCGCGCAAACGCAACACCGGGAAGCCCAGCAGGAAGCCGAAAGTGGCCGCCATCAGGCCGGCGATCGGCAGGCAGATCCAGAAGCTCAGGCCGTAGTAGTGCGACAGCAGCGCATAGCTGTAGGCGCCGACGGCGTAGAACCCGACGTAACCGAGGTCGAGCAAGCCGGCGAGGCCGACCACGATGTTCAGCCCCAGGCCCAGCATCACGTAGATCAGGACCAGCGTCGCAATGTCCACCGCGCCACGGGAGCCGAAGAACGGCCAGACCAGCGCGCCGGCGATCAGCGCAATGATGATCCAGCGCTGAGTGGTCGGCAGGGTCAGGAAGTTACTGGCCTTGGCCGGAATCAGCGGCATGTTTGGCGAAGAACGCCAGGCCGAGCTGATCTGCTGGTCGAACAGCACACGCAGGAACATCAACACCGAACACACCGCGATGGTGATCAGGGTGGCGTTGCTGGTGCCGTGAACTTCGAGGTTGATGCCGACGATGGTCAGCTTCAGACCCAGTACCGGGTAGGCAACGGCCCACACCAGCAAGGCGCTGAACAGCGCCTGTTTAAGATTCCTAGTCATACTTTCTCAACCTCCGGACGGCCCAGCAGGCCGGTTGGCCGGAACAACAACACCAAAACCAGGAGACCGAAGGCCACGACGTCCTTGTACTGGTCGCCGAAGATATCGGCACCGAAGGCTTCCGCCACACCCAGTACCAGACCGCCGAGCATGGCGCCCGGAATGCTGCCGATACCGCCCAGTACCGCTGCGGTGAAGGCCTTGAGGCCGACCAGGAAACCGGCGTTCGGGTTGATCACGCCGTATTGCATGCTCAGCAGCACGGCCGCGATGGCCGCCAGCGCGGCACCGATGACGAAGGTCAGGGCGATGATGTTGTTGGTGTTGATACCCAGCAGGTTGGCCATCTTGATGTCTTCGGCGCAGGCGCGGCAGGCGCGACCCAGGCGAGAGCGGGAGATGAACAGCGTCAGGCCGAGCATGGCGACCAGGGTCACCACGAACACCACGATTTGCATGTAGGAAATCAGCACTTCATGTGCGCCACCTGGCCCAAAGGCAAAGTTGCCCGGAATCAGGTTGGGGATGGATTTGTCCTTGGAGTCTTGCGCCAGCAGAACCGTGTTCTGCAGGAAGATCGACATGCCGATGGCGGAAATCAGCGGGATCAGACGGTTGCTGCCGCGCAAGGGGCGGTAGGCGATCCGTTCGATGCTGTAGCCGTAGGCACTGGTCACCACGATGGTGGCGATGAACGCGGCGGTCATCAACAGCGGAACACTGTCGAGTCCCAGCATGGCCAGCCCGGCGATGGCGATGAACGCCACGTAGGAACCGATCATGTACACCTCGCCGTGGGCGAAGTTGATCATTCCAATGATGCCGTAAACCATCGTATAGCCGATGGCGATCAGGGCATACGTGCTGCCAATGGTCAGGCCATTAACCAGCTGTTGGAAGAAGTGATAGATGTCAGGCATTACAGCGCTCCTAAAAACCTGATACGCATTTCACTGGTGGAGTCATTTTCCCGCCCGAGCCCCGTGGATCTGCATCCACTTCGAATTCGGGGTTTGCCAGCGAACCGCTGATGACGGTTTTGAGATTTTCAGGTGGGGAGACTGGCGGATCACGCCAGCGCGGCCCAGGTACGTTCGTAAAACAAAGCCCACGGCACGCCGTGGGCTTTATTGGCAGTCAGTCAGGCAAGGCCTTACTGAGGCTTGGCTTCAGTTTTTGGTTTGCCGAAGTGCCACTCGTAAACCACAAATTTGAAGTCCTTCAGGTCGCCTTTCTCGTCGAAGCTCAGGTCGCCGGTAGGGGTCTTGAAGGTGCCGGCGTGGATGGCAGCAGCCACTTTGGCGGTGTCTTCAGACTTGGCAGCCTTGATACCGTCGGCGATCACTTCCACAGCCGAGTAGGCCGGGAACACGAACGGACCGCTCGGGTCTTCTTTCTTGGCCTTGAACGCGTCAGCCAGGGCGATGTTGGCAGGATCCTGGTCGAAGGATTTCGGCAGGGTCACCAGCAGGCCTTCGGAAGCGTCCTTGGCGATCTGCGAAATGGAGTCGTTACCCACGCCTTCCGGACCCATGAACTTGGCTTTCAGGCCTTTTTCCGCGGATTGACGCAGGATCAGACCCAGCTCCGGGTGGTAGCCGCCGTAGTAGACGAAGTCGACGTTGGCTTGCTTGAGCTTGGCGATGATCGAGGAGAAGTCTTTGTCGCCGGCGTTGATGCCTTCGAACACGGCAACCTTGGTGCCTTTCTTCTCAAGAGTGGTTTTAACGGCGGTAGCGATGCCTTCACCGTATTGCTGTTTGTCGTGCAGAACAGCAACGATCTTCGGTTTCACGAAGTCGGCGATGTAGTTACCGGCGGCAGGGCCCTGGGCGCTGTCCAGACCGATGGTGCGGAACACCATTTTGTAACCACGGGCGGTGATGTCCGGGCTGGTGGCAGCCGGGGTGATCATGATCACGCCTTCGTCTTCGTAGATGTCCGAAGCCGGTTGAGTGGAGCTGGAGCACAGGTGGCCGACCACGAACTTGACGCCGTCGTTGACGACCTTGTTCGCTACCGCTACCGCTTGTTTTGGATCACAGGCGTCATCGTATTCAACGGCTTCGAGTTTCTTGCCGTCTACGCCGCCTTTGGCGTTGATCTGTTCGATGGCCATTTTGGCGCCACTGAACTGCATGTCGCCGTATTGGGCTACAGGACCGGTTTTAGGGCCGGCGATGCCGATCTTGATGGTGTCAGCTGCGAACGAATGGCTGGCAACCCCGGCCAGAACCATAGCGGCAAACAGTTTGGAAATCTGCTTAGTAGCCTTAGTCATAGTGCTCCACTCTTACTGTTGTAGTTTTTATAGTCCTGGCGCCGTAGGCGATAGAACCGGGTCAGATATCTACGACATCCCCGGAAATACCCCCCGGCAACTGTACCGGTACAGTGTAGAGCGCCGATTGTCAGCCTGGGAAGCTGGCGCCAGGGGGCAAAACTTGGGGGTGTCGCCTTTTTGAAAGAAAAAGACAGAATTGCGGCGGGGGTTTGACGGGCTTATAGCCAGATTCCGTGCATTCCTTGGCTTTCCTGCGCTTTTCATTCAGTGATGCAAATTGCATCTGGGTTTTTCTGCCGGACCACCGACGTTATCATTGCGTCGATTTCTTTTCCGGACCGGACCCATGACTGAAGAACCTAGCACCCTCTATGCCAAGCTGCTTGGTGAAACCGCATCTATTACCTGGAAGGAGTTGGAGCCGTTCTTCGCCAAGGGTGCCCTATTGTGGGTCGACCCCAGCCTGGATTTGATCGCCGCGGCTGAGGCTGTAGCGACTGATGAAGGCGAGAAAGTGGCTGCCTGGCTGGCCGAAGACAAGGTCGCGAAGCTGTCTGAAACGCGGGCGCTGGATCTTTTCGAACGTGATCCGGCGTTGTGGGCAGTGGTCGTTTCGCCGTGGATTATGATCCAGGAAAGAGCGGGGGCCTGAATGTGCGCACCTGTTTGGTGCGCAGCACCATCCAGTAAAAGTGTGTAGGCGAGTAGCGTGATGGCACGTTGCCGTAGAGAAAGGCCACAGCCTCACGGTGACGTAAACGTAACGGGAACAGTTGAGCGAGCAGACAGAGGGCTGGTTAATTGTTTCTGGATGTAGAAATGTGGTGCATTGGAGGCCGCCATCGCGAGCAAGCTCGGCTCCTACAGGGACGATGTCGATCACAAATGTTGTGAACACCGTCGAACACTGTAGGAGCCGAGCTTGCTCGCGATTGGCCGTTACGCGGTCTTAAGCCGACCTTAGAACGTCTTGCCCGTATGGTTATTCAGCGAAATAACCTTGGTCTTGCCAATGCGATGACGGTAGATCTCGCGCAGGTACTTGATCGCTTTCTTCACGCAATCGCGCGACAGGCGGATGTCGTTGATCGAGACGAATTTGTCCTTGTCGTTGATCAGTTCGCGGTACTTCTTCTCGTACATCGGTTTGATCGCGTACCAGTTGGTGTCGAGGATCTTCGCCGGGTTCTCGAACTCATTGAGCAGGTCGTCGATCAGGTCTTCGTCAAAGTGTTCATTGATGATGAAGTCCAGGATCGAGTTGTCCAGTGTCTCGTCGAAGCGGTACGGGTTTTTCGCGAAGCAGCGCTTGATGAACGCCACGATCAGCGTCAGGAAGTCGTCCGACAGGCACGGGCTCTTGGCGATCAGGGTGGTCAGCGACAGGTTGGCCGAGGCGCCGATCACCAGCGCGTAACGCTTGAGCGTGGTGTTGGGGAACAGGCTGTTGAGATGAGTCTTGAGCCGGTTCAGGTCCATGTAGGACAGCTTGTAGTCCTTCGGCAAGGAAACGATCGACACCACCGACGAGCAGTTCTTGAAGAAGTGCAGGTCGTGCAGGGCAGCGGCGTCGTAACCCGAATTCTTGTACTGCTCCAGCGACGCGCGGTAGCGCTTGGACTCGATCGGCAGCAGGCTGATGCCTTCGATGGCCTGGGTGACTTTGTTGAAGTGCGGCAGGTCGATCGAGCGGAAGAACAGGTCGTCGATGTTCAGGCGCTGTGGCTCTTTCTCGAACACCTTGAATTTGTCGCTGCTTGGCGGCGGTGTTTCCGGCACCACGGATTCGGCGTAGGCAATCGCCACCGGGCCGGCCAGGCTCATGAACAGGTCGTTGGCGTCCAGGCGAATGGTTTCGCCGATGTCGATGCCGGCGCGACGGAAATAGTTCTGGTCGTAGTCAGTCGTGACCGCTTGCGCCGTCAGAATGTTGAAGATCTGCTGCGAGATGTACTGGTTGGCGTGCTTTTCCATCGCATTGACATCAATGTTCTGGATGTTGCCGTCATCGTTCTCTTCGGCATAACGCATGATGTCGTTGGAGATCAGCATCATGGCGTTCCATGGGCGGATACGGCCCATGACGCTGGCTTCGCTGCTGTCTTCGTTGGCGAAGTTGTAGGAGAAGTCCCATTCCTCCGACAGGTATTTGCACAACAGGCGGCCGGCGTTGATGTGCAGCGCCTCGGACATTTCGCTGCGGTGATCGGAAATGTTCGGCAGTACGCAGATACCGCTGGTGAAGATCGGCTCGAAGACGAACGAATGACCGCTCTTGCCGTCGTGCTCGTCCATCGGCTTGGTGTCGAAGGTCTTGTTCATGTACGAGTGCTGCTGGGCCAGGCCGAACTCCGAAGCCATGCCCGAACCCGTACCGCCACCGGCACTGAAGATCGAGAAGTACAGGCGCGACTGGTTGGCCTTGATGCCGCAGCTGTCGATCAGGTACGAGTGAATCATCTTCCAGTCAGGGCTGGAAAAACGCTGGGTGTCCTTGTTCAGGATGATCTTGGCCAGGTATTGGCCGAGGATCGGCGCGTTACCGGCGCCACCGGCGTGGACTTCCGACAAGTCCATGATTTTCATTTTGCTGTAGTCGCGCAGGAAGCCGCTTTTTTCGCCCTTGCGCGAGAAACGGATACGCCCGGCGATGTCTTTGTCCAGGTCGCCGAGCATGACCAGCGGCTCCACCAGGAACACCGGCTTGGTCGCCTTGTTCGGAATCAGGCGCAGGCTGTTGCGAATCCACTTTGCCGGGCTGTAGCCCTTTTCTGCGTAGCGTTTGTCTGGCGACAGGCGGTCTTCGTTGTTGAATTCGTTGAGGTAGAACTTGCGGGCGTTGTACACCAGCTCCGCGACATCCAGCGCAATGTTCGAACCGCAGCGGCCCAGGCCGATCAGGCACACAGACGGGAATTCCTGATCGCTGTGCTGTTCGCTGTCGCCTTCCAGGTGGGGGGCACGCGGGAACACCATGTCGCGCAGGCCGTCGAGGTTATCGAGGATGCGGTCGGTGTTGGTTTCGGTGAAGTACAGGTATTGCTGGGTCGCCAGCGGGCGCGACGGCGTCAATGGCTTCGACGGTGCGGGGCTGTTCGCCGCTGGGCTCAGCGTCAGATCGGAAATCGCGGTGGCCGGGGTATTTTTAGAAGTCATTGTTCGCCATGTACCTGGGCTGGTTGGTCGGGCGACACGCTGTCGTCGAACCGTCACGGAATGAGAACTCGCGTCTTTTATCAGCGCGTATTTGGCCCAAGCGTCAGAGCCATGGCCTGAGCGTCGCTCGGGGGAATCCTTTCCTAAGTCATGATAAATCGGCCAAGATTCGCCGATCTTTAATCAAAAAGAAGGCCAAATGATGTCAACGCTACCTTCGTTGGGGTTTGCCGGGATCGGATTGATGGGGTTGCCAATGTGCCGGCGTTTGCTGGCCGCGGGTTACCCGCTGACGGTATGGAACCGCAATCCCGCCAAATGTGCGCCGCTGGTCGAGGCCGGTGCGCGTCAGGTCGCCACTGCGGCCGAGTTGTGCCGGCACGCCGACGTGGTGATGTTGTGCCTGGCCGACACTTCGGTGGTGCACGACGTGGTGTTTGGCGCGAACGGCGTTGCAGAGGGAGCGAAAAGCGGCCAGGTGCTGGTGGATTTTTCCAGCCTGGAATCCACCGCGACCCGGGAAATGGCGGCAACGCTTGTGGGCAAAACCGGCATGAGCTGGCTGGATGCGCCGGTGTCTGGCGGCGTGGTCGGCGCCGAGGCCGGCAGCCTGGCGATCATGGTCGGTGGCGAAGCGTCTGATCTTGAACGCATCAAACCGGTACTGCTGAGTCTGGGTCAGCGCGTGACACACATGGGGGCGGTCGGAGCCGGGCAGGTGACCAAGGCCTGCAATCAGATGATCGTGGCCTGCAACGCATTGGTAATTGCCGAAGTAGTGGCGCTGGCAGAGCGCTCCGGGGTCGACGCGAGCCTGATCGCCGAGGCGCTGGCCGGAGGTTTTGCCGATTCAAAACCCTTGCAGATCCTCGCGCCGCAAATGGCCGAAAGCCGTTTTGAACCGGTGAAATGGCACGTGCGCACCTTGCTCAAGGATCTGGACACAGCAGTGAAGTTTTCCCGCGAGCAAGGCTCGGCAACACCGATCAGTGGCCTGGCGGCACAGCTGATGCGGTTGCATGGTGGGCAGGGAAATCTGGAAAAAGACCCGTCTACATTAGTGCAGATGTATCGTGAACCAGACTCAACGTCGTGACGGTGTAAGAGCGCTGGCGCTGGTTGATTTCGTTCAGTACCGGATGCAGTTCGGTTAGCGGCACCGGGCGACTGAGCAGGTAGCCCTGGACGAAGTCACAGCCGTGGCTTTCGAGAAACTGGTATTGCTCGAAGGTTTCAACGCCCTCGGTGACCACATCCAGGTGCAGGGTGTGGGCCATGGCGATAATGGCCTGGACGATTTCCATGTCCTGGGTCGACTTGGGGATGTCCTGAATGAACGAACGGTCGATTTTCAATGTGTTGAGCGGTAAGCGCTTGAGGTAGGCCAAGGACGAGTAACCGGTGCCGAAATCATCGATCGACAGCGACACGCCCAAGGCGCGAATCTGTCGCAGCAGCTCCAGCGTGTCGGCGATGTTGCCCATCAACGCATTTTCGGTGACCTCCAGTTCCAATCGCTGCGGTGCTACCCCGGCGCTACGCAACGCCTGCTCGATTTGCCCCGCCAGTTCTTGGCGGGCCAGGCTCAGCGGCGAGCAGTTCACGGCGATCTTCAACTCTTCACAACCCTGACGCGATAACTCGCCCAGATCCTCACAAGCCTTGCGCAATACCCAGTTGTCCAGCTCGATGATCAGGCCGTTGGCCTCGGCGATGGAGATGAAACGGTCCGGGGCGAGGAAGCCGTGGACCGGGTGTTGCCAGCGAATCAACGCCTCGAGTTTGCTGACCTGGCCGGTTTTCAGGTCGTAGATCGGTTGGTAATAGAGCATCAGGCCGGCGTCTTCGCGCAGGGCGTGGCGCAGTTCTTCTTCCAGTTGCAGTTCCAGCGTGGCACGGGCCTTGAGGTTGGCGCTGAAGAAATTCAGGCCGTTGCGACCGCTGCCCTTGGACTGATACAGCGCCAGGTCGGCATTTTTCAGCAGCTCATCACAGGTCTTGCCGTCTTCGGGAAACAGACTGATACCGATGCTGGTGGTCATGACCATGCGCCGCCCGGCCAACTCGATCGGTTCTTTCATTTTTTGCATGATGCGCTGGGCCATGTGTCGCGCTTCTTCGCGATCATGCAGGTCGATGAGCATGCAGAACTCGTCGCCGCCGAAGCGCGCCACCACATCATCGTGGCTGCGCACCGAGCCTTTGATATGGCTGGCGAGCACCTTGAGCAATTCGTCGCCGGCGTCGTGACCGAGGCTGTCGTTGATGCGCTTGAAATGGTCGATGTCGAGGAACAGCACCGCGAGCATGCCGCCATCGTGGGTTTTTTCGCTGAGCTTCTCGGCGAAGAGCTGGTTGAAGCCGCGGCGGTTGATCAGATTGGTTAGGGGGTCGTAATGCGCCACCTGCTGCAGGGACATACGCGCCTGATCCAGTTGGCTGAGCAGTGAATTGACCCGCTGCAGGTCATGTTCCTTGTGTTGCAGTTTCTTGTCCGCCAGCGCCGCGCTGATGCTGCTGCCGATGATCAGCAGCGTCATGACCGCCACCGTCAGCCCCAGTTGCAGGTGATTGTTTTCCCCGGGCTGGGTCAGGAGGCTGCCGGTGGGCAGCACCAGATTGAAGGCGGCCATGCCGGTGAAATGCATGCTGATGATGCCGGCCCCGAGCACCAGGCTGGCGCTGTACTTGAGCAACTGATGGAACATGCCGGTGCCGTTGCGCAGGTAGGTCGCCAGCAGCAATGCTGCCAGGCTGGCGCCGATCGCAATCACGATAGACAGGGCGAACAAGGTCGGTTGGTAGTAGACCGTCGCCTGCGAACGCAAGGCGGACATGCCGACGTAATGCATGGTGGCAATGCCCAGGCCGATCAAGACCGAAGCCTTGAGGCATTGCCAGAAACTCAGGACAGGGCGGCTGAGCGTATGCATCGCCAGCCACGATGCGAGCAGGGCGATCAACAGGGAAATCAGCGTGATCGGCAGTTGGTAGTGCACGTTGATGGGGGCCTGGAACGCCAGCATGCCGATGAAGTGCATGGCCCAGATTCCGCCGGCCAGACACCCGGCACCGACCCAGCGCCAAAGCCTGCGGGAGGCGGGTTTTTCCGCATGCGCGACGCGCTCGGCCATGTCCAGTGTGGCGAAGCTGCCAGCACAGGCGACCAGAAAAGCCAGTAGCACCAGAAAAGGGTCATGTATGCAGTTGAGCACGACCTGCCCACTCTCTGGCAGCTCGGTAAAAAAATGCAGACCAAGCCACTCCATAGCACGCCCCATCGTTGTTTCCCTGACCGGCGCAAAGGAGCGCCAGCGAACGTCTTGAAGTATAGAGGCCACGGGGGGAACGCAAGCGGTAGTGGCAAAATGGGCTCTACCATTTTGGAATGGGGATTAGAACGTTTGGAATTAAAATGTTGCATGGGCCGCTCCGGGCTCCATGAGCCGGTATCAGCTTTACGAATAATTACAGACAGCGTTCACAGGCCTGACTAGATTGCAGATTCCGGGAGCAGCGAAGCCCCCTCATAACAATAAAGAGACGGACCCATGCAGAACTCGACCCAAGCGGCGAATGCCTGGCGCATTCTGTTCCTGCTGTTCCTGGCCAACCTGTTCAACTTTTTCGACCGCACCATCCCGGCCATCATCATCGAACCGATCCGCATGGAATGGCACCTCAGCGATTTTCAGCTGGGCATCATCGGCACTGCATTCACCATCGTCTACGCGATTGCCGGCCTGCCCCTGGGGCGAATGGCCGACACTGGCTCGCGCGCCAAATTGATGGGCTGGGGCCTGGCGGCCTGGAGCGGGCTGACGGCGGTGAACGGCATGGTCGGCAGCTTCTGGAGCTTCCTGATCGTGCGCATGGGCATCGGCATCGGCGAGGCCAGTTATGCACCGGCCGCCAACTCGCTGATCGGCGACCTGTTCCCGGCCCATCGCCGGGCGCGGGCCATGGGCATTTTCATGCTCGGGCTGCCGCTGGGGTTGTTGCTGGCCTTCTTCACCATCGGTGCGATGGTCAAGGCGTTCGATAGCTGGCGCGCGCCGTTCTTCATTGCCGCGGTGCCGGGGCTGATCCTCGCGGTCTTCATGTTTTTCATCAAGGAACCGAAACGCGGTGCCGCTGAAAGCGTGCAGGTGTCGCAGGAGAAGGTCGATCGGCCTATTCGCCGCGTCCTGGCAGTGCCGACCTTCTTGTGGCTGGTGATGGCCGGGTTGTGCTTCAACTTCGCTACCTATGCCTGCAACTCGTTCCTGGTGCCGATGCTGCAACGTTATTTCCTGATGCCGTTGCAGGAAGCGGCGGTGGCGACCGGGGTTATCGTCGGCGTGACCGGGTTGGTCGGCCTGACTTTGGGTGGCTGGATCGCGGACAAGATCCATCAGCGAGTCGCCAATGGCCGCCTGCTGTTTGCGGCGTTCAGCCTGATCATCTCCACCGTGTGCACGGCGTGGGCGCTGCACTCCGGTCGCATCGAGATCGGCGTGTTTGTCGCGGTGTTCAGCCTGGGCTGGTTGTTTGCCTACAACTTCTATACCTGCGTGTACACGGCGATTCAGGACGTGGTCGAGCCGCGCCTGCGGGCTACGGCTATGGCGTTGTTCTTTGCCGGTCTGTATCTGTTGGGCGGTGGGCTGGGGCCGGTGGTCGTCGGCGCGTTGTCCGACCATTTCGCCCACACGGCGATGCTCGCGGCGGGTGCCGAACAGATGACCGAAGCGTTCAAGGCGGTCGGCCTGCATGATGCGATGTACCTGATCCCGGTGGCGCTGCTTTTCACCATGGTGTTTCTGGTGCTGGCTTCGCGGTGTTTCGTGCGCGATGCCCAGCGGATGAAGGATGGGTTGGTTGGCGTGGTTGAGCCGGAAGTTGCAGCGGCGACTGCTTAAGATAAAAAGATCGCAGCCTTCGGCAGCTCCTACATGTGTCGTGTACCCCTGTAGGAGCTGCCGAAGGCTGCGATCTCTTGATTCTGATTAAAAAAAGAAGGCCCGCATCGCTGCGGGCCTTCTTTATTTAGCAGGGTAGAGCAGGGGACTTAACCCGCCACCAATACCCGAATCGCTTCCAGTCGCAACGCCGCCTTGTCGAGCATGGCCAGGCCTTGCTCGCGTTGTTTGCGCAGGGCAACCAGTTCGCTGTCGCGTACGGTCGGGTTGACCGCTTGCAACGCGGTCAGGCGCGCCAGTTCTTCATCGGTGTCGGCGGCCAGACGACGTTGCGCCTCAGCCACACGTTCGGCGTGACGCGGGTAGATCTTGTCTTCGCCGGCGTTGATCCGTGGCGTCAGTTGATCGCGCTGGGCCTGGATGAACTTGTTGGCGCTGGCGCGCGGCACGCTTTCCAGTTGATCGTTCAGGGTCTCGAACGACACCCGGGACGACAGATCGTTGCCGTTGGCATCAAGCAGGCAGCGCAGGGCGGCCGGCGGCAGGTAACGGCCCAGTTGCAGCGAGCGCGGGGCAACCACTTCGCTGACGTAGAGCAGTTCCAGCAACACGGTGCCGGGTTTCAGCGCCTTGTTCTTGATCAGCGCCACGGCGGTGTTGCCCATGGAACCGGACAGCACCAGGTCCATGCCGCCTTGCACCATCGGGTGTTCCCAGGTGATGAACTGCATGTCTTCGCGAGACAGCGCCTGGTTACGGTCGTAAGTGATGGTCACGCCTTCGTCGTCGCCCAGCGGGAAGCTGGCGTCGAGCATTTTTTCGCTCGGCTTGAGGATCAGGGCGTTTTCCGAATGGTCTTCGCTGTCGATGCCAAAGGCGTCGAACAGGGTTTCCATGTAGATCGGCAGGGCGAACTGGTCGTCCTGCTCAAGGATGTCTTCAACCAGCGCATCGCCTTCGCCAGCGCCGCCGGAGTTGAGTTCCAGCAGACGGTCGCGACCGGTATGCAGCTCGGCTTCCAGACGTTCACGCTCGGTACGGGCTTCGTCGATCAGCGCTTGCCATTCACCGTCGTCGGCTTCTTCCAGCAGCGGCAGCAGGCGCGGGCCGAACTGGTGCTGCAAGGCGTTGCCGGTCGGGCAGGTGTTGAGGAATGCGTTCAGCGCTTCGTGGTACCACTGGAACAGGCGCTCTTGTGGACTGGTTTCCAGGTACGGCACGTGCAGTTCGATGATGTGCTTCTGGCCGATCCGGTCCAGACGACCGATACGTTGTTCCAGCAGGTCCGGGTGGGACGGCAGGTCGAACAGCACCAGATGATGGGAGAACTGGAAGTTGCGGCCTTCACTGCCGATTTCCGAGCAGATCAGCACCTGCGCGCCAAACTCTTCGTCGGCGAAGTAAGCAGCGGCGCGATCACGTTCGAGGATGTTCATGCCCTCGTGGAACACCGTGGCCGGAATACCGGAACGCACGCGCAGGGCGTCTTCCAGGTCCATGGCGGTTTCGGCGTGAGCACAGATCACCAACACTTTGGTGCGCTTGAGCATTTTCAGCTGATCGATCAGCCACTCGACGCGCGGGTCGAATTTCCACCAGCGTTCTTCTTCGCTGGCGTCCGGCTGGGCCTGGAAGCTGACTTCCGGGTACAGCTCGGCGTGATCGCCCAGCGGCAGTTCGAGGTATTCGTCCGGGCATGGCAGCGGATACGGATGCAGTTTGCGCTCCGGAAAACCTTGCACCGCAGCGCGGGTGTTACGGAACAGGACGCGGCCGGTGCCGTGACGGTCGAGCAGTTCGCGCACGAGGCGGGCGCTGGCTTCGATATCGCCGTCGTTGACCGCGGTCAGCAGGGCTTCGCCTTCGTTGCCGAGGAAACCGTGGATGGTCTTGTGTGCTGCTGGCGACAGGCGCCCCTTCTCCAGCAACTCCTGAACGGCTTCGGCCACCGGGCGATAGTTCTCGCTCTCGGCGCGGAAAGCGGCCAGGTCATGGAAACGATTCGGATCGAGCAGGCGCAGACGCGCGAAGTGGCTGTCCTGGCCGAGTTGTTCCGGGGTCGCGGTCAGCAGCAGCACGCCGGGAATGGTTTCGGCGAGTTGCTCGACCAGCGTGTACTCAGGGCTGGCCTGCTCTTCGTGCCACACCAGGTGGTGCGCTTCGTCGACCACCAGCAAATCCCAGCCGGCTGCGAACAGCGCGTCCTGGGCCTTCTCGTCGTCCACCAGCCATTCCAGGGCCACCAGCGCAAGCTGAGTGTCTTCGAACGGGTTGGAGGCATCGCTTTCGATGAAGCGTTCTTCGTCGAACAGCGCGACTTGCAGGTTGAAACGGCGGCGCATCTCCACCAGCCACTGGTGCTGAAGGTTTTCCGGCACCAGGATCAGCACGCGATTGGCGCGGCCCGAGAGCAGTTGACGGTGAATGATCAGACCGGCTTCGATGGTTTTACCCAGGCCCACTTCGTCCGCCAGCAAAACCCGCGGCGCGATACGGTCGGCGACTTCACGGGCGATGTGCAATTGGTGCGCGATCGGTTGCGCACGCACGCCGCCCAGGCCCCACAGCGCGGACTGCAATTGGCGGCTGGTGTGTTCCAGGGTGTGGTAACGCAGGGAAAACCAGGCCAGCGGGTCGATCTGGCCGGCGAACAGACGGTCGCTGGCCAGTCGGAACTGGATGAAGTTCGACAGTTGGGTTTCCGGCAGTGTGACCACTTCGTTCTGCGCGTTCAGGCCGTGGTAAACCAGCAGACCGTCCATGTCATCGACTTCGCGAACGGTCAGTTTCCAGCCTTCGAAGTGAGTGATGGAGTCGCCCGGCGAAAACCGCACGCGAGTGAGGGGCGCATTCCGTAGCGCGTACTGGCGGGTGTCGCCAGTGGCCGGATAGAGCACGGTCAACAAGCGGCCGTCCTGTGCCAGAACGGTGCCCAAACCCAGCTCGGCTTCGCTGTCACTGATCCAGCGTTGCCCCGGTTGATACTGCTGCGCCATGCTGCCTGACTCCCACCTTGAAAAAGCGGGCTATCTTAACGGAATCAGCTCTTCAGACCAAAGGAATACCTGTGCAGGCGCTGCCTTTGGCTGTGATCCTTTGATCTTCAGGACCTGAACAAATCCTAGACTGCGACCGTAACTACAGTGCCAATTGGGTCACAGTTTGCGACCGATGGCTCAAGTCGCTATCCCCGCAGCCGACATCCTGCTGACAGGAGACTAAAAAATATGCTGCCACCGATGCTTCCCTTGAGTGCCGTGCCGATCACTTCCCAGCACGACCCGGTCCGCCCGCGCCCGGACATCGCGCCCGTTGTACCGGTGCAGGAAAGCTCCACCGACAGCACCATCGACCTGCAAAAACGCGATCCTGAAGAAACCGCCCTGCTGCTGCGCGAAGAGCAGCGCCGCAAGCAAGAACAGCAAAGGCGTCGCCGCGAAGCTGACGAAGACCCGGAGGCGCACCTGGCCATTCCCGGTGACGAGCTCAATGCCGACAACACGGTGCCGGTGGCGCCGCTGATGGACGATCAGCCCCGTCAGGGCTTGTGGGTCGATATCGAGATTTGAGCTCGCGGCTGGTCAGCGCCGTCGCCAGACCGCATTATTGGGGCAATCCTGCCGAATGCTGCGGCAGCTGAATTTCATTCCATGCGATGCACAGAACATGAGCCAAGACGACAAACTGATCGACCTCAACGCCGAACGCGCCAAGCGTGTCCATGACCTCAACGACAAGCGACTCAATGAAGTTCGCCAGGCGTTCGAGCAGGCCATGCCGCTGGGCAAGGCGAAAAAAAAGCCAAAGAACAAACCGAAAAAACGTTGAATCCCCCTGCATCGATTGATGCAGGTCAGTTATTCCCCTCCTTTGAGCCCGGTCTCGGGCGACATTGATCCCGGTCAATATTTTCTCCTGCCCGTTTGGGTAACTTAGCCCTATCGCAACAGGGCAACAGCAGGAGACGCGTCATGTTTTTCGACAACGTGGTGATCGCCGGAGTGCTGACCGTCAGCCTCATGTTCGTTTTTTTTGCAGGATTCGGATTTTTTATCTGGAAGGATTCGCACAAGCGGAAAAAACCGTAGTTCTTTCTGGATGCAATGAGCACGCAAGGCATTTTGGGCAACTTCGGTTGCCTTTTTTTTTGCCTGAAGATTTATACGCGTAAACCTGTAGGAGCTGCCGCAGGCTGCGATCTTTTGATCTTGCCTTTTAAAAGATCAAAAGATCGCAGCCTGCGGCAGCTCCTACAGTGATCTGTTGCGTCGCGAAGATTCGGTAATAAAAAAGGCGCGGTCCTTGCGGAGCGCGCCTTTTTTCGTTCAGCGGCTTATCAGCTTCCGAGTGCCTTCGAAGCCAGCCAGAACAACCCGGCCGACAGGCCCACGGTTGCCGGCAGGGTCAGCACCCAAGCCAGCAGGATGGTCTTGACCGTACCGCCTTGCAGGCCGCTTTTGTTGGCGACCATGGTGCCGGCCACGCCCGAGGACAGGACGTGGGTGGTCGACACCGGCAGGCTGAAGATGTTGGCCATGCCAATCAGGCTGGCGGTGGTGATCTGCGCCGACATGCCCTGGGAATAGGTCATGCCTTGCTTGCCGATCTTCTCGCCGATGGTCAGTACCACGCGTTTCCAGCCAACCATGGTGCCCAGGCCCAGGGCCAGTGCGACCGCCAGAATCACCCAGAACGGCGCATATTCGGTGGTGGTGGTCAGGTCTTTGCGCAGTTTGTCCAGGTCAGCCTTTTCACGCGGGGCCAGACCTGGAAGCTTGCTGACCTTCTTCGCCGTGTCATCGAGGCAGAGCAGGTAGCGACGCACTTCGATGCGGCTTTCGGACGGCAGCGAATGGTAGTCGGCTACTCCCTTGAGAGTGCCCAGCAGTGCGGTGATGGTCGGTTCGGTCTGTTGCGGGTTGCAACGGAATTTCTCCGGCAGGTCTCCTTCCACGCTCTTGCCCAAGGCCAGGAACTCGCCCAGGGTTTCGGAATTGCGCTGGTAGAACTGGCTCAGGTGCAGGGTGGCGTCGCGGGTACGCTCGATCTGGTACGTGGTGCTGTTCAGGTCGAGAACGAACTGCGCCGGCACGATACCGATCAGTACCAGCATGATCAGGCCGATACCTTTCTGACCATCGTTGGAACCGTGCACGAAGCTCACGGCCATGGCCGAGATCACCAATACCAGACGGTTCCAGAACGGCGGGTGTTTCTTGTCGTCGATCTTGCGGCGTTGTTCCGGCGTCTTGTGCATCTTCGACAGCGGACGCCACCATTTCAAACCGATCAGGATCAGCGCAGCGATCAGGAAACCTGCCATTGGCGAGAACACCAGCGACATGCCGATATCGATCGCTTTCTGCCAGTTCACGCCGTCGGCCAACGGAATTTCGTTGATCAGGGCATTCGCCAGGCCCACGCCGAGGATCGAACCGATCAGCGTATGAGAGCTGGAAGCGGGGATACCGAAGTACCAGGTGCCCAGGTTCCAGGTGATCGCTGCGGCGAGCAACGAGAACACCATCGCCAGTCCGTGACCGGTGTTCACATTGATCAGCAGTTCCACCGGCAGCAAGTGGACAATGGCATACGCCACGCCAACGCCGCCCAGCAATACGCCGAGGAAATTGAACACACCGGAAAAGAACACTGCCAGATGAGGCGGCATCGCTTTGGTGTAGATAACAGTGGCTACCGCGTTAGCGGTGTCATGAAATCCGTTGATGAACTCGAAGGCGAGGACAAAAGTCAGGGCGAGCAGGAGGCTCACAAGCACCCAAGCATCCAGTCCGCTGAATAAATCGATCATGAAGGTTTTCTGACCCGGTCATAAGGGGGGCGGGATTATGCCAGAAAAGCGTGCCAATCAATGCACTAGCTGCTCGTCGGTAACATTCTTCAACGAATTTTTTCGCAGCCGCAGCTTCGGTCACGGCAATTTTTCAGGGATTGCAAGTCATTGAATTTCTTTAAAAACCCTTTAATCACAAGGGTTTCGCAAGCCTGAAACAGGGGCTTGTCCACTTGTATGAAATTTCTGAGAGGAGGGTCAGTTATGAGCCTTTTACCCTGTCCGATGAGCAAGGTGGCCGCTGCCCGCTCGTAGCGGGCGCAAAAGGCAACATCAATGCATCCCGCTTTTACCGGTTGCAAACGCAGACCCCTGGAAGGATTCAAGCCGAGGCCGTCATGGCTCTTCGGTTTTGAGTTCCTTTTCCATTTTTTCCAGTTCTTGCTTGAAAACCTGATCCTGAACGGTGGCGCGTTTACGCCAGGGCTTGCGTTCTGGTTCGGGCTGAGCGGCGTAGGTGGTGACTTCCCCGCCGTAAACTTCCTTGTAACGTTGTTCCTGGCGCTCAAGTTCCGCGCGCAGTTCGTCTTTCGTCACAGTGCTACCTGATTGAGTTGAGATAAATTCTGGTGAAACGCGCTGCGTTCAATGTATTGACCACGCTCGGCGAAAAGACAAGGCCCATGCAGGCATCGTTTTTACGGCAGGGCGATCAATACATCCATGTTGCAGGCGGCCACGGCACCAGAGGCAAATAGCTGACGTAGCATCAGATTCCTGTTTCGGCGAGCGCATTGGCGATGCGAATGCAGTCAGCGTAGGGCGCTTGCCGGAGGCAGCGGCGATGGGACATCGAGCCACCGGGTAGCGGGAGCGGCGAGTAAAGAACCGTCTGGCTACTGATTTGCATTATAGCGAGCGATTCACAGAACACTATCGCCAAACAGTTAAAAGTAGATCTTGATGTGTGATTGTTTTGTTGCCCGCAACTTTTAGAGTCAACTAGCGCATTGGCGAAGGTCACTGGACGGCGATGCCTTTCTGGCGCCATTAAGTCGAACAACTTAGGGGCAACTTAACTCAGCGTTTCGGCCAGTGTGTAAACATATAAGAAAGGTTGCGCAATTCAGCCTGTCGGCGGTTCGGGAGGGCGGCGGGGCAATTGCGATTATCGGTCGATGGTTCGATAATCGCCCGATGTTGCTTGCCCGGTCTTGTTTACCGGGTCCATGGCGCTTGTAATAGCCGCTGATCCGTGTGGGAAAAGGACCTTAAATGAACGATCAACTGCGCAATTCCTTCGCTTCAGTCGCACCGCCGATCGTCGCTTCGCCCGCCAAGCGGATCCAGGCCATGACCGGTGACCCGGATTTCATGACGTCGCTGGCGCGTGGGCTGGCTGTCGTGCAGGCATTCCAGGAGCGCAAGCGGCACCTGACCATCGCCCAGATCAGCCACCGCACGGAAATTCCCCGCGCCGCTGTCAGACGTTGCCTGCATACGCTGATCAAACTCGGCTACGCCACCACCGACGGTCGCACCTATTCCTTGCTGCCCAAAGTGCTGACCCTCGGCCATGCCTACGTCTCCTCGACGCCGCTGGCAGTTTCGGCCCAGCCGTACCTGGACCGCATGAGCGAGCAACTGCACGAGGCCTGCAACATGGCCACCCTGGAAGGCGACGACATCCTGTACATCGCCCGCTCGGCGACCACCCAGCGCCTGATTTCGGTCGACCTTTCCGTGGGCGGGCGCTTGCCGGCTTATTGCACGTCGATGGGCCGGATATTGCTCGCCGCGCTGGATGACACGTCGCTCGGCGAATACCTCGATCACGCCGACTTGCAAGCCAAGACCAGCCGCACCATCCACACACCCGAGGCGCTGCTCGAATGCCTGCAGGAAGTTCGGCAACAAGGCTGGTGCATTGTCGATCAAGAGCTTGAGCAAGGCCTGCGCTCGATTGCCGTCCCGGTTTACGACGCCTCCGGTCAAGTGGTCGCGGCCCTTAACGTCAGCACCCATGCCGGGCGGGTCAGTCGCAATGAACTGGAACAACGCTTTCTTCCGGGTCTGTTAAGCGCCAGCCGCGACCTCAGCGCTCAGTTGTTTGCCTAAGGTGTTCGATAAACGCACAGAGTCGCGTCTGGCGAATTGACGCTGTTTCCTCCGGATCATTACTGTCGCGGCTGCGCCAGCGTTGGCTGGCTACCCGTTCGACTGTGATCCATGGATAAAAATAATGAACCAGCCTCAGTCTGCTGTAGGTAACTGCCTCGACGTGCAGTCCTTCATCAACGCTCAACCCATTTCGCGCTATCAATGGCGAGTGGTGATCCTGTGTTTCCTGATTGTCTTCCTCGATGGCCTCGACACCGCGGCCATGGGTTTCATTGCGCCAGCCCTGTCTCAGGACTGGGGAATCGACCGCGCCAGCCTGGGCCCGGTAATGAGTGCGGCACTGATCGGCATGGTCTTCGGGGCGTTGGGCTCCGGCCCGTTGGCTGACCGTTTCGGGCGAAAAGTTGTGTTGGTTGGCGCGGTATTGCTGTTCGGCGTCTTCAGCCTGGCCTCGGCGTACAGCACCAACGTCGACCAATTGCTGGTGCTGCGCTTTCTGACCGGTTTGGGATTGGGCGCGGGCATGCCGAACGCCACCACGCTGCTGTCGGAATACACCCCGGAACGCAAGAAATCCCTGCTGGTGACCAGCATGTTCTGCGGTTTCAACCTGGGCATGGCCGGTGGGGGATTCATCTCGGCCAAGCTGATCCCGGCATTCGGCTGGCACAGCCTGTTGCTGATCGGCGGGATTCTGCCGTTGATCCTGGCCGTAGTTCTGCTGTTCTGGCTGCCGGAATCGGCGCGCTATCTCGTCGTCCGTAACCGTGGCACCGACAAGGTGCGCAAGACCCTGGCGCCCATCGACCCGAAAGTCGTAGCGCAAGCCTCGAGCTTCAGCGTGCCGGAACAGAAAACCGTGAAGGCGCGCAACGTGTTTGCGGTGATCTTCTCCGGCACCTACAGCGTCGGCACGTTGCTGCTGTGGCTGACCTATTTCATGGGCCTGGTGATCGTTTACCTGCTGACCAGTTGGCTGCCGACCCTGATGCGCGACAGTGGCGCGAGCATGGAGCAAGCGGCGTTCATCGGCGCACTGTTCCAGTTTGGCGGTGTGTTGAGCGCGGTGGGCGTAGGTTGGGCGATGGACCGGTTTAATCCGCACAAAGTCATCGGCATTTTCTACCTGCTGGCCGGGGTATTTGCCTACGCGGTAGGACAGAGCCTGGGCAACATCACGCTGCTGGCAACTCTGGTGCTGGTGGCCGGGATGTGCGTCAACGGCGCGCAATCGGCGATGCCGTCGCTGGCCGCGCGGTTTTATCCGACCCAGGGCCGTGCGACCGGTGTGTCGTGGATGCTCGGCATCGGCCGCTTTGGCGCGATCCTCGGCGCATGGATGGGCGCAACGCTGTTGGGCCTGGACTGGAACTTCGAGCAAGTGCTGACGGCCTTGGTGATTCCAGCGGCGTTGGCGACCACGGCGGTGGTGATCAAGGGCATGGTCAGCCATGCGGATGCGACCTGAGCGACGATCGGTAGCCAGACAACAATGTGTTCGATAAACGAACACTCAGTCGATTATCGGATTGTTTGGCGTTTTTCACAGGCTTAATCTGCAGTTATTGCGGCGCTGCGCATCGGCGCCTTTTTCCACTGTCGGTTAATAACAAATGGGAGCCTGCCCCAATGGCTGAAATTCTTTCGCTGCACGACGCGGTGAAGCAATTCGTAAACGACGGCGATACCGTTGCGCTCGAAGGCTTTACCCACCTGATCCCTACGGCGGCGGGTCACGAAATCATTCGTCAGGGCAAGAAAGACCTGACCCTGGTACGAATGACCCCTGACCTGATCTACGACCAGTTGATCGGTGCCGGTTGTGCCCGCAAGCTGATTTTCTCCTGGGGCGGTAATCCGGGTGTCGGTTCGCTGCATCGTCTGCGTGACGCGGTCGAGAAGCAGTGGCCACACGCGCTGGAAATCGAAGAACACAGCCACGCCGACCTGGCCAATGCCTACGTCGCCGGTGCTTCCGGCCTACCGTTCGCGGTGCTGCGTGCCTACGCCGGTTCCGACCTGCCGAAGGTCAACCCGCTGATCAAATCCGTGACCTGCCCATTCACTGGCGAAGTGTTGGCCGCCGTGCCTTCGGTTCGCCCGGACATCACCGTGATCCACGCACAGAAAGCCGACCGCAAAGGCAACGTACTGCTGTGGGGCATTCTCGGTGTGCAAAAAGAAGCCGCACTGGCCGCCAAGCGCTGCATTGTTACCGTTGAGGAAATCGTCGACGACCTCAAGGCACCGATGAACTCCTGCGTGCTGCCGACCTGGGCCCTGAGCGCAGTCTGCCACGTACCGGGCGGCGCGCATCCGTCTTACGCCCACGGTTACAACGAACGCGACAACCGCTTCTATCAAGCCTGGGACCCGATTGCCCGCGACCGTGACACCTTCACCGCGTGGATCAACGAGTACATCCATGGCAGCGCTGACTTCAGCGAGTTCCAGGCCAAACTGGCCGCCGCTTCGGAGGCGAAGTAATGACTTACACCACCAATGAAATGATGACCGTCGCCGCCGCTCGCCGTCTGAAGAACGGTTCGGTGTGCTTCGTCGGTATCGGCCTGCCATCGAAAGCCGCCAACCTGGCGCGCCTGACCTCTTCGCCTGACGTTGTGCTGATCTACGAATCGGGCCCGATCGGTGCCAAGCCGAGCGTGCTGCCATTGTCGATCGGCGACGGTGAGCTGGCGGAAACCGCCGACACCGTGGTCCCGACCGGCGAGATTTTCCGCTACTGGCTGCAGGGCGGGCGCATTGACGTCGGTTTCCTCGGCGCCGCGCAGGTCGACCGTTTCGGCAACATCAACACCACCGTCGTCGGTGATTACCACTCGCCGAAAGTCCGTCTGCCAGGTGCCGGTGGCGCGCCGGAGATTGCCGGTTCGGCCAAGAGCGTGCTGATCATCCTCAAGCAGTCGTCGCGTTCCTTCGTCGACAAACTCGACTTCATTACCTCGGTCGGTCACGGTGAAGGCGGCGACTCGCGCAAGCGTCTCGGCCTGCCGGGCGCCGGTCCGGTCGGCATCATTACCGACCTGTGCACCATGGAGCCGGAAGAGGGCACCCACGAATTCGTGGTCACCGCGTTGCATCCTGGTGTAACCCGTGAGCAAGTGGTCGCCGCCACCGGTTGGCCGATCCGTTTTGCCGACAGCGTGGCACTCACCGCCGAGCCGACCGAGGTCGAACTCACCGCACTGCGTGATCTTGAAGCCCGTACCGCTGCCGCCCACGGCCAAGCCCCCGGAGAAGCGTGATGCGTGACGTTTATATCTGCGACGCGATTCGTACCCCCATCGGCCGTTTTGGCGGTGGCTTGTCGACCGTTCGCGCCGACGACCTGGCCGCCGTGCCGATCAAAGCCTTGATGGAGCGCAATCCGTCGGTGGACTGGAACGCCGTGGACGAGGTGTTCCTCGGCTGCGCCAACCAGGCCGGCGAAGACAACCGCAACGTCGCGCGCATGGCGCTGCTGCTGGCGGGACTGCCGGAAACCATTCCCGGCGTGACCCTCAATCGTCTTTGCGCTTCGGGCATGGATGCCATCGGCACCGCGTTCCGCGCCATCGCCAGTGGTGAAATGGAGCTGGCGATTGCCGGCGGCGTCGAGTCGATGTCCCGCGCGCCGTTCGTGATGGGCAAGGCTGACGCCGCGTTCTCGCGCAACATGAAACTGGAAGACACCACCATCGGCTGGCGCTTCATCAACCCGTTGATGAAAGCCCAGTACGGCGTGGACGCGATGCCGCAAACCGCCGACAACGTGGCTGACGACTACAAGGTATCCCGCGCCGATCAAGACGCGTTCGCCCTGCGCAGTCAGCAACGCACCGCCGCCGCGCAAGCCGCAGGTTTTTTCGCCGAAGAAATCGTCGAAGTGCGCATCACCCACAAGAAGGGTGAAACCGTGGTCAGCCAGGACGAGCATCCTCGCGCCGACACCACGCTGGAAGCGCTGACCAAACTGAAACCGGTCAACGGTCCCGACAAAACCGTGACTGCCGGCAATGCGTCGGGTGTGAACGACGGTGCCGCCGCGTTGATCCTGGCGTCAGCCGAAGCCGTTAAGAAACACGGTCTGACCGCTCGCGCCAAAGTGCTGGGCATGGCCAGCGCCGGTGTTGCGCCGCGTGTGATGGGCATCGGCCCGGTGCCAGCGGTGCGCAAACTGATTGAGCGCCTCGGTGTGGCGGTCAGCGATTTCGACGTGATCGAACTCAACGAAGCCTTCGCCAGCCAAGGCCTGGCGGTGCTGCGTGAACTGGGGATCGCCGACGACGCAGCCCAGGTCAACCCGAACGGCGGCGCCATTGCCTTGGGCCATCCGTTGGGCATGAGCGGTGCGCGTCTGGTGTTGACCGCGTTGCATCAGCTGGAAAAAAACGGTGGCAAGAAAGGTCTGGCGACCATGTGCGTCGGCGTCGGCCAAGGTCTGGCTTTGGCGATCGAGCGCGTCTGACGCGCTCTGAAGACTTATAAGAACTGAGGAATGTTTCATGACTGACAAGCCTGGTTACCGTCGCCCGCAGGAAGGCACTCAGCCGGAGTACCTGCACCCGACTTATCAATCCACCAACCTGCGCTCGCCGTCCAAGCCTTTGGTGTTCTTGCCGCACTCGCTGTCGGAAATCACCGGTCCGACCATCGGCGCCGAGCGTGTCAATGAGAAAGACAATGACCTGACTGCCCAGCATGACGCGGAACCTCAGGGTGAACGCATCATCATCCACGGCCGTGTGCTGGATGAAAACGGTCTGCCGGTGCCGGGGATTCTGGTGGAGATCTGGCAGGCCAACGCCGCCGGCCGCTACGCCCATGCCCGTGACCTGCACGACGCGCCGCTGGACCCGAATTTCACCGGTACCGGCCGTACCGTGACCGACGCCGATGGCTGGTACCAGTTCCAGACCATCAAGCCTGGCGCCTATCCGTGGGGTAACCACCACAACGCCTGGCGCCCGGCGCACATCCATTTCTCGCTGTTCGGACCGAGCATCCTCACGCGGCTGGTCACGCAAATGTATTTCCCGGGCGACCCGCTGCTGGCGTACGACCCGATCTACAACTGCGTGCCCGATACCCGCGCCAAAGAGCGTTTGATCGCCACGTTCGATCTGGAAAAAACCATCCCTTCCTATGCCCTCGGTTATCGCTGGGACATCGTTTTGCGCGGCCGCGACGCCACGCCGATGGAGAAATAAGATGACGCTGACTGCGACCACGTCCCACACCGTCGGGCCGTACTATCACATCGGCCTGACCTGGCTGAACCGCGAAAACCTGACCGTCGAACAAACCCTGGGCGAGCGCGTGGCGATCACCGGGCAAGTGGTCGATGGCAACGGCGATGTCGTCAACGACGCGATGCTCGAAGTCTGGCAGGCTAACGCCGCCGGCAAGTACGACCATCCGGAAGACGAGCAGGACAAACCCCTGGACCCGAATTTCGAAGGTTTTGGCCGGGTGCCGGTGGACGCTGAAGGGCGTTTCCGGTTCACCACAATCAAACCGGGCACGGTCGAAGGCCTGAAGGGCTCGACCCAGGCGCCGCACCTTGTCGTGCTGGTGTTCGCCCGTGGCCTGGTGAAGCACCTGCTGACGCGGATTTACTTCGATGGCGAGCCGGCCAACGTCGACGATCCGCTGCTCGAATGCGTACCGGCCGAGCGTCGCGGGACGCTGCTGGCGAAACAGGATGCGTCGGGTGTGTACCAGTGGAATGTGATTCTGCAGGGTACTGATGCCGAGACGGTGTTCTTCGATTATTAAGATCTAGATCAAAAGATCGCAGCCTGCGGCAGCTCCTACATAAACACGGCGTACACCCTGTAGGAGCTGCCGCAGGCTGCGATCTTTTGATGCTTGTTGCTGCGGAACGGGACTGTTGCAAAGTATGTCTAGACTCTCACTGTCCCTATTGAGTAAAAAACAATGACAACGACCACCGCTACAGAACCTCTCTACACCGGCGAAGAACGCAGCAAGCGGATCTTCGCCATTGTCGGCGCCTCGTCCGGCAACCTCGTCGAATGGTTCGACTTTTACGTCTACGCCTTCTGTGCGATCTATTTCGCCCCGGCGTTTTTCCCGTCCGATAACCCGACGGTGCAGCTGGTCAACACCGCGGGCGTGTTCGCCGCCGGGTTCCTGATGCGGCCGATTGGCGGCTGGATTTTCGGCCGTGTCGCGGACAAGCACGGGCGCAAGAACTCGATGCTGATCTCGATTCTGATGATGTGCTTCGGCTCGTTGCTGATCGCCTGTCTGCCGACGTACGCCAGCATCGGCGTCTGGGCGCCGATCCTGTTGCTGTTCGCCCGCTTGCTGCAAGGCTTGTCGGTGGGCGGCGAGTACGGCACCACGGCGACCTACATGAGCGAAGTCGCGCTCAAGGGCCAGCGCGGGTTCTTCGCCTCGTTCCAGTACGTGACCCTGATTGGCGGACAGCTGCTGGCGGTGTCGCTGGTGGTGATCCTGCAACAGTTCCTCAATGAGGATGAGCTGCGTGCCTACGGCTGGCGGATTCCATTCGTGGTCGGTGCGGTGGCGGCGTTGATTTCACTGTTCCTGCGTCGTTCGCTGAAAGAAACCAGCAGCAAGGAAATGCGCGAGAACAAAGACGCCGGCAGCATCAAGGCGCTGTTCCGCGACCACAAAGCCGCGTTCATCACCGTGTTGGGTTACACCGCCGGTGGCTCGCTGATTTTCTACACTTTCACCACATACATGCAGAAGTATCTGGTGAACACCGCCGGCATGCACGCCAAGACCGCCAGCTACATCATGACCGGCGCGCTCTTTCTCTATATGTGCATGCAGCCGCTGTTCGGCATGCTCGCCGACAAGATCGGCCGACGTAACTCGATGCTCTGGTTCGGCGCCCTCGGCACTTTGTGCACCGTGCCGATTTTGCTGAGCCTGAAAAGTGTCAGCAGTCCGTTCCTGGCTTTTGTACTGATCACCGTGGCGCTGGCAATCGTCAGTTTCTACACCTCGATCAGCGGCCTGGTGAAAGCCGAGATGTTTCCGCCGGAAGTGCGCGCACTGGGCGTCGGCCTGGCGTATGCGGTGGCGAATGCGATCTTCGGCGGATCGGCGGAATTTGTGGCCCTGAGCCTGAAGAACGTAGGCATGGAAAACTCCTTCTACTGGTACGTGACGGTGATGATGGCGATCGCGTTCCTGTTCAGCCTGCGTCTGCCGAGACAGGCGAAGTATCTGCACCACGATCTTTGATCTTTACGCGGGCCTCACCGGCCCGCGCCTCCAGGGACTGTTTATGAACCAGCGACCGGGCAATCAATTGTTCGATGCCTATTTCACTGCCCGCGATATGCGTGACGTGTTCTGCGATCAGGGCCGCGTCCAGGCCATGCTCGATTTCGAAGCGGCACTGGCCCGGGCCGAAGCGCGGGTCGGTTTGATTCCGCAGACGGCGGTGGCGCCGATCATGGCGGCGTGTCAGGCCGGGCATTACGACTTTGCAGCCCTCGGCGAGGCGATTGCCACGGCGGGCAATTCGGCGATTCCGTTGGTCAAGGCATTGGGCAAACAGATCGCCGTGAAGGACGCCGAAGCCGAGCGCTACGTGCATCTGGGCGCGACCAGTCAGGACGTGATGGACAGCGGCCTGGTGCTGCAATTGCGCCGGGCGCTGGAACTGATCGAAAGCGATCTGGCGCAATTAGGGCAAGTTCTCGCGACCCAGGCTCAGCGTTATGCGGCGACGCCGCTGTCCGGGCGTACCTGGTTGCAACACGCGACACCGGTCACCCTCGGCATGAAAATCGCCGGTTGGTTGGGCGCAGTGACTCGTAGTCGCCAGCGTTTGGTCGAACTCAAACCACGCCTGCTGGTGCTGCAATTCGGCGGCGCTTCCGGGACGCTCGCCGCGCTCGGTGATCAGGCCATGCCGATTGCGCTGGCGCTGGCCGAAGAGCTGCAACTGAATCTGCCTGAACAGCCATGGCACACCCAGCGTGATCGCGTGGTGGAATTTGGCGCGGTGCTTGGCCTGATCGCCGGCAGCCTCGGCAAACTCGGCCGCGACATCAGCCTGTTGATGCAAACCGAAGCGGGCGAAGTGTTCGAACCTTCGGCGCCGGGCAAGGGTGGTTCCTCGACCATGCCGCACAAACGCAACCCGGTAGGCGCGGCGGTGCTGATCGGCGCGGCGACTCGCGTACCCGGTTTGCTCTCGACGCTGTTCAGCGCCATGCCACAAGAACACGAACGCAGCCTCGGGTTGTGGCATGCCGAATGGGAAACGCTGCCGGAGATTTGCTGCCTGGTGTCCGGCAGCCTGCAACAAGCGCTGTTGGTCGCCCAAGGTCTGGAAGTGGATGCCGAACGCATGGCGCGCAATCTCGACCTGACCCAAGGCCTGGTGCTCGCCGAAGCGGTGAGCATCGTCCTCGCGCAACGGGTTGGTCGCGATACCGCGCATCACCTGCTGGAACAATGCTGCAAACGCGCCGTGGCCGAACAGCGTCATCTGCGCGCGGTACTCGGTGACGAACCGCAAGTGACTGCCGAACTGTCGGCCGCCGAACTCGATCAACTGCTGGACCCCGCTCATTACCTCGGCCAGGCCAAAACCTGGGTTGAGCGAGCGGTGGCCGAACATTCTGCATTGACTGCCTGAAGGAGATTGCTGTGGCTTTCGTTCAACTCGCCGATGGCGAACTACATTATCAAGTTGATGGACCGGTCGATGCGCCGGTGCTGGTGCTGTCCAACTCGCTGGGCACCGACCTGCACATGTGGGACGCACAAATTCCGGCGTTCACCGAGCATTTTCGCGTGCTGCGTTTCGACACTCGCGGTCACGGCAAATCGCTGGTAACCCCGGGGCCGTACAGCATCGAGCAACTGGGCCACGACGTGCTGGCGCTGCTGGATGCCTTGCACATCGAACGCGCGCATTTCTGCGGCCTGTCCATGGGCGGGTTGATCGGCCAGTGGCTGGGCATCAATGCCGGCGAGCGTTTGAACAAATTGATCGTGTGCAACACGGCAGCGAAAATCGGCGACCCGTCGATCTGGAACCCGCGCATTGAAATGGTGCTGCGCGATGGTCAGGCGGCGATGGTTGCCCTGCGTGACGCGTCGATTGCACGCTGGTTCACCCCGGACTTCTCCGAGGCCAACCCGGCAGCGGCCAAGCAGATTACCGACATGCTCGCGGCCACTTCGCCGGAAGGTTATGCGGCCAACTGTGCGGCGGTGCGCGATGCCGATTTCCGTGATCAGTTGTCGTCGATCAAGGCGCCATTGCTGGTGATCGCCGGCGCTCAGGATGCGGTCACGCCGCCGTCCGGTGGGCACTTCATTCAGGAGCATGTGCCGGGCGCCGAGTACGCCGAGTTCCATGCCGCGCATCTGTCCAACGTCCAGGCCGGCAGTGCGTTCAGTGAGCGGGTGCTGGCGTTTCTGTCGGCCCAGTGAGGATTATTTCGTGGAAGAGAAACAACGTTACGACGAGGGAATGGAAGTCCGCCGCGCAGTGCTCGGCGACGCCCACGTCGACCGCAGCCTGACCACCCTGACCGAGTTCAACTCGGAGTTTCAGGAGATGATCACCCGCCACGCCTGGGGCGACATCTGGACACGTCCCGGCCTGCCGCGCCACACCCGCAGCCTGATCACCATCGCCATGCTGATCGGCATGAACCGCGAGGGCGAACTCAAACTGCACCTGCGTGCCGCCGCCAACAACGGCGTGAGCCGTGGCGAGATCAAGGAAGTGATCATGCAGAGTGCGATCTATTGCGGCATTCCCGCCGCCAACGCGACGTTCCACCTGGCGGAGTCGGTGTGGGATGAGTTGGGGGTTGAGTCGCGGGAATAGGGTCGCGGTTTAAAAAGATCGCAGCCTTCGGCAGCTCCTACAGGGGAAAGTGAACACCTGTAGGAGCTGCCGAAGGCTGCGATCTTTTGACTTTAAAGCAAGCTGATCGGATAGCTGATGATCACCCGGTTCTCATCGAACTCGTTATTGCTGTAATCCCGGCGCATGGTCGAGTTGCGCCATTTCACGTTCAGGTCCTTCAGCGCACCACTTTGCACGGTGTAGCCCAATTCCGATTCACGCCCCCATTCCTTGCCATCGGTAATCGTGCCGGTGTGCACGTTGTCGCCGCTGATGTAGCGGTTCATCAGCGTCAGGCCCGGTACGCCGAGGGCGACGAAGTTATAGTCGTGACGCACCTGCCAGGATTTTTCCCGGGCGTTGTCGTAGCTGGAGTTGTAGCTGTCGTTGGCCAGCGTGCCGCCGCTGGTGCCGTTGACCCGCATCCACGGGCTGTCGCCGGTGAGTTTTTGCAGGCCGACGTAGAAGGTGTTGCCGCCGTACTTGGCCGAGAGCAGGCCGTACATGGTTTTGTTGTCGAGCTCCCCGGCGCGGGCGCTGCCGTCATCCTTGCCGTAGAAGAACCCGAGGTTGGCGCCGAGGGTCCAGTCGCCGATCGGTTGGCTGTGGGTCAGGTTGATGAATTGCTGGCTGTAGATGTCCTTCAGTTCAGCATTCCACACGCCGATCTGGGTGCGTTTTTCGTTGAACAGGTATTCGCCGCCCTGGAAGTTGAAACGGTCGGAAGTGAATGCCGCTTTGCCGGTCATCGACATGTCGTCCATGCTGCTGTCGTCGCGCGGGCTGTTCTGGCGGAACTGGCCGCCGTAGAGCGTCAGGCCGGCGATTTCCTTCGAGGTGATCTGACCGCCGCGGAAGGTTTGCGGCAGCGAACGACCGTCGTCCGAACGCAGGATCGGCAGCACCGGCATCCATTCGCCCACCTTCACTTCAGTCTGCGACAGCTTGGCCTTGAACGCCACGTTGGTGCGCCCGAAGTTGTCCGCCGGGCGGCCGTCGCTGTCCAGCGGCAGTAGCTGCGTACCGCCTGTGCCTTTACCGCCATCGAGCTTCACCGAATACAACCCCAGCACATCCATGCCGAACCCGACGGTGCCTTGGGTGAACCCGGATTTTGCGTCGAGTATGAAGCTCTGCGTCCACTCTTCAGCTTTGCCCTGGGCCTTGGTCGGGTTGGTGAAATTACGGTTGATGTAGAAGTTGCGCAGGTTCAGGTTGACCTTGGCGCCTTCGACAAAGCCTGACTCTTCGGCCTGGGCGGGCAGGGCCGCACTGGCCAGGGCGACGGCGATCAGGCTGGGAACGAAATACTGCGCGGTGGAAGGCGTCATGGGCTCGGGTCTCTCTGATTCTTGGGGGTGAAACGGGGTGATGCCGCGACCGGGAAGGTGCGGACAGGTAGTCGAATTTTTTGGGATAAAGCCTGGGGATCAGCCGGACAGGGCAGGGCGCGGGGGCATGGTGTCGAACCTGTTGTTATTGGTTTTGTGGGTCGGATGGTGCGGGGAATGTACTGGATGGTTCAATTGCTGAAAGCGGGTTTTGGGCGATTATCGAACGTAAGATTGGCTCTGGTTTTTGTGCTGTTCTTGCGGGCCTCATCGCTGGCAAGCCAGCTCCCACAGTGTCCGTGTCGTACGTAAATTTTATGGTCCACTGTGAACCTGTGGGAGCTGGCTTGCCAGCGATGAGGCCCGCACGGCTAACACACCTTTCCCCGCAGCCAACAAAAAGCCCACCAATCGGTGGGCTCTTTGTTTTCACTGCGTTATCAGAACAACTTCAACTTCGGCGCTTCTTCTTTCAATGGCTCGTTCTTCGCCGTTTGTTCGTTCCAGCCACCACCCAGGGCCTTGTACAGGTTGACCTGGCTGACCAGCTGCGCCAGACGGTCGGTGATCAGCACTTGTTGGGCGCTGAACAGCTGACGCTGGGCATCGAGGAAGGTCAGGTTGCTGTCGACACCGATACGGTAGCGACGCTCGGCCAGACGGTAGTAGTCCTGGTTGGCGCTGACGAAGTCTTGCTGCGCCTGCAACTGTTGCACGTAGGTCTGGCGAGCGGCCAGGCCGTCGGCGACTTCCTGGAAGGCCGTTTGAATGGACTTCTCGTAGTTCGCCACGCCAATGTCTTTCTGGATTTTCGAGTAATCCAGGCTGGCGCGCAGGCTGCCGGCGTTGAAGATCGGCAGGTTGATCTGCGGCTGGAACAGCCAGGTGCCCGAACCGCCCTTGAACAGACCGGACAGGTCCGGGCTCAGGGTCCCGGCATTGGCGGTCAGGCTGATGCTCGGGAAGAACGCTGCGCGCGCCGCGCCGATGTTGGCGTTGGCCGCTTTCAGGTTGTATTCGGCTTGCAGGATGTCCGGACGACGTTGCAGCAAGTCCGACGGCAAGCCCGGCGGCACTTCGGCCAACAGATCGTCCGCCAGCGGTTTGGCCGCTTGCAGGTTGGCCGGAATGCTGGTGCCGAGCAGCAGCACCAGGCTGTTCTCATCCTGAGCGACCTGACGGGTGTACTTCGCCAGTTGCGCACGGGCGTTTTCCACCGAGGTGCGCGACTGCGCCAGATCCAGAGCCGAAGCGACCCCGACTTCGTTGCTGCGCGCGGTGAGCTTGTAGCTCTCCTCGAACGCGGCGAGGGTGTCCTGCGTCAGCTTGAGCAGTTCCTTGTCGGCCTGCCAGGTCAGGTAGGCATTGGCCACGCTGGCCACCAGACTGATCTGCGTGCTGCGACGGCCTTCTTCGGTGGCGAAGTACTTCTGCAGCGCTTCTTCGTTCAGGCTGCGAATCCGACCGAACAGATCGAGTTCATAAGCACTGATGCCGACGGTGGCCGAGTAGGAGCTGGTGATACCTGCTTCACCGGTCTGCGAAGCATCGGCCGGAACCCGCTGACGGGTGCCGGTGCCATTGGCCGAAACGGCCGGGAACAGATCGGCGCGGGAGATGCGGTATTGAGCCGCAAACGCGTCGATGTTCAGGGCCGCGACACGCAGGTCACGGTTGTTTTCCAGGGAAACCTGGATCAGCTGTTGCAGCGCAGGGTCGTGGAAAAACTGCCTCCAGCCTTGCTCGGCAGCGGCCTGCGCCGGTGCCTGGGCCGGCGAGTACGCCGGGCCCTGCGGGTATTGACCTGCCACCGGAGCGTCCGGCTGCTGATAATCAGGTATCAGCGAGCAGCCACCGAGCACGAAGGCGGCGACTGCCAGGGAGAGTAGCGACTTGCTCATTAGCCAGCCTCTTTAGGAGTTTCAGTAGCGTCTTCCCGGTCGACGTTTTTACGCTGACCCATGGCCGACACAGTGACGAAGAACAGTGGGACCCAGAAGATCGCCAGTACGGTTGCAGTGATCATACCGCCAATCACGCCGGTACCGATTGCATGCTGGCTACCCGAACCTGCGCCCGTGGATATCGCCAGTGGTACCACACCGAGAACGAAGGCGAGCGAGGTCATGATGATCGGTCGCAGACGCATGCGGCAGGCTTCGATCGCCGCCTCGCGCAAGCTGCGCCCTTGCTCGTGCAGTTCCTTGGCGAATTCGACGATCAGAATGGCGTTTTTCGCCGCCAGACCGATAGTCGTCAACAGGCCCACCTGGAAGTACACGTCGTTGGACAAACCGCGCAGGCTGGTGGCCATCAGCGCACCGATGATCCCCAGCGGCACCACCAACATTACCGCGATCGGAATCGACCAGCTTTCATACAACGCCGCCAGACACAGGAACACCATCAGCAGCGACAGGGCGTACAGCGCCGGCGCTTGCGAGCCGGACAGACGTTCCTCGTACGACAGGCCGGTCCAGGAAATACCGACACCGGCCGGCAGTTTCTTGGCAATGGCTTCGACTTCGGCCATGGCTTCACCGGTGGAATAACCCGGCGCCGGGGCACCGAGGATTTCCATCGCTTCCACGCCGTTGTATCGGGCCAGTTTCGGCGAACCGTAGATCCACTCACCCTTGGCGAACGCCGAGAACGGAACCATGGTGCCGACGCTGTTGCGCACGTACCACTTCTTCAGGTCCTCAGGGCTCATGCGAGCGCCCGGCTGGCCTTGCACGTAAACCTTCTTCACCCGACCACGGTCGATGAAGTCGTTGACGTAGCTACTGCCCAACGCAATCGACAGGGTGTTGTTGATGTCGGCGATGGTAATGCCCAGGGCACTGGCCTTCTCGTCATCGATTTCCAGCTGGTATTGCGGTTCGTCGTTCAGGCCGTTCGGACGCACCTGAGTCAGAATCTTGCTTTGCGCCGCCATGCCGAGGAACTGGTTACGCGCCTCCATCAGTTTTTCGTGACCGATACCGGCGCGGTCCTGAAGGAACACGTCGAAACCGGTGGCGTTACCCAGCTCCAGTACCGCTGGCGGGGCGAAGGCGAACACCATCGCGTCACGGAAGGTGAAGAAGTGCTGCTGGGCACGGGCTGCAACCTTGAACACGCTGTTGTCGGCGTTACGGTCGTCCCATGGACGAAGCATGATGAACGCCATACCCGAACTCTGGCCACGGCCGGCGAAGTTGAAGCCGGTCACGGTAAACACTGAGTTCACCGCATCGCCTTCACCGCCGTCCTTGCCCGGACGCAGCAGGAATTCACGCATTTCGTCCACGACCACTTGGGTACGCTGGGCAGTCGAACCGGCCGGAGTTTGCACCTGGGCGAACAGTACGCCCTGGTCTTCTTCCGGCAGGAACGCTGTTGGAATGCGGGTGAACAGCCAGATCATGCCGACGACGATGATCAGGTACGCCAACAGGTACGGCGCCTTGTGCGTCAGCATGCTGCCCACGCCACGCTCGTAGCTTCTGACACCACGGTCGAAGTTGCGGTTGAACCAGCCGAAGAAGCCGCGTTTCGGCGTGCCGTGCTCGCCTTTCTTGATCGGCTTGAGCATGGTGGCGCACAGCGCCGGGGTGAAGATCAGCGCAACCAGTACCGACAGAGCCATGGCCGAGACGATGGTGATCGAGAACTGCTTGTAGATCACACCGGTGGAACCGCTGAAGAACGCCATCGGCAACAGAACCGCCGACAGTACCAGAGCGATACCGACCAGTGCGCCCTGGATCTGGCCCATGGACTTCTTGGTGGCTTCCTTGGGCGACAGGCCTTCTTCGCTCATCACCCGTTCGACGTTTTCCACCACGACGATGGCGTCGTCCACCAGCAAGCCGATGGCCAATACCATACCGAACATGGTCAGGGTGTTGATGCTGAAACCGGCGGCCGCGAGGATGCCGAACGTACCGAGCAATACCACCGGCACAGTCATCGTGGTGATGATGGTCGCGCGGAAGTTCTGCAGGAACAGGAACATCACCAGGAACACCAGCGCAACCGCTTCAACCAGGGTGTGAACCACGCCTTTGATCGACTCGGTCACCACCGGGGTGGTGTCGTACGGGAACACCACTTCCATCCCTTGCGGGAAGAACGGCTTGAGGTTGTCGATGGTGGTGCGCAGCGCCTTGGCGGTATCCAGCGCGTTGGCGCCGGTGGCCAGCTTCACCGCCAGACCGGATGCCGGGGCACCGTTGAACTGGGCATTGATGCTGTAGTTCTCACCACCCAGGCCGACATCGGCGACATCTTTCAACCGAACCTGAGAACCGTCCTTGTTGACCTTGAGCAGGATCTTGTCGAACTGCTCAGCGGTTTGCAGACGAGTCTTGCCGATGATCGTCGCGTTCAGCTGGGTGCCGGGCAGGGCAGGCAAACCGCCGAGTTGACCGGAGGACACCTGAACGTTCTGTGCGGCGATGGCGGTCTTGACGTCGATCGGGGTCAGGTTGAAGTTGTTCAACTTGGCCGGGTCGAGCCAGATACGCATGGCGTACTGCGAACCGAACACCTGGAAGTCACCGACACCGGCGGTCCGCGAGATCGGGTCCTGCATGTTCGACACGATGTAGTTGGACAGGTCGTCCTTGGTCATGCTGCCGTCACGCGACACCACGCCGATCACCAGCAGGAAGTTCTTCACTGCCTTGGTCACGCGGATACCCTGTTGCTGCACTTCTTGCGGCAGCAGCGGGGTGGCCAGGTTCAGCTTGTTCTGGACCTGGACCTGCGCGGTATCGGAGTTGGTGCCTTGCTCGAAGGTCGCGGTGATGGTCATGGTGCCGTCGGAGTTACTTTCCGAGGACACATAACGCAGGTTGTCGATACCGTTGAGCTGCTGTTCGATCACCTGAACCACGGTGTCCTGCACGGTTTGCGCGGAAGCGCCCGGGTAGGTCACGGAAATGGCGATGGCCGGAGGCGCAATGCTCGGGTACTGGTTGATCGGCAGCTTGAGGATCGATAGTGCCCCGACCAGCATGATCACCAGGGCAATTACCCAGGCGAAAATCGGACGGTCGATAAAAAATTTCGACATGGTTTACTCCCCTTTGCCGCTGGAAGCCTTGTCAGCTGCCTGTGCGGGGGCCGGGTTCTTTGCGGCTACGTTGGTCGCATCGCTGGCTTTGACTTCAATGCCAGGTTTGACGAATTGCAGGCCTTCGGTAATCAGGCGATCGCCGGCTTTCAGACCGTCTTCGATCAGCCATTGGTTGCCGACGGTACGGCTGGCCTTGAGCTGACGCAGTTCGACCTTGTTGTCCGGCCCGACGACCAGTGCGGTCGGTGTGCCTTTGAGGTCGCGGGTCACGCCTTGTTGCGGGGCCAGGATCGCCGCGCTATTCACACCGGCCTGCAACCGGGCATGTACGAACATGCCGGGAAGCAGCGTGTGATCAGGGTTCGGGAACACGGCGCGCAGAGTCACGGAGCCGGTGGTCTGGTCAACCGAGACTTCGGAGAACTCCAGCTTGCCGTCGAGTTTGTACTGGCTGCCGTCTTCGAGGGTCAGCTTGACGGTCGCGGCGTTGTCGCCGGCCTTTTGCAGACGACCGCTTTCGAGGTCGCGGCGCAGTTGCAGCAGCTCGACCGAGGACTGGGTCACGTCGACGTAGATCGGGTCGAGTTGCTGGATCACGGCCATCGCCTCGGTCTGGGCATTGCTGACCAGCGCACCCTCGGTGACCGTAGATCGACCGATACGACCGGTCAGTGGCGCGTAGACCTTGGTGTAGCGCACATTGATCTGGGCCGTTTGCAGCGCGGCTTCCGATTGCAGGCGGTTGGCCACGGCCGTGTCGTATTCCTGGCGGCTCACGGCCTGTTCGTTGACCAGTTGCTGATAGCGATCGGAAATCGACTTGGTCGAACGCAGGTTGGCTTCGGCGCTTTTCTGGGTCGCTTCATAGATCGATGGATCGATCTGATACAGCTGCTGGCCGGCCTTGACGTCGCTGCCTTCCTTGAACAGACGCTTGAGAATGATGCCGTTGACCTGCGGACGAACCTCGGCAATGCGGAACGCACTGGTGCGCCCCGGCAATTCCGAGGTGAGCGTAAACGTTTGCGGCTGGAGCGTGACGACGCCGACCTGAGGCGGTGGTGCGGCCGGTGGAGCTTCTTCCTTTTTGCATCCGCTGAGCAGCGATGCCAGGGCGACGGCGGCGACCAGAGCGGTAACAGCTGGCTTGAATTGCATGAAAATCCTCGGGTCAGGCGCGAAATAAACGCACAAGAAAAGATGGAAGGTAAAAATTGGGTGCCGGGTGGATAAGTAGCATGCTAAGGAATATACTTACGTTCACGGCTGTTTGTAAATACCTTGGCTGTGTATCCACGCCGTTACAGACGCCGCTGAAAGGTTGGAATTGTAGGCCCGGGGACGATACCCAAGAGCGCTCGCCCCACTTTTATTCAGCTGATATTCAGACATCGCTGAAGCATCCTGATTGAGGTTGTACTGCCATGGTTCGTCGCACCAAAGAGGAAGCTCAAGAAACCCGTAGCCAGATACTCGAAGCGGCCGAGAAAGCCTTTTACGAGCGGGGCGTGGCCCGAACCACTCTGGCGGATATCGCGACCCTGGCCGGCGTCACGCGCGGGGCTATTTATTGGCATTTCAGCAACAAGGCGGATCTGGTGCAGGCCATGCTCGACACTCTGCACGAGCCGCTGGAAGAAATGGCCAAGGCCAGCGAGAGCGAAGACGAACTCGATCCGTTGGGCTGCATGCGCAAATTGTTGATTCATTTGTTTCATCAAATTGCGCTGGACCCGAAAACCCGGCGCATCAACGAAATTCTGTTTCATAAGTGCGAATTCACCGATGAAATGTGCGACCTGCGCCAACAGCGCGTGGCAGCCAGCCTGGACTGCAATGTGCGAATCGGCCTGGCCTTGAGTAACGCCGTGAATCGCGGACAGTTGCCGGAAAACCTCGACACCGCCCGAGCGGCCATCAGCCTGCACGCTTTTATCGATGGCATCCTGTATCAGTGGCTGTTGGCCCCTGACAGCTTTCAACTGCACATCGAGGCCGAGCGTTGGGTCGATACCGGTCTGGATCTATTGCGCTTCAGCCCCAGCCTGCGCAAGTGAAGCAAAATGCGTAATCAACGATGTATGTGTCAACCGTCGAAGCCATAGATGAACAGTTCTTCACCCGTCCTGTGGCAATGGGGTGCTTTTATATACGGACACGTGTCAGGTTGACAGATCGCAAGCTACATAAATTGTAGGAATTTTGTGTTGCGTTTGTATGAGGGGCTGAATTTCAAAAGGTGAATCAAGCCCAGAGGGAAGTAGCCCCGGCGATGCGCGCTGGGGCCAGGGGGGAGTTGAACAGGCAGACGTAATTTGACTTTGATGATTTATTAGTCGTCGTTTTTATTGGCTGGATAACTTAACCGAGTATCAGATCGACGCTAAAGCTGAAGGGCGCATCTTTGCTCCTGTCTGTTATCTCGGCGGTGGCCGGGTATCGACTATTGCTGTTACCCGATCGCGTGATTGTTGTTTTCCAGTTTGGCCAGAGGGTCGGGTGCAGTACGCCAAAGCCAATTGTAATTGTCAGTTGGATATCAATTGTGCAAATCAATCCATCTTCGGTGGCATACGAAAATTGTTGATGTAGTGGGGCGAACTTTCTCTTGTTGTAAGTTAGACCATTGCTGGAGAAGTCACGATAGTAAGGAAGGTTAAGAGTTTGTTCATCCTCTGCATCAATGTCGAAATCCGATAGCGACGTTCCAGTCAAGTCCCAGCCAGCCGTCAACAGGTGGATGGGCCCATTGGTGTTGTTGGTGATGTTAATTGTCATCACCGTATAGTGTTTGGGGAATGCTTGGCCTGAGGCAAATATTCCCTCTTTCTCAAGACTCATGTTTGCAGTAATAAGTGGTGCGTGAATTGGGCCGTTAGTGTCCATTGTTTAAATCCTTTAAATTGATAGGTAAGGCTTTCCGTAGCGTTCCGGTTTTGTCATGAGGCGTCGTGGAGTATCAAGTTATTCTTGGTGGGTGTCTGGCTTGTAATTGTAAATTTGTATGGCTTGTTTGGGGGCGCGGGTGTTGGTTGGGCGTATGAAGTTTTTTCAGGGGATTTGTTAGGTAAAGTTATTTTAAGTATAAAAAAAGCCCGACGTTAACGCGTCGGGCTTTTTATTTTTACATGGCTTTTACAGCGCTGGGTAGTCGATGTAGCCGACCGGGCCCTTGGCGTAGAACAGTTCCGGACGCGCTTCGTTCAGCGGCGCGTCAGCTTTCAAACGTGCAGGCAGGTCCGGGTTGGCAATGAACGGGACGCCGAAAGCGACCGCATCCGCCTTGCCGCTGGCCAGCCACGCGTTGGCGCTGTCCTTGGTGAAGCGTTCGTTGATGATGTACGGGCCGCCGAAGGCTTCCTTGATTTGTGGGCCGAGGCTGTCGGCGCCTTCTTTCTCGCGCGAGCAGATGAACGCGATGCCACGCTTGCCCAGTTCGCGGGCGACGTAGGTGAAGGTTTCGGCCAGGTTGTCATCGCCCATGTCATGGGAATCGGCACGTGGCGACAGATGCACACCGACGCGGCCGGCGCCCCAGACTTCGATCGCGGCGTCGGTCACTTCCAGCAATAGGCGTGCACGGTTTTCCAGGGAGCCGCCGTAGTTGTCGGTGCGCTGGTTGGTGCTGCTTTGCAGGAACTGGTCGAGCAGGTAACCGTTGGCGCCGTGGATTTCCACGCCGTCAAAACCGGCGGCCTTGGCGTTCTCGGCACCGGTGCGGTAGGCGTCGACGATGTCGGCGATTTCAGCGGTTTCCAGGGCGCGCGGGGTCGGGTAGTCAGACAATGGACGAACCAGGCTGACGTGACCTTTGGGCTGGATGGCGCTCGGTGCGACCGGCGCTTCACCGTTGAGATAGGACGAGTGCGAAACCCGGCCCACGTGCCACAGTTGCAGGAAAATCTTGCCGCCCGCGCCATGGATTGCCTTGGTCACGTTGGCCCAGCCACGCACCTGGTCGTTGGACCAGATACCCGGGGTGTCCGGATAGCCGACGCCCATTGGCGTGACCGAAGTCGCTTCGCTGAGGATCAACCCGGCAGTTGCGCGTTGCACGTAGTACTCGGCCATCAGCGCGTTCGGCACACGGCCTTCGTCGGCGCGGCAGCGGGTCAGCGGGGCCATGATGATGCGGTTGGCCAACTCGAGGTCACCCAGTTTGATCGGATCGAAAATAGTGGTCATTCAGTACAACCCTCGTGAGGTAAGTGAATCAGTTGGTAGCAGGAGCCAGCTCGGGATTGCCGTTCTGGCGGAAAGTAATCAGGGTAACCAGCAAGGCGAGTACCGCCAGTGCGCCTGCCGCGAGCGGCACGCTGGTCAGGCCGAAGCCGTGGGCGATGACGCTGCCGCCGACCCAGGCGCCAAGGGCGTTGCCGACGTTGAAGGCGCCGATGTTCAGGGTCGAAACCAGGTTCGGCGCGGCCTTGCCGTAAGTCACCACGTTGACTTGCAGGGCAGGCACGGCGGCAAAACACGCGGTAGCCCAGAGGAACAGGGTGATTTCGGTTGGGATCAGCGCGACGCTGGTCCAGGTCAGTACGGTGGACACCACCGCCATGGCGATGAACACGCCGATCATTGTGGCGGCCAGGCCTTTGTCGGCCATCTTGCCGCCGATGATGTTGCCGACCGTCAGGCCCAGGCCGATGAGCATCAATGTCCAGGTCACGCCACGGGGCGACACGCCGGTGACTTCGCCCAGCAGTGGCGCGACGTAAGTGAACAGGGTGAACACCGACGCGGCGAACAGCGCGGTCATGCTCAGGGACAACCAGATACCGGCGCCTTTGAGAGCGCGCAGTTCGGCACGCATGTCGAGTTTTTCTTCATCGCGCTTGGACGGCAGGAAGCGGATCAGGCCAATCAACGCAATCACACCAATCACGGTCACCGCCCAGAAGGTCGAACGCCAGCCGGCTTCCTGACCGAGCGCGGTGCCCAGCGGCACGCCGAGCACGTTGGCCAGGGTCAGGCCGGTGAACATCAGGGCCACGGCCGAGGCGCGCTTGTTCGCTGGCACCAGGCCGGCGGCTACGACTGAGCCGATACCGAAAAAGGCACCGTGACACAGGGCCGTGACCACGCGGGCAAACATCAGCACGTTGTAGTCACTGGCCACTGCGCAGAGCAGGTTGCCGATGATGAAAATACCCATCAACGCCACCAGTGCAGCCTTGCGTGGCAGCCTGGCGGTGGCCAGCGCCATGAACGGCGCACCGATGGCCACGCCCAGGGCGTAACCGGTCACCAGCCAGCCGGCACCGGGAATCGACACACCGAGATCGACCGCCACATCGGGCAGCAAGCCCATGATGACGAACTCGGTGGTGCCGATGGCGAAGGCGCTCAAGGCCAATATAAGTAGCGAGAGGGGCATTGGTTAATTCCTTTTGGCTGACTGACGTTAAGGGTCAGAGCTCTTTGCTGAAGATGCGGAGGAACTCCTGAATGGTTTCCTCGTTGCGTTTGAAGAAGTGCCACTGGCCGACTTTGCGGCTGCTGATCAGGCCGGCGCGTTGCAGGGTTGCCAGGTGTGCGGACACCGTGGACTGCGACAGGCCGCAACGTTGATCGATCTGCCCGGCGCAAACGCCGTGCTCGTTGCTGTGGGACTGGTCGGGAAATTCGACGGTCGGGTCTTTGAGCCAGTGCAGGATGTCTCGCCGTACTGGGTGTGCCAGGGCTTTTATTATTTCGTCGAGGTCAAGGTTCATGGCAGTGTGCTCGTGATCAGTAAAACGCTATATCGCGATGAGGCGAACTTTATATCGCTATTTCGCGATACACCAATATGATTTTGGTCTGATGACCGAGTAAATCGGTATATCGGGTTATAACGATACGGTGGATGTAGATACCAGGACGCAGTGCTAAGCTGCGCCCATGAACTATCTCGCACATCTTCACCTCGGTGGCCAGCGTCCCGGTCAATTGCTCGGCAGTCTGTACGGCGATTTCGTCAAAGGCAGGCTGCAAGGGCAGTTCGAACCGGAGATCGAAGCGGCCATCCAGCTGCATCGCAGCATCGACGTATTCACCGATCGCCATCCGCTGGTGGATGTCGCGCTGTCGCGGTTTTCCCTGACGCGCCGGCGTTATGCCGGGATCGTCCTCGACGTGTTTTTCGACCATTGCCTGGCGCGGGACTGGACGCTGTATGCCGATCGGCCGCTGGAGTTGTTCACTTCAGACGTTTATCGCGTACTGTCCAGCGAACAGCAATTGCCGGAACGTTTGGCGAAGATTGCCCCGCACATGGTGGCCAACGACTGGCTGGGTTCGTACCAGGAATTCGAAGTGCTGGAACAGGTGCTGCGGGGGATTTCCCGGCGCTTGACCCGCCCGGAAGAGCTGGCGCCGGCGATGCAGGAATTGCGGCGGTTGTATGAACCGTTGAGTGAGGATTTTCGGTTGTTCTATCCGCAGTTGCAGGATTTTGCAGTGCAGCGACTTTAGACAAAATCAAAAGATCGCAGCCTGCGGCAGCTCCTACAGAGATCGGTGTAGGAGTTGCCGCAGGCTGCGATCTTTTGTTTTCAGGCGGCGATCAGTTCGCCTGCACGACGCGGTTCAGCAGATTTCACCACATCACCAAACAACGCCTTCTGCACCGCCTGCTGCGCGTCGAACGCCAGTGCCGCGCGCTCCCGGCCTTCGCAAGCAATCGGCTTGAGCAAATGAATCTCCACACCACCACGGTCATTGGCAAACAGACGCATCAGATGCGAGAGCAAATCATCGTCGCCAATGAACGGTGCCAATGTATCGAGCTCACCGTCACGCACATAACGAATCGCCACCGGTTGCAACGCCACTTCTGAATCGATGGCGGCGGACAGCAGGCGACCATGGAAGGTGCGCAATGAACGGCCATCGGTGGTGGTGCCTTCCGGGAACATCAGCAGCGGATGCGCCTGTTCCAGATGTCGGGTCATCTGTTTGCGGATCAACTGGCTGTCGCCCGAACCTCGACGGATAAACAGGCTACCGGCCTTGGCCGCCAACCAGCCCGCCACCGGCCAGGTGCGCACTTCGGCCTTGGACAGGAATGACATCGGCGTGAGCATCCCCAGCAGCGGGATGTCAGTCCAGGACACGTGATTGCTGACCCAGAGCATCGGCGCTCTAGGCATTTGACCGTGGACCGTCACGTCGAAGGGCAGGGCGTTGCTCAGGCGTGCCATGAAAAACCGCGACCAGCGCTGACGCCGTTCCATCGAGTGGGCCATGCCCAAGCGTTCGAACACGCCGAACACACTGGCCATGGTCAGGCCAAGACCCACCACCAGCAACACCCGCGCAATTCGCGCGTACACGCGTAGCCGGCTCATCACACAGCCGCCTTGAAGTGTTTGGCGTAGCGCGGGCAGAGTTCGTCGCGCTTGAGCAGGATGAACACGTCGGCGACTTGGAAATCTTCATCCCAGCATGGCTCGCCGCAGATCTTCGCGCCCAGGCGCATGTAGGCCTTGAGCAGCGGCGGCATTTCGGCGATCACGTTGGAAGGAATATCCAGGGTCGGCAGCGGTTTTTTCGGTTCGGCGCGCAGGTGTTCGGTGCACAGGTAGCGTTCGCGCAGTCGCTGCATGATGGCGTGCGCCTGGATGCCGCCGTCCTGCATCGGGATGCTCGCGCAACCCATCAAATAGCTGTAGCCGCCCTCGTTCAGTACTTCGGCCAGTTCGCCCCAAAGCACGGCGATGGTGCCTCCGTTGCGGTAGGCCGGATCGACGCAGGTGCGACCGATTTCCAGGATCGGGCCTTGCAGATGGACCAGGCCATGCAGACTGAATTCTTCTTCGCTGTAGAACTTGCCCAGGCTGCTGGCGGCGGTGTGGTCGAGCAAACGGGTGGTCGCCACCAGGCGGCCAGTGTTCAGGTCACGCACGCCGATGTGGGCGCAGTGAACATCATAGTCATCCATGTCCAGACCCAGTTCCGCGCCTTTCAGCTTGGCGTTGAACTCGCCGCTGAACACGTTGAAACGCAAGGCCTGAGCTTCCTGCAAAGCCTCGGCGCCCACCAGGCGTTCGGCTTGCAGGCGGCGTTCGTTGCCGGTGTCGCTGATGCGGGCGATCTGAGTCATGGCGATTCTCCGTGCGGGCTGCTCACCCGTCTTTGGGTTACAGCGGATCGACTTTCTTTATCCAGCCTTGTTGTGCAAAGTCAGGCTATGTAGCCCCGGTGTCATCGCCATGAAGCTTTGGTGATGCTTATATGACAGCCCACGAGGAGCCTCTTATGCCCTGGCAAACCCTGTTGAAACGCCGCGATCGCTTGCCCGCCAACCCGGATCTGGGCGAAGGCTTCGCGACCTTGTTAGAGCAATTGGGCAGCGTCACGCCATTCGAATTGGCGGTGGCGGGCGGGCGCTTGATGGCGACGCCGGGGCTGGCGTTTCTGGTGGGCTATCAAGCGGCACTGCGCATGCTCTGGCCGAGCGCGCCGTTGAGCCTCGGCGCCCTGTGCGCGACTGAGCAACGCAGCCTGCGCCCGGCTGACATGCAAACCCGGCTCAACGGTTTACGCCTGAGCGGGCGCAAGGATTTCGTCACCGCTGGCGATGCCGCCGACTGGCTGCTGGTCGCCGCGCGCAGTGAAGAGCCCGGTGAAGATCCACAGTTGAGTCTGGCGGTGATCTATCCCGATGAACCGGGTGTGCGGGTGGAACAACTGCCGTCGATTCCGTTGATGCCGGACATCAGCCACGGCCGCTTGTTTCTCGATAACGCGCTGTGTGAACTGCTCGCGGGGGATGGCTGGGATGCCTACGTCAAACCGTTCCGCACTCTTGAAGACATCTATGTGCTGAGCGCCATGAGCGCTTGGTTGTATGGCGTCGGCGATGACTGCGCCTGGCCGCAATCGCTGCAATTACGCTTGTTGGCGCTGTTGGCCGGGTGTGCGGAAGTCAGCCGCCAGGCACCGAGTCATCCGGCTGGGCATGTGTTGCTCGGTGGATTGTTTGCGCAGTTCGAAGCGCTGAAAACTGAAATCAATGAAGCGCTGGCCGATGGACCGCCGGAGTGGGCGGCGATGTGGCAGCGGGATCAGGCGGTGATGGATTTGGCGGCGGGGGCGCGGGAGAAGCGGTTGGCCAAGGCACTTGCGGTGATTTGACGGGCCTCATCGCGGGCAAGCCTTGCTCCTACAGGATTGATGCGTTTTCAAAAATGACACATAACCTGTAGGAGCAAGGCTTGCCCGCGATGGCGGCCTTATAGGCAACACAAATCCCGGAACTGTCATCAACCTCGACTAGGCTCAGCGGGTTATTCCCCAAGAGCCCCTCACCATGCCCAAAGGCTTGTCCCTGTTTCTCCTGCTACTGCTCAGCCTCACGGCCCACGCCGAAAACTGGCCCGCCGAGCAATGGCAAACCGGTCCGACCCTCACCGGCCCGGCGCTTCAGGCCCTGGAGAGTTACGCCTTCCCACCCCGCAACGACACCACCCGCCAAGGCATCCGCACCGACGCCCTGCTGGTGATCCGCGATGGCCAATTGATCTACGAACGCTACGCCGGCCCGACCACCGCCGACACCCCGCACCTGACATGGTCGATCAGCAAAAGCCTGATGGCCACGGTGCTGGGTGTGGCTTACGGCGAAGGCCTGTTCAAGCTCCAGGAGCCGGCGCAGAAATTTTATCCGCCGCTGAAAAAACACCCGGACATGACCATCGCCGATCTGCTGCACTGGGCCTCGGGCATCGACTGGCAGGAAGACTACGAATACGCACCGTTGAAGTCCTCGGTGGTGGCCATGCTCTACACCCGAGGCCATGGGGACATGGCCGCGTTCACCACCGATCACTCCAGTTACGCGGCGCCGGGCCAGGCATTTCGCTACTCCAGTGGTGACAGCAATCTGTTGTCCGCCGCGCTGAAAAACATCGTCGGGCCGAATCGCTATGCGGACTATCCATGGACCGCACTGTTCGATCCGCTGGGCATTCGCCATGCCGTTTGGGAAAGCGATGCCACGGGGACTTTCGTTGCGTCCTCGTATGCTTACCTCACCGCACGGGATCTGGCGCGGGTCGGTTTGCTGATGGCCCGCGACGGTCGTTGGGGCGACAAACAACTGCTGCCCAAGGATTGGGTCGCGTTCAACCGCGAACCTTTCGCGAACTATCACGCCCATCAGGACGAAGCCGTACCCGGCGGGCACTGGTGGCTCAATAGCGCAGCCGACGGCGCCGCCCAACCCTGGCCCGATGCGCCCACCGACACCTTCGCCGCGCTGGGCCATTGGGGCCAGGCGATGTACGTGATTCCCAGCGAAAAACTGGTGATCGTGCGTTACGGCGATGACCGCGACGGCAGCTACCGGCACAACGAATTACTGAAACTCGCGCTCAAGGCGTTTGCGACAAAGGTGCAGCCATGACCGGTTTCATACGCCGTCGCCCGTTCAGTTCACTGTTGCTGATCCTGCTGCTCGCCTTGCTCGGCTGGATCTGGCACGAGCGCGTTGCACTGTGGGCGTTCCCCGACATCATCAGCGCCTATACCGCGAAGGAATATTGCTCGTGCCGTTACGTGATGAACAACGACGCCGAGTATTGCCACGCTTACGTGAAGCAGTGGCTGCCCACCAGCGACTTTGCCGATGACACCGCCAGCAAGCGCATCACGGTCAGCGGCATGGGCCGCAGCAACAGCGCCGTGTGGATCGGCGAGCGTCAGGGTTGCCGCTTGCAGCCCTGACATCCCCTCAGGTTCCACTCTGTGGAACCACATTCGATTGTCCTCGCGCTCGACTCGCGGTTATCTGGCGGTGAGCGCGACCTGCCTTCGATGTGTCGCGAAATCACTGCGAACAACAAGAACGGGAAATCACCCGGCCTGAGGACAATCGTCATGACCCGACATCAGCACATCCTTGCCTGGCTCAACGACGTGGCTAGCGACCTGCACGCCACCCGCCAGGACATCCACGCCCACCCGGAACTCGGCTTCGAGGAAAACCGCACCTCGGCGCTGGTGGCCAAATCCCTGGCGGATTGGGGCTACGAGGTGCACACCGGTATCGGCAAGACCGGCGTGGTCGGCGTCCTGCGCAATGGCAGCAGCCCGCGCAAACTCGGGATACGGGCGGACATGGATGCGCTGCCGATCATCGAAAACACCGGAGCAACCTACAGCAGCCAGCACAAGGGTTGCATGCACGCCTGCGGGCATGACGGCCACACCACGATGTTGCTGGGCGCGGCGCGCTACCTGGCGGCAACCCGGCAGTTCGACGGCACCCTGACCCTGATTTTTCAACCCGCCGAAGAAGGCCAGGGCGGCGCTGAAGCGATGCTCGCCGATGGCCTGCTCGAACGTTTTCCGTGCGATGCGCTGTTCGGCATGCACAACATGCCGGGCTTGCCGGCAGGGCATCTGGGCTTTCGCGAAGGGCCGATGATGGCTTCGCAGGACTTGCTCACAGTGACCATCGAAGGCGTGGGCGGCCACGGCTCGATGCCGCATCTGGCGGTCGATCCGTTGGTGGCGGCGGCGAGTGTGGTCATGGCTCTGCAAACCGTGGTTGCGCGCAACATCGATGCGCAGCAGGCGGCGGTGGTCACGGTCGGCGCGTTGCAGGCCGGGGAAGCAGCCAACGTCATTCCGCAGCAGGCGATCCTGCGCCTGAGCTTGCGTGCACTGAACGCCCAAGTGCGCGAGCAAACCCTCGACCGCGTGCGCGCAATCATCGAATCCCAGGCCCAGAGTTTCGGTTGCACCTCACGCATCGAACATCGCCCGGCCTATCCGGTACTGGTCAACCACGCCGCCGAAACCGAGTTCGCCCGTCAAGTCGGCGTCGAACTGGTTGGCGCTGATGCGGTGGACGGCAACACGCCCAAACTGATGGGCAGCGAAGACTTCGCCTGGATGCTGCAACGCTGCCCCGGCGCCTATCTGTTCATCGGCAACGGCGTGTCGCGGCCGATGGTGCACAACCCCGCGTATGACTTTAACGACGACATCCTGCTGACCGGCGCGGCGTACTGGGGCGCGCTGACCGAGAGCTGGCTCAAGCCTGCCTGATTTCCGCACTTTCTACTGCCGCTGGACCGGGCGCGCTCCGTCGTGCCCGCCGTTACCCAACAGGTTTTTGGAGAGTTCCCTATGCAGACTTCGAGCACAGGCGTTTCGCGTACCCGGCAAGTGGTCGCCGCTGTTATCGGCAATGCGCTGGAATGGTATGACTTCATCGTTTACGGCTTTCTGGCGAGCATCATCGCCCGGCAATTTTTCCCGTCTGAAGACGAGTACGCGTCGCTGCTGATGGCGTTGGCGACCTTCGGCGTCGGCTTCTTCATGCGCCCGGTGGGCGGCATTCTGTTGGGCATGTATTCGGACCGCAAAGGGCGCAAGGCGGCGATGCAGATGATCATCCGCCTGATGACCGTGTCCATCGCACTGATCGCCTTCGCGCCGAATTACGCCGCCATCGGCATGGGCGCGCCGCTGCTGATCGTGGTTGCGCGGATGCTCCAGGGCTTCGCCACGGGCGGCGAATACGCCAGCGCCACGGCGTTCCTGGTGGAGAGTGCGCCCGCGCATCGCAAGGGTTTGTACGGCTCGTGGCAATTGGTCGGGCAATGCCTGGCGGTGTTCTCCGGGGCAGCGATGGTTGCCTTGTTCACCCACCTGCTTTCTCCAGAGGCGCTGGACAGTTGGGGCTGGCGCATTCCATTCATGATCGGCTTGTTGATCGGCCCGGTCGGGCTGTGGATTCGCAAGCACATGGAAGAGCCGGAAGAGTTTCTTGAAGCACGCAAGCAGGCCAAAGGTCAGAGCCCGAGCCTGATGCAAGTGCTCCGCGAGCACCGCCGCAGCATTCTGGTGTCGATGGGTCTGGCCTGCGGGGCGACCGTGTCGTTCTACGTGGTGCTGGTGAACATGCCGACCTTTGCCCACAAGAATCTGGGCCTGCCGCTGGATCAAGTGCTGCTGGTGCAAATGCTTGCGGTGGCGGTGATGACGGTGGTCATTCCATTGTCCGGCGCGTTGTCGGATCGCCTCGGTCGTCGCCCGGTACTGATGGCGTTCACCCTGGCGTTTTTCCTGATGGTGTATCCGCTGTACGTGTGGGTGGCGGCAGCGCCGTCGGTGGAGCGCTTGCTGGTGATGCAACTGTTGCTGTGCAGCGCTATTGGCGGTTTTTTCGGCCCGGCACCGACGGCGCTGGCCGAGCAGTTCCCCATCGAAGTGCGCTCCACCGGGGTGTCGGTGGCCTACAACGTCGCAGTGATGGTGTTCGGTGGTTTCGCGCCGCTGATCGTCACTTGGCTGAGCAAGGTGTTGGCAACGCCGGTGGCGCCATCGTTCTACGTATTGTTCGCTTGCCTGCTGACGCTGTTGGGCACTTACTGCATGCAGGAAGCACCACGGGCAAAGCGATCTGTCGAACTTAACCTTGGGGTGAAACCTTGAGCATCAATCCGATTGTTGAAATGGACGCCGATGCGCTGTCCTGGGCCATCCACGCGCGGCAGGTGTCGTGCCGTGAAGTGATGCAGGCGTATCTGGCGCAGATCGAGCGCTTCAATCCGCTGGTCAATGCGCTGGTGTCGCTGCGTCCGAGTGAAGAACTGCTGGCCGAAGCCGACGCCTGTGACCGGCAACTGGAGCAGGGCCAGTCCCGAGGCTGGATGCACGGCATGCCGCAAGCGGTCAAGGATCTGGCGGCCACCGCCGGTTTGCGCACCAGCATGGGCTCGCCGCTGTTCGCCGAACAAGTCCCGCAGCGCGACGCCATCAGCGTGGCCCGGGTGCGTGACTGCGGGGCGATCATCATCGGCAAGACCAACGTTCCGGAGTTCGGCCTCGGCTCGCAGACCTACAACAGCGTATTCGGCACCACCACCAATGCCTACGACCCGACCCGCGTTGCCGGTGGCAGCAGCGGCGGGGCGGCGGTGGCGTTGGCGTTGCGCATGTTGCCGGTGGCCGACGGCAGCGACATGATGGGCTCGCTGCGCAATCCGGCGGCGTTCAACAACGTCTTCGGTTTTCGTCCGTCCCCGGGCCGCGTGCCCCACGGGCCGCAACCTGAGGTGTTCGTCCAGCAACTGGCCACGGAGGGGCCGATGGGCCGCACGGTTACCGATGTCGCCCGTTTGCTCGGCACCCAGGCCGGGTTCGATCCGCGCGTGCCGTTGTCGCTGACCCAAGACCCGGAGATTTTTCACCAGCCACTGGCGCAGGATTTCAGCGACGTCCGTGTTGGTTGGCTGGGCGACTACAACGGTTATCTGCCGATGGACCCCGGTGTGATGAGCCTGTGCGAATCGGCGTTGCAGGACTTCACGGCACTGGGCTGCAAGGTCGAAGCCTGCCAGCCGGATTTCTCCATGGAACGCCTGTGGCAAACCTGGCTGGTGCATCGTCACTGGCTGGTGCAAGGCAGCCTCGGCGCGCTGTACGCCGATCCGCAAAAGCGCGAGCAACTCAAGCCTGAGGCGCAATGGGAAATCGAAGGCGGGTTGCACCTGACGGCAGCAGATGTCTATCAGGCCTCGGTCAGTCGCAGCGAGTGGTATCGAGCCTTGAACGAATTGTTCGAACGTTACGACTTCCTGTTGTTGCCCACTGCCCAAGTGTTTCCTTTTGATGCACAAACCCCGTGGCCACGCATCGTTGGCGGGCAGAGCATGGACACTTATCACCGCTGGATGGAAGTGGTGATCGGACCGACCCTGGCCGGGTTGCCGAGCATGAATGTGCCGGTGGGTTTCAACCCCGCCGGGTTGCCGATGGGCCTGCAAATCATTGGCCCGGCCCAGGCCGACCGCGCGGTGTTGCAACTGGCGTATGCCCATGAACAGTTGACTCAGTGGGTCAAGCGTCGACCGCCCGGCTGTCTGCAAAACGCTTGAACGCGCCGGACGGGCGCACATCTTGCTGTATAAAACGATCATTCCATCCGGGCAGAGGGAGATCGAATCCATGGACAGCAAAGCAGAATCCGGCAGTGTGCGTTCGGTCGAGCGCGCCCTGGCGATCGTCGAGTTGCTGGGAGAGCATCAGGCGTTGGGGCTGGAGGAGTTGCATTACCTGACGGCCCTGCCCAAAGCCACGGTGTCGCGCATGTTGCTGACCTTGCAGGAGCAGGGCTGGATCTATCGCGGCTTGAGCGACCGGCGTTACCGTTTGTGTGCCAAGCGCTTGTTCGGCGACAGCCAGCAGCGCTTCAAGCGGCGACTGGTCGAAAACGCCGCGCCGCTGTTGCTGGAATTGAGCGAGCGCACCGGGCTGGTGGTGGATCTGTCGTGCTTCGACGGCGAGCGGATCGAGGTCATGGAAAGTGCCATCCCGACGGTGTTACGCAAACGCTATCCGAACAATTGCCAGATCGTCGGCCAGCACGCCAGCCTGTTTCATTCCGCCATGGGCCGGGCCTGCCTGGGCGCACTGGACAGTTCTGAAGTGGAACGTCTGGCCGAGCGTGAACGGTTGAATGACGACACACTGTTCAGCGCCACTGAAACGGCCTTGCACCAAGGTTTCGGTCAACGCACCGAAGGTTACTGGGAATACCCGGTGCGCCTGCCGTTCCTGATTCGCGCGGTAGCGTTGCCGATCCGCACCGGCGGCCGACTGGTCGGCAGCATGGCGTTGCACTGGCCGATGGACCAGGCGCCGGTAGAACGGGTGCTGAGCCTGCACCTCAACAGCCTGGCCACGACCATCGGCGATGTGCAGCAGGTGATGGCCTGACAGCAAAAAGATCGCAACCTTCGGCAGCTCCTACACGGTTTTTTGTACTCCTGTAGGAGCTGCCGAAGGCTGCGATCTTTTGATCTTCGGTTTGCAATAGAGCAGCGGGCAGTTAAGGTTCAGCACAGGTTTATCTGCCCTACGAGTCTTTATGTTCATGCGGTCTGTCTGCAAAACCCTCGCCTTATTGCTGTTGGCCGGCGCTTCGCTGTCGGCCCAGGCCAACTGGTATCTGGACGGCGAGTCTTCGCGGCTGTCGTTCGTCAGCACCAAAAACGCCAATATTTCCGAAGTGCAGCGCTTCCTGGTGTTGCACGGCAAGGTCGATCCCAAGGGGTTGGCGCAGGTTGAAGTCGAGCTGGATTCGATCAACAGCGGCATCCCGTTGCGCGATGAGCGCATGCGCAACAACCTGTTCGAGATCGACAAATTTCCCGAAGCACTGATCACCACGCAGATCGACCTGCGCCCGATCAACGACCTCGCTCCCGGCGCACAACTGGAATTGCGCCTGCCGCTGACCGTCGACCTGCATGGCAAGCAACACACCTACAACGCCGAATTGCTGGCGACCCGCCTCGATGACCGACGCTTTCAGGTGGTGACGCTGGAGCCACTGGTTATCAATGCTGAAGACTTCGACATGGCACCGGGCCTGGACGCGCTGCGCAAGGTCGCCGGTCTGTCGGCCATCAGTCTGTCGGTGCCGGTGGGTGCGGTACTGATTTTCACGGCGCGCTGACATGGCCGGCGCAATTTTCCCGTGGCGTGAAGGCAATCACTTCGAACTGCTGATCGACGGCCCGCAGTTCTTCCCGCGCATGCTGGTAGCGATTGCCCGCGCTGAAGAGCAGGTCGAACTGGAGTTGTACCTGGTGGAAGCGGGCGCCTGCGCCGAGGCCATGGTGCAAGCGCTGGTTCAGGCTGCCGAACGTGGCGTGCGGGTGCGTTGCCTGTTCGATGACTACGGCAGCCTCGCGTTCACCCTGACTCTGCGCCAGCGCCTAATGGCGGCGGGGGTTGAACTGCGCTTTTACAATCGCCTGAACTGGCGGCGTTGGGTCGGCAACTTCTATCGCGATCATCGCAAGTTGCTGCTGGTGGATCAGAGCATGGCGGTGGTTGGTGGCACTGGTGTTACCGATGAGTTCTGGACGCCGGGCGAAAACGTCAGCGAGTGGCACGAAGTGATGGTGGAAATCACCGGCCCGCTGGTACTGGACTGGCAACTGCTGTTCGACCGCCAATGGATCGCCAACCGCCATCGCCGCGCCTGGAAACCCGCGTCGCATTTCGGCTTGCCGCGTTTGCCTCGCGTGCCGTCCACGGGCGAGGGCATGGGCCGTGTAGCCTATGCCGATGCCCGCCAGCACCGGGATATTCTGCAATCGCTGATTCGCGCACTGAACAGCGGCCAGAAACGCATCTGGCTGGCCACCCCGTATTTTCTGCCGACCTGGAAAGTCCGCCGTTCCCTGCGCCGTGCCGCTGGTCGAGGCGTCGATGTGCGCCTGCTGCTGACCGGGCCCCGCACCGATCACCCGTCCGTGCGCTACGCCGGGCATCGCTACTACCCGCGATTGCTCAAGGCCGGGGTGCAGATTTTCGAATACCAGCCGTGTTTCCTGCACCTGAAAATGGTGTTGATCGACGATTGGGTGAGCATCGGTTCGTGCAACTTCGATCACTGGAATCTGCGTTTCAACCTGGAAGCCAATCTGGAAGCACTGGACCCGGCATTGACCCGTGCGGTGGCGGCGAGTTTCGAAACGGATTTTGCCCAGAGCCAGCAAGTCAGCCTGGAAGAATGGCAACGGCGGCCGTTGTGGCGGCGGGTCAAGCAAAGGGTGTGGGGATGGGTGGATCGGGTGGTGGTGAATCTGTTGGATCGGCGGGGGTAAAGCAAGACCAAAGGATCGCAGCCTTCGGCAGCTCCTACAGGGTTATGTGTACACCTGTAGGAGCTGCCGAAGGCTGCGATCTTTTGCTTTCAAGGGTTACAGCAGTTCAAAACTCTGCTGCGTCACGTCTTGGGAATCCAGGCCGATCTGCACGTTGAACTTGCCCGGCTCGGCGGCGTACTTGAGCTGGGTGTTGTAGAACTTCAGGTCGTCCTCGGTGATGGTGAAGTGCACGACTTTCTGTTCGCCGGCCTTGAGCATCACTTTCTGGAAGTTTTTCAGTTCCTTGATCGGACGGATCATCGAACCGGTTTCGTCCTGAATGTACAACTGCACCACGGTTTCACCGTCGCGCTTGCCGGTGTTCTTCACCGTGACGCTGGCGTCGAGCTTGCCGGTCTTGTTCAGCGTGGTCGATGACAGGGCCATGTCGCTCAGGCTGAAGCTGGTGTAGCTCAAGCCATAGCCGAACGGGAACAGCGGACCGGTGGTGTCATCGAAATACTGCGAGGTGTAGTTGCCCGGTTTGCCCGGCGTGAACGGCCGGCCAATGGTCAGGTGGTTGTAGTAGGTCGGAATCTGGCCCACCGAACGCGGGAAGGAAATCGGCAGTTTGCCCGACGGGTTGTAGTCGCCGAACAGCACGTCGGCGATGGCGTTGCCGCCTTCGGTACCGCTGAACCAGGTTTCCAGGATCGCGTCAGCCTGCTCTTTCTCTTCGAGGATCGACAGCGGACGGCCGTTCATCAGCACCAGCACCAGCGGTTTGCCGGTGGCTTTCAAGGCGCGGATCAGTTCACGCTGGTTTTCCGGGATGTTCAGATCGGTACGGCTCGACGATTCGTGGGACATGCCACGGGATTCGCCCACAGCCGCAACCACCACGTCGGCATCCTTGGCGGCTTTCACCGCTTCGTCGATCAGCACGTTCGCCGGGCGCGGATCATCGACCACTTCCGGGGCATCGAAGTTGAGGAAGTTCAGGTAGTCGAGGATTTTCTTGTCGCTGGTGATGTTGGCACCACGGGCATAGATCAGCGTCGATTTATCACCCAACGCAGTGGTCATGCCGTCGAACAGGGTCACCGATTGCGCCGGTTTGCCGGCAGCAGCCCAGCTGCCCATCATGTCGATTGGTGCCTTGGCCAGCGGGCCGACCAGGGCGATTTTCGCGGTCTTCTTCAGCGGCAGGGTTTCGTTCTGGTTCTTCAGCAGCACCAGGCTGCGGCGCGCGACATCGCGGGCCTCGGTACGGTGCAGGCGGCTGTCGGCGTAAGTGTCGGCCGGATCATCCTCGGCCTTGCCGATGCGCAGGTACGGGTCCTTGAACAGGCCCATGTCGTACTTGGCGTCGAGCACCGCACGCACGGCGTTGTCGATGTCGCTCTGCTGGATCTCGCCGGATTTCAACAACCCCGGCAGTTCTTTGCCGTACAGGGTGTCGTTCATGCTCATGTGGATGCCGGCCTTGATCGCCAGCTTCGCGGCTTCGCGACCGTCAGCGGCGACGCCGTGCTTGATCAGCTCGAAAATCGCCCCGTGGTCGCTCACCGCAAGGCCCTTGAAGCCCCATTCCTTGCGCAACAGGTCGTTCATCAGCCAGGTGTTGGCGGTGGCGGGCACGCCGTTGATCGAGTTCAGCGCGACCATCACGCCGCCGGCACCGGCATCGATCGCCGCGCGGTACGGTGGCAAGTAGTCCTGGTACATCTTGACCGGGCTCATGTCGACCACGTTGTAGTCGCGGCCACCCTCGACCGCGCCATACAGGGCGAAGTGCTTGACGCTGGCCATGATGCTGTCGGCCGCATTGGCGCCCGTGCCCTGGAATGCCTTGACCATCACACCGGCAATGCGCGAAACGAGATAGGTGTCTTCGCCGAAGCCCTCGGAGGTACGGCCCCAGCGCGGATCGCGGGAGATATCGACCATCGGTGCGAAGGTGATATCGAGGCTGTCGGATGCGGCTTCCTTGGCGGCGATGCGCCCGGACAGACCGATGGCGTCCATGTCCCAGCTCGACGCCAGGGCCAGCGGGATCGGGAAAATGGTGCGGTGGCCGTGGATCACGTCATAGGCGAAGAACATCGGGATCTTCAACCGGCTGCGCATGGCCGCGTCCTGCATCGGACGGTTTTCCGGACGGGTGATCGAGTTGAACGTACCGCCGATGTTGCCGGCCGCGATCTCTTTGCGAATCAGCTCCCGGGGCATTTCCGGGCCGATGCTGATCAGGCGCAACTGGCCGATTTTTTCATCGAGGGTCATTTGCTTCATCAAATTGCTGACGAAGGCTTCCTTGTTCTCCAGAGGTGCGGGCGTCGTGGCGGCCAATACGTTATGACTGGCCAGGCTGACGAACAGGCCCAGCAAACACAGCTTCTTCATGAATAGTTTTCTCAAGGGCCCAAACGGCGAGGTACACGCCGGCCAGCCAAAATTTAGGGAGCGACTATTGTTGTTCGGGTGCCGGTTCAAAAAATGCCGGATGCAGTTTTTTGCGCAGGGCATCTTTTAGCCCATTGCCCCGATGCAATCCAGTGGCGCGGCCGATTATGCCCGAAGAGCCGGCCGAGAGGGTTGCCGGTTGTTTTTTCAATGACTGTGAAGGGAGCATCACTGATATGAATGTACGAGAGTCTTACCGGTCGAGGCTGCAAATCGCCACCTTGCTGGTGCTGGCCACGCTGCTGACCGCCTGCGGCATCAACAACATCCCGACCCTCGATGAGCAGGCCAAGGCCGCTTGGGGTCAGGTGCAGAACCAGTATCAGCGCCGCGCCGACCTGATTCCCAACCTGGTGGAAACCGTCAAGGGCTACGCCGCCCATGAGAAAGAGACCCTGACTGCGGTGATCGAGGCGCGGGCCAAGGCCACTTCGATCCAGGTCGACGCCTCGACCCTCGACAACCCGGAAAAACTCAAGCAATACCAACAGGCCCAGGATCAGCTCAGTGGCGCCTTGAGCCGGTTGATGGTGGTGTCCGAGCGCTATCCGGACCTGAAGGCCAACCAGAATTTCCTCGCATTGCAATCGCAGCTCGAAGGCACCGAGAACCGGATCAGCGTGGCGCGGCGTGATTTCATCCTCGCGGTGCAGAACTACAACACCGAGATTCGCACGTTCCCCGGCCGCCTGTGGCACAGCGTGATGTACAGCAACCTGCCGGTGCGCGAGACCTTCGAAGCCACGCCGGGGTCGGAAAAGCCGCCTGAAGTTAAATTCTGATCGGTGCGTCACCACGGACGAGGTTCCCCATGCGCGTGTTGAAAGCTGGCCTGGTGTTGTTGCTTTGGGTGTTTGCCCTGGCGGTCCAGGCCGAATTGAAGTTCCCGGAGCTGACCGGGCGGGTGGTGGATAACGCCCAGATGATCGAGCCCTCGGTGCGTGAGCAGCTTGCCCAGCAGTTGCAGGCCCATGAGAAAGTCACGGGTGAACAACTTGTGATCGTGACGTTGCCGGACTTGCAGGGCGCCGACATCGCCGACTTCGGCTATCAACTGGGCCGCTACTGGGGCATCGGCCAGAAAGACAAGAACAACGGCGCATTGCTCATAGTCGCCCGTGATGAGCGCAAACTGCGCATTGAAGTCGGTTATGGACTGGAAGATCGCCTGACCGACGCCCAAAGTTCGGTGATCATCAATCAGGTCATCACCCCGGCGTTCAAGACCGGTAACTTCAGCAAAGGCATCAGCGACGGGGTGGCGGCGATGCTGGTGGTGCTGGGCGGCAATCCGCTGGACGAACCGTCGACGGTGTATGAATCCGGCGGCGACCCGAGTGACGATTTTCTCTCGCGGCATCCGGGGCTGTTCGTGTTTCTGGTGTTGCTGTTCATCCTGACGGTGTTTGTTTGCCAGATGCTCGGTATCCTTCCCGCCGGCCGTGGCGGCTCCGGTGGTTCCGGGGGCGGTTTCGGTGGCGGTGGTGGTTTTGGCGGCGGTGGAGGCGGGGGCTTCAGCGGCGGTGGAGGCAGTTTCGGTGGCGGTGGTTCGTCCGGCGGCTGGTAACAATAAAAATGAGCAGGCACTTCACAACATGGCATTACTGACTGAACACGAACAACGCAAAGTCGCCGAGGCAATCGCCCGGGTCGAGCGCGACACCGACGCGGAACTGGTGACCGTGCTTGCGGCGCGCGCCGACGACTATGCGTACATCCCGCTGCTGTGGGCCAGCCTGCTGGCGCTGGTGGTGCCGGGGATCGTGCATTACCTGACAGGCTGGCTGACCCTGCACAACCTGTTGCTGGTGCAATGGATCAGCTTCATCGTCCTGTGCCTGGTGTTCCGGATTCCGAAAGTCACCACTCACCTGATCCCTCGTTCAGTGCGGCACTGGCGCGCCTCGAACCTGGCGCGCCGGCAGTTCCTGGAGCAGAACCTGCACCACACCGTGGGCAGCACCGGCATCTTGATTTTCGTCTCTGAAGCCGAGCGTTATGTGGAAATCCTGGTGGACGAGGGGATTTCCAGCCGCCTCGACAACAAGAACTGGGACGCGATTGTCGCCGCATTCACCCAGCAGGTGCGGCAGGGGCAAACGCTGCAAGGCTTTGTCAGCTGCGTCGAGGCCTGCGGCGAACTGCTCAAGGTGCATGTGCCGGTGACGCATGTGCGCAATGAGTTGCCGAACCGTTTGGTGGTGCTCGGCTAAGCATTCTCCCGCGAGCGCTTTTGTGGCATTGGTCGATACAACTTCCGTGCGTTGTCCGGGAGGCGACGTGTCTTCAACATCTCTCTATTAGCGAACGCTCTGAACGGGGCGTTCTGACGTAGAGGGAGTTCTCATGTCAAAACAACAATCGCTCTACCCTCATGTGAGGGTGACACTCGAAGACGGTAAAGAAATCCCTCCGGCACAGCTGACGGCGAAAGAGACACAAACCTTGATGTGGTGCCTTAAAGGTAAAACGTCTTGGGAAATCGCCAGGATTCAGAACTGCTCGGAATCCACAGTCAATTTCCACTTCTCCAATATTCGCCGCAAGTTTGCCGTCAGCTCTCGTAGCGCGGCCCTGTTCAAGGCGATTGAGTCGGGCGCCATTACCGTTGAACCGGACGATCAGCGAGGTGCGCATGGGCCTGACTGATTCGACCTATAACAGCATCAGCGGGCTCCTTTTGGGAATGGGGATCGCAACGTTACCGGTGATTGACGGCGAGGTACTGTTCGGTGCCTCCCTCGGGGCGTGGCTGGTGACCACGACGCGCGCCAACTTCAAGGCCTGGCAGCGTATCGGCTCGTGGTTCTTGTCGGCGGGAGTCGGCTATCTGTTTACTCCCGTCGCGCTGCCGTTGGCACCCTTTTTGACGGCCGGCGTGACCGCTTTTCTGTGCGCGATGATCGTCATTCCCATCAGCATCAAGCTCATGCAGTGGATCGATGGCGCCGGTATCGGCGAAATCATTCGACATCTGAGAGGGCGAGGGTGATGGGCAATGAACTGGTTGCGCTGACAGGTGTAACGGGGATTGCGCACTTGATCAGTGCCTTCAGGCTGGCGTGTTACCAGCGCGATGAAGCGCGTCACGGCTGGCGTGACAGACTGTTGACCAGTCTGTGCGGGGGGATGTTTTGCCTGGCCGGCTTCGATGTGTTGCTGACTTTCGCCCCGGTGAGCCCATGGCATGCCGGTGTGAGTGTTTTGTCATGCGCGCTGATTGTTCGCAGCGGGGGAAATATCATTGAGTTGTGGCGTGCCTTGAGGCAATGAAGTGTCGAATGGCGGGTGCATTCAGATTTCGGTCGAGCGTGTCAGTGACGACAGGATGGTCGCCATTTCCGACAGTTTGAGTTCGAGGTCACGCAGGCGGCGCTTTTCTTCCAATGCGTTTTGTATCGCGCTGCGATCATCTTCATCGAGCATTCGCCAGAGCGCGAGGATGGTGTTTTCTCGCGTCGTACTCTCCTGATCAATTGCACAGGAGTCGGGCTGTACCTGCCGCAGGATCGGGCCTTCACCCAGCAGCAGCCAGTCGAGAGAAATGCCGCGAGTTTGCGCGAGATCTACGCATAATGAGTATGGTGTGCTGTCGCGACCTTTCCAGCTGCTGAGGGTTTGCGGACTGATCTGTAGCGCGGAGGACAAGGAAGCATCGGTTTTTGTACCGGTGACTTGCTTTAGGCGAGTCAGAACAGCTTGTGATTTTTTGCTACGCAATTTGAGCCTCTTCCTTTTGACATATTCTTTTTGAGTGCCTAGCGTATGCGCAATGAGTACTTTTTTTCTTGTAAGTAATCAATCATCAACTATGAAGCAGAAGAATACGATGTCGAAACTTCCTAATGGTATCAGGGTGATTTCCTACGAGCATGGCTCGTACCTATTGCGCGTCTGCCCGATGCACTTCCTTTTGTCGGACAGACGTTTTTCGCAAGACCGGACCGTCGCGATCAACGATTGCAGCAGTATTGCGTTTGATCAGAACGATTACCACCAGATGACCGCCGGGATTCAAGCATGAGTACCTATAAAATGGTGTGCCCACACTGCTTGAGCAGAATGCGCATTCGCACCAGCGAGGGCCGGCATATTTTCCTGCGGGTGGCGTATTTGCAATGTACGTCGGAAGCCTGTGGCTGGTCGGTTCGGGCCGAATTTGAAATGACCCATGAGCTTTCGCCCAGCGGCATGCCCAATCCCGCCGTGCATCTGCCTTGCGCCGGGCCGGAGTTGCGCCGTGCCGCCCGCCCAGTCGTCGTGAGCCCAGCGGCGACCCCTGCGCAACCGGAGACATGAACATGAAGGGAATGGATGACGATGCGGATTTGAATGAGGAACTGCTGGCGATTGCCCAAGCCTTTCTGGCCCGCCATGAAAGTGAAGTGGCGGCCGATGATCAGGTGATGTTCTGTCGTGCAGTGAAGCATTTGCAAAGCGTGGATGTGCCGATGCACCTGGCGGAAAGGCTGGTCAGCCATGCCTATGGGACACTCAAGTCCAGCAACGATCGCCGACGTCTGGATATCGCCGCAAGCTCCGAAACCGTGGCAGTGGTCACTGACCCCGCCAACGGCCTGACCTGGGCGGTGCCGGTAGGGCTGATTGTCAAATACGTCATCAACTCGCCAGTCAACCGCAAACTTCGACTGGTGGAATCCTGAGGTTTCAACCGGGTATTCAGGTCTTGGGCGATACGACCAGGACCTGCCACAAAATAACCCCGTGCCCAAAACCCCCAACCCCCCTAAAATACCCGCCATTCCTGATTCGCATTGCCCGAGGCCGTTTTTTCATGTCTGTCACCATCACTCCCGCCAGCCTCGCGCCGGATCATCACGCCCAATTCATCGAACTGCTGCAAACCAGTCTCGAACAAAACGCCTTCATCAAACTGGTTCTGGCCAAGTACGCAGGCACCGAGACCGACCTGCAGCGGATCATCATCAAACCGGTGACGGTCAAGGCGCAGCCGTGCCTGTCCTTCGTTTACCGCTACAAGACCCGCGACATCACCAAGAATCTGCCGCTGGAAGAAGGCGTCGCGCACATTGCCGACCTGCTGCCAGCGTCATTCAAAAATGCGCATTTACTGGCTCTGACCGACGAAGCCCAGCTCGAATACAGCAAAAAGGGCAAGAGTTCGCTGTTCAAGAGCAAGCCTCAGCAATTACGCGAAGTGCCATCCGCCGAGCACAACCGTGAGAAAAACCGTTTCCTGGACTTGAGCCGGCCGTTCCTCGCTGACCTCGGCGTGACAAACAGCAAGCACGAGCTGATCCCGGCGATGTCGCGCAAGTGGAAGCAGATCAACAAGTTCATCGAAGTCTTCAGCCATGCGCTGACCTCGTCGCCGCTGGCGCTGGACAAACCGGTACGGGTAGCGGACTTCGGTTCGGGCAAGGGTTACCTGACCTTCGCCATCCACGATTACCTGCGCAATACCTTGAACGCCGAAGGCGAAGTGACCGGCGTCGAACTGCGTGAGGACATGGTCACTCTGTGCAACACCGCGGCTGCCAAACTTGAGCACCCGGGGCTGGTGTTCAAATGTGGTGATGTGCGCAGCGTGGCGCCGAGCGAACTGGACGTGATGATTGCGCTGCACGCCTGCGACATCGCTACCGACTACGCGATCCATACCGGCATTCGCTCCGGCGCATCGATCATCATGTGCTCACCGTGCTGCCACAAGCAGATCCGCCTGCAAATCCAGAGCCCGGCACTGCTCAAGCCGATGCTGCAATACGGCTTGCACCTGGGCCAGCAAGCCGAAATGGTCACCGACAGCTTGCGTGCGCTGTTCCTCGAAGCCTGTGGCTACGAGACCAAGGTGTTCGAGTTCATCTCGCTGGACCACACCAACAAGAACAAGATGATCCTGGCGGTCAAGCGCGCCGAGCCGGTTGATCCGGCCCAGCTGTTGGTGAAGATTCAGGAACTGAAGGATTTCTACCACATCAGCGAGCATTGCCTGGAAACGCTGTTGCGCGCCGACGGTTACCTGAGATGATCGCGCCCCTGTAGGAGCTGCCGAAGGCTGCGATCTTTTGATCTTGATCTTTGAAATCAAAAGATCGCAGCCTTCGGCAGCTCCTACAGGGTTTATGTGGTGGCAATACGTGCCGGTATGACCGCCGTCTTGCGCCCAAGCACCACCGTCACGATCACCCCGGCCGCAAACAGCCAGGTAATCGGCTCGACGTGTTCACCGAAGAACAACGCTGAAAAAGCGATGGTGAAGAAAATTTGCAGCAACTGAATCTGACTGACCCGGGCAATGCCACCCATGGCCAGCCCGGCGTACCAGGCAAAGAAGCCGATGAACTGCGAAAACAGCGAGACGTAACCGAAGGCCCACCAGGTCTTGGTGGAAATTTCACCCTGATGCTGCAACGCCAGATACAGCACCGGGCCAATCAGCAGCGGTGTCGACAGCACCAACGCCCAGCAGATCACCTGCCAACCGCCCATCTCCTTGGCCAACCGGCCACCTTCGGCATAACCCAAACCGCCCACCGCAATCGCCCCGAGCATCAGCAAGTCACCGGCCTGAATGCTGCCGGCACCGCTGATCAGCGCATAACCGAGCACCAATGCACTGCCCAATGCGGCGCAGGCCCAGAAGGCTTTTGACGGACGTTCATGGGACAACCACGCCGCATACAGCGCCACGCACAGCGGTTGTAGGCCATTGACCAACGCGCCGTGGGACGCCGGCAAGGTTTGCATGGCCCAGGCTGACAACACCGGGAAACCGAGGATCACGCCGGCAATCACCAGGCTCAGGCCTTTGACCTGTTTCCAGGTCGGCCACTTTTCCCGGCGCCACAGCAACAGTAACGCTGCCGGAACCGCCGCGAACAATGCGCGGCCGAGGCCGTTGAGCAGCGGATGGAGTTCCTGCACGACGATCCGTGTGAAGGGCAGGGTGAGGCTGAAGATCACAACGCCGAGCAGGCCCAGGGCCATGCCGGTGTTTTCGCGGGAGGACATGATGGCAACCAGAATGTTGGGTGATGGAGTAAGGCTTCATATAGCCATAAACCGTGGGTTTCCCGCTGTTACAGCTAGGTACAGAGTTATCCGTACAGTTGGGAGCGAAGCTCCCAACGTAGGAGCTGCCGAAGGCTGCGATCTTTTGATCTTGTTTTTAGAATCACAATCAAAAGATCGCAGCCTCGTTTCACTCGACAGCTCCTACAAGTGATTTACCGTAGTAGCCGGTTGTTACCCGACCCGCCGGAATCGGACTACCTTGAATACTCCTACGCATTTTCCAGAGGAGTCCTCCCCATGGCAGCGAAAAAAATTCTGATGCTGGTCGGCGATTTTGTTGAAGACTACGAAGTGATGGTGCCGTTCCAGGCGCTGCTGATGGTCGGCCACACCGTTCATGCGGTTTGCCCGGACAAAACCGCCGGCCAGACTGTACGCACGGCCATCCATGACTTCGAAGGCGACCAGACCTACAGCGAAAAACCCGGTCACCTGTTTGCCCTGAACTTCGACTTCGCCAAGGTCAAGGCGGCGGATTACGACGCGGTGCTGATCCCGGGCGGTCGTGCGCCGGAGTACCTGCGGCTGAATGAAAAAGTCCTGGAACTGGTACGCGACTTCGACAAGGCCGGCAAGCCGATTGCCGCGGTGTGTCACGGTGCGCAATTGCTGGCGGCGGCAGGGATTCTCGAAGGTCGTGAGTGCAGCGCTTACCCGGCCTGCGCTCCGGAAGTGCGTCTGGCCGGCGGTACGTTCATCGACATCCCGGTGACGGACGGCCATGTTCAAGGCAATCTGGCCACGGCGCCCGCCTGGCCTGCCCACCCGAACTGGCTCGCCGGTTTTCTTGGACTGCTGGGCACGAAAATCACCCTGTAACGAGGAACCTGTGCATGTGCGAGCTCTACGTCAAGGCCGACCCGATTCTCTACGAATCGCGCTCCCGCTCGCTGCGCATCTGCGGGGTGGTGACCACGCTGCGGCTGGAGAATCAGTTCTGGGACATCCTCAGCGAAATCGCCGAGGTCGACGGCATGACCACCAACCAGTTGATCGCCAAGCTGTATGAAGAAGTGATGGACTATCGCGGCGAGGTGGTGAATTTCGCTTCGTTCTTGCGGGTGAGTTGTACGCGGTATTTGAGTCAGCGGCGGGTGGCTGCTCCGGAATTGTCGGTGGTGCGGGCAGTGGTGAAGTAGGAACACCGCATCGACCCCATCGCGAGCAAGCTCGCTCCCACAGGTTCAGCGCAATCCCTGTGGGAGCGGGCTTGCCCGCGATGGGGTCCATATAGGCGACAGAAATCCCGGCTTGGTCTTTACTCTGAAGCGCGCAATCTCTCAATCGCCAAGGAGAAACAGCATGTCCGGATGGTACGAAGTGAGCAAAAGCAGCAGCGGTCAGTTCAGGTTTGTGCTGAAGGCGGCGAATGCCGAAACCATTCTGACCAGTGAGCTGTACACCACCCGCGCCGCAGCCGACAAAGGCATTGCCTCGGTCCAGGCCAACAGCCCGCTGGATGAGCGCTACGAGAAGAAAGCCACCAAGGATGGCCATCCTTATTTCAATCTGAAGGCCGGTAACCACGAGATTATCGGCAGCAGCGAATCGTATTCCTCCGATGCCGCGATGGAGAAAGGCATCGCCAGTGTGAAGGCCAACGGGCCGACCAAAGTGATCAAGGACAAGACCTTGCCGGTCCTCTGAATCCAACACACATCCCTTGTAGGAGCGAGCCTGCTCGCGATGAGGCCATAACATTCAACATCTATGTTGACTGCTACACCGCCATCGCGAGCAGGCTCGCTCCTACAGGTTTTGTGTTTTAACGCAAGGTCTCGATCAACCCTTGCAACTGAGCAATCCCCGCCTCACCCAACGGAAACACCGGCAACCGCGGATCACCCACCTCCAGCCCGGTTTGGCGCAACCCCGCCTTGATCGTCGCCGGCAAACCGCCCTTCAGAATGAAATCGAGCAACGGCAACTGGCGATAGAACAGGTCGCGCGCCTTGCCCAGATCGTTGGCCCGCACCGCTTCATACAAATCCAGGTTGAGCTGCGGGATCAGGTTCGGTGCCGCCGTGCACCAGCCTTTGGCCCCGGCCGCGAAGGCTTCCAGTGCGAGCGGGTTGCAGCCGTTGTAGAACGGCACCCGGCCCTCGCCCAGGCGTTGCAGTTGATGCATGCGCTGGATGTCGCCGGTGCTCTCCTTGACCATGGTCACGTTTTCCACGCCGTTGACGATGCGCAGGATCAGGTCCACCGACATGTCGGTGCCGCTGGTGGCCGGGTTGTTATAGAGCATGATCGGCACGCCGATGCTGTCGCCGATGGCGCGGTAGTGAGCGAGGATTTCCGCTTCGCTGAGTTTCCAGTAGGACGTCGGCAGCACCATCACCACGTCGGCTCCGTGGGCCTCGGCGAAACGTGCGCGGCGGACTGCTTTGGCGGTGGTCAGGTCGGACACGCTGACGATGGTCGGCACGCGTTTGGCCACATGCTTGATGCTGAATTCGGCGACCTGATCCCACTCCGCGTCGCTCAGGTAAGCGCCTTCGCCAGTGCTGCCCAGTGGCGCGATGGAATGCACGCCGTCGTCGATCAAGCGATTGATGGAGCGCCCGAGCGCGTCAAGATCAACGCTTTCGCCGTTGGCGGTGAACGGGGTGATGGTGTAGCCGATGATGCCGTGAATGTTTGCGGTGGACATGGTGTCTCTCCGTTGAAAAAGGTCTGGATTCAGTTCAGGCAATCGGCGTGTTGACGCAGGTTCTGCCGAGCGTAGTAATTGAAAGCGGCGGCGTGGCGCTTGGGCCGGGCGATCCAGTCATGGGCTTCACGGCCCAGCTCTGGAATGATCGGCTTTATGGTCCCGGCGCTCATCGCCAGCAGCTGCAACTTGGCGGCGCGTTCGATCAGCTGCGCAATCACACAGGCTTCCTCGATGGTGGTGCCGGTGGACAACTGGCCGTGGTGGGAAAGCAGGATCGCCCGTTTGTCGCCCAGTGCGCCGGCAATCAGGTCGCCTTCTTCGTTGCCCACCGGCACGCCTGGCCAGCCTTCGAGAAACGCACAGTCTTCGTAGAGCGGGCAGAGGTCCATGTGCGAGATCTGCAGTGGCACTTCGAGCATCGACAGTGCGGCGACATGGGTCGGGTGGGTGTGAATGATGCAGTTCACATCCGGCCGCGCGCGGTACACCCAGCTGTGGAAGCGGTTGGCCGGGTTGGGCATGCCGTGGCCTTCAAGCACTTCCAGGTCTTCGTTGACCAGCAACAGGTTGCCCGCGGTGATTTCGTCGAAACCCAGGCCCAGTTGTTGAGTGTAGTAAGTGCCCGGTTGCGGGCCACGGGCGGTGATTTGCCCGGCCAGACCGGAATCATGGCCATTCTCGAACAGAATGCGGCAGGTCAGGGCCAGCTTTTGCCGGTCGGTCCACGTATTATCCGCGAGGGTATTTTGCATCTGGCTGAGCGCTTGCTTGACCAGTTGATCTTTGGGCAGTGCTAATGTCTTCGCCATATCGGAGTCCTCTTTGGCAGGGTCATGCGGATGACACGAAAGATGCTATATGACACTTTGTGTCATGAGCAAGGACAATTTGTCGCCTCCTTGATGGATTAATCGTTTTAAATGTCTATCCGTTTGAAATTATTGAGAAAAAAACTTGGCGTAACCCTTGAGGCACTGGCGGAAAAATCCGGCATGACCAAGAGTTACCTGTCAAAGGTCGAACGCGGGCTTAACACGCCGTCAATTGCGGCTGCGCTGAAACTGGCCAAGGCGTTGAACGTGAAGGTCGAGGAGCTGTTCTCCGAAGACAAGGTCAGCCTCGACAGCTACAGCCTGGTGCGCAGCCACGAGCGCCAACCGTTGGGAGCCAGCGACGAAAGTCCGGGATACGCGGTGCTGGCCCATCAGGTTAGCGAGCGCAGCCTGTTGCCGTTCATCATCTATCCGCCGACCGAATTCACCGACAAGGCCTTCAAGGAGCATTTGGGCGAAGAGTTTTTGTTCGTCCATGAAGGGCAGGTGGAAGTGGATTTTGTCAGCGAACGTGTGCTGCTGAGTCGCGGCGACGCGCTGCACTTCAACTCACAGAAACCGCACCGGATTCGCTCGGTGGGCGAGGTGCAGGCGCAGTTGCTGGTGGTGGTGCATAGCGCGGAGGAATGAGGCCCGCTAAAAGATCGCAGCCTTCGGCAGCTCCTACATGGATCGGTGTAGGAGCTGCCGAAGGCTGCGATCTTTTGATTTTGTTCTAAACCTCGACTGGAACCGTCAGCTTCGAACTACCCAAAGCATGCGTCTTCGAATCAAAAAACCGCAGCTCAACCCCGGTCCCCTCAAACACCTTCGCGTAATGCCGCTTCTGATGCTGGATGAACGCCTTGCTGCGCGGATAAATCGAGATCGCCACCACGGCCGGTTTCGCCAGACGCAAGGCATGGATGATGTGACTGTCCTGCTCACCCAGCGCATGCCCGAAAATGCACAAACCATCACCATGGCCGAGTAACTGCTGGTAGCAGAACGACAGGTAATCCGAACTGCGAATGGTCTTGAGCTTGTCCGCACTCGGCCCTTCGTTGACGAACAACGGCACGTCGTCGAGGGTCTTGATCGTGTTGTTGATGGCGAAATTACCGAGCAACGTGCCCTCGGTCGACATCAGCTTGCGCGCCGTGCCGTCCTGGTTGCGCACCAGGTGCAGGCCGCCGTGCAGGTACAGCAAACGGGTTTTATCGGTGGCGGTGGCGCTCAGGTCGAAGGCGGGTTCGGCACCCTGGAACAGATCGGTGATCGACTCGGGCTGGTGTTGCAACGCCCAGTAGTTAAGCAAGTCGTAATTGGTGGTAAACACCGTGCGATAGCTGGCCAACTCCTGATTGATCGTCGCCAGCGTCGAAGGCACGACCAACCGCCAGGGGATGTGCACCGCATGCACGGTATTGATTAGCGCTTCCTTGATCGCGTAGTAACGATTGCGCGGCGCGGCGGAACTGACGGCCAGGGCCTTGTTGACCCGGCTGGTGGTTTTCAGCGCGCTCAGCACTTGTTCGAAACTGCGGCTCTGCATCGCCTCGAACACACTCAGCTCCGAGGGGCTCAGCGGTTTTTCTTCAACGGTGCGGGCATTTTCGAACAGCGAGTCGTAGCCGAAATCGTCCCACACCGCGCGGCTGGCGCCGTTGCCCACCAGCAGGCCACCGAACGCGGCGCTCGTGCGCAGGGCGTTCCAGTCTTCAAGTTGGGCATCGACATCCTGGAAATCGGTCATTGCGTTGTTCGACTCACGGCAAAAAGGGGCTGATGGGCGGCGACTTTATCACGGTCGCGTGGGGAGCCTGGTCAGCATCACGCAGATCATCGCCGCCAAGGCCAGCAAGTTGCAGAACAGCGACAAGGGCCATGCCTGCGCACTGGCGATGAAACTCGCCATCGCCCCGATGGTGGCAGCCATCAGTTGATGGATGAAGCCGCTCAGCGCCATCGCATAGGCACCGCCGATCGGCGCGCCATCGTTGGCCAAAGACAGGCTGATGGGATAGTTGAGTGATTGCCCGAGCACGGCAAAGCAATAAGGCAACCAGAACAGAAGCGCTATGGAGGTGGCCGCTACGCTCCCCAGCAACATCACGGCGGTTCCGGCCAGCACCAGTCCGACACCTACGGTCATAAGCCAGAGTCGACCAGTGCGAAGTACCAGACCGTTGACCCCCAGCGCCCCCAGAAAGTACGCCGCGCTGATGGGCCATCCCAACAATCCGTACTCTACGGGTGACCAATAGAACGGTCCTTGCAGAATCACGGGTGCAGCGGTGTTGAAGGCAATGATTACTCCGTAGCCCAATCCCCCGGCCAGCGCCGGCAACAGAAAGTCCCGATGGCGAAGAATCTGCCAGTAGCTCGGCCAGGTGGATGACCGGGCATTTTCCTCCACGCGGGTCGCAAAAGTGATCCGCGCCACGACCACCGCCATCGCGAGACTGACGCCACCCAACCAGTAGAAAATTGCCGGCCAGCCCAACGCCACTTGAATGATCGACCCCAGGTACTGGCCGATACCCAGTGCCACAACAAAAGAAATGGATAGCCAGGACAACGCCTTGGCCAGCAGGTCACCGCTGAAGCTGTCGCGGATCAACACCCGGGCCATCACCGAAATGCCGCTGGCCCCGACTCCCTGAAGCAGGCGCAGGACCAGAAAAGACTCCAGTGTCGAGCCCAGGGGCAAAGCGAGATTTCCCAGACCGTAAATAACCAGTGCCGCCAGCAACACCGGTTTGCGGCCGATACGCTGGGCCAGGCTGCCCCAGAACAGCATCGGCAGGGCCATGCCGATCAGGTACACCGCCAACCCCCATGAAACCAGCGAAGCGTCGACAGTCAGTTCACGTGCAATGTCGGGCAATGCCGGCAGGTAAATGCTCATGCCCAATTGAGCGAGAAACACTGTGCTACAGGTGACGAGGAGGGTGGTGGTGCTCTTCATTGAATCGTCCTTGGGATCAGCGGCAGACATCCCGACCATGAGCCTGCAGCAGCTCGGCGATGAGTCCACAAAAATGGCGAATCAGCATGGGCTCCATATCGGCCCGCAAGGTGATTCTGATGGCGGCGTTACCTTGCGCAACCACCGGAAAGAAAACAGCCGAGGTAAAGAAACCGAGATCGGCCAGTTTAATGGCAATACGGTTCGCCAACGTCGCTTGCCCGCAGGGAACCAACCGAATGGCCATGTTGCTTTGGTGCTGGTCGGTTTGTATGAGGCTGTCAAAGAGCTGGATGTTGGCCTGAAGCTTTTCCTGCAACGCGATAAATTCTTGCGTGCGATGCAAGACGATAGAGGCTCTGCCCGCGCCAATGGCCGCACTGTTCAGACTTTGTGACCAATTGCTTGGGCCGCCGTAGCGCTGAATCAGCTTCTTTTGCCGCTCACTGCCCAGCATGACTACACCACCGCTGGCGCCAAAAGATTTCGCCAACGATGCAACGATCAGGCAATTATCATCCAGCGAGTGAAGCCTGGGACGTACCAGACCAACGCCGAATTTTCCTATGGCGGACAGAGCGTGGGAATCGTCCATGTAGAGAAACAGCCCGTAGCGGTTCTTCAAATACAAAAGACTGTCCAGGTCCGCGACGCCCCCCATGCTGTAGGCGCCATCGGCGATGTACGCAACTGTCGGGTGTTGTCGGCATTGCTTCTCCAGAAAATCCATGTCGTTGTGCGGGCAGGTCACAACCTTGGTTTCATCGGCACAAGCGGCCTTGAGATGGTTCATCGAGTAATGCGCCATCCGGTCAAAGACCATCACGGGCGGACGATTCTGCGTGAACACGCCACTGGCCAGCAACGGTAGCAGTCCGGCGCTCGCTGCACTGCACGACAAGGTGCTCAGGCAATGGGCGCCGAACAATGCCGAGAGCTCGGCTTCGTAATGTTCGAGAACCGCCAGCTTGCAACGATTCTTTGAGTTGGCGACTCGCAAAGTGCCGGTTTCCCATAGCGTGGTCATGGCCCCTTGAAGCAGGGCAGGGTGATGATCCAGACCCAGATAGGACGTGGTACAGAAGTGATGGAACGCACGTCCGTATTGGTCAACCATTCGGTTCGCGCTCTTGATCTCGACATTGAGCCCGGCGATCTTTCCGGCTTCGGCGGTTTCCCAGTCATGATCTGCCAGCGAGATCAGTTTTCGATAGTTGGTGAAGGTATTTGCCGCAAATGCTGTCTGGTCCATTGGGATGAATCCGTCCTTGAGTGATGTAACTGTCCGTGTGTATTTCCAGACTTTACGTGGCGCGTGCAGGACTTTGAATCGGCTGATTCCGGTACGCTTGAGTGTTACGAGAGATTTACGTGTAGGGCGTTGCCTTGTGATGTTGTGGTCCATTTGCTTTGGCAGCCCAGGCCTGAATAGGGCTATCCTGCCGACTCAGATGAACGCCAAGCCCTCGAGCCCCCCATGCTGCAAAAAAGCCTGATCCGCCGCCTCGACCTGATCACCCTGCAACTGTTTGTCGCCGTCCACGAAGAGGGCACCCTGACCCGTGCAGCCGCGCGCGAAGCGATCGCCGTGTCGGCGGCGAGCAAGCGCTTGATGGAATTGGAGGAAGCGCTGGGCATCAGCCTGTTCGTGCGTCAGGCGAAGGGCATGACGCTGACGCCGGCCGGCGAAACCCTGTTGCACCATGCGCGGCAGATGTTGTTCAACGTCGAGAAAATGGGCCTGGAGTTGGGCGAGCACAGCCACGGCGTGCGCGGTTATGTGCGGATGCTCGCCAACCTGTCAGCGATCATTCAGTTCTTGCCCGAAGACTTGCGGGACTTTTCCGAGCGTCATCCGCAGGTCAAGACTGACCTCGAAGAACGGCCCAGCGCCGGGGTGATTCAGGGGGTTCTGGATGGCGTGGCGGATCTCGGGATCTGCTCCATCGACAGCGACATCAAAGGCCTGCGCAGCGTGTTGTACCGTCAGGACAAACTGGTGGTGTTGATGCCGCCGCATCATCCACTGGCCGGCCATTCGAGCGTGGCCTTCGCCGATACGCTGGCCAGTGATTACGTCGGCCTGCACGCCGCCAGTTCGATCAACATGCGCACTCACGCGGCGGCGCGTGAGGCCGGCAAAGTGCTGCGGGTACGCATTCATGTGCCGGGGTTCGACGCCATGTGCCGCATGGTCCAGGCCAATATGGGCATCGGCGTTCTGCCGCAGCGGGCATATGAATTGTTTGGTCGAGCGCTGGGACTGACGGCGGTGCCGTTGACCGACGACTGGTCGGATCGCGCCTTGATTGTGGTCGTGCGCGATGAGGCCTTGCTGTCGCCGGTGAGCCGGATGTTGTTTGAGCATTTGCGTGGACCAGCCTGAAGATCCCGGTTGGTAGCATTGGCTCCATCGCGGGCAAGCCCGCGATGGCGGCCTGGAGGTCACGATAATTTCCGCAGGCGTTCGCATTTCGCGAACGCCCGTTGCCAACTGAAGGTTGGATTCCTTTGCCCCCGGTCCTCTAGCCTTGGCATCAATTCCAAGAACAACTAGAGGTACCCCGCGATGACTGCCCCCCTGAGTGCAATCAAAGTGATCGAGATCGGCACGCTGATCGCCGCGCCATTCGCCGCGCGCATGCTCGCCGAGTTCGGCGCCGAAGTGATCAAGATCGAAGCCATGGGCCAAGGCGATCCCTTGCGCAAATGGCGCAAGCTGCACGAAGGCACTTCGCTGTGGTGGTACCTGCAATCGCGCAACAAGAAATCCCTGGCACTGAATCTGAAATCCCCTGAAGGCATCGAACTGGTCAAGCAACTGGCGACCAGCGCCGACGTGTTGATCGAAAACCTGCGCCCCGGCGCCCTGGAGAAACTTGGCCTCGGCTGGGACGTGCTGCATGCCCTCAACCCCAACCTGACGCTGGTGCGGATCTCCGGTTACGGCCAGACCGGCCCGTACCGTGATCGTCCGGGTTTCGGCGCCATCGGCGAGGCCATGGGCGGGATTCGCTACACCACCGGCACCCCCGGTTCGCCACCGGCACGGGTGGGTGTCAGCCTCGGCGATTCGCTGGCGTCGTTGCACGCAGTGATCGGCGCGCTGATGTCGCTGCTGCGGGTCAAGACCGGGCAGGGCGGTGGGCAGATTGTCGATGTGTCGCTGGCCGAAAGCGTGTTCAACGTCATGGAAAGCCTGGTGCCCGAGTACGACATGCTCGGCCATGTGCGTGAGCGCAGCTGCGGGGCCTTGCCGGGCATCGCGCCGTCCAACACTTACCTCACGGCGGATGGCGCCTACGTGGTGATCGCCGGCAACAGCGACCCGATCTACAAGCGCCTGATGGAAACAATCGGCCGCCGCGATCTGGCCGACGCGCCTGAGTTCGCCCATAACGACGGGCGTGCAGCCAAGAGCGGACTGCTCGACGCGGCCATCACCCACTGGACCAGCAGCCTGCCAATCGACGACGTTCTGGCCGCTCTGGAAGCCGCCGAAGTCCCGGCCGGGCGCATCTATTCGGTGGCCGACATCGTCGCCGATCCGCACTATCAAGCGCGGGACATGCTGCTCAACGCCGAGCTGCCGGGCGGTGCCACAGTGAAGATGCCGGGCATCGTGCCGAAACTCTCGGAAACCCCCGGCGGCGTGAACTGGTCCGGTCCCGGTTTGGGCCAGCACACCGACAGTGTTCTCGCGCAATTGGGCCTGACCGCAGCAGACATCGAACGCCTGAAAGTTGAAGGAGTGGTGCAATGATCGCTGATTATTCCGGGCGCCTGATCGTTCAGGAAGTCTCCCCGCGCGACGGCTTGCAGATCGAGCCGACCTGGGTTGAAACCGTCGACAAAATCGCCCTGATCGATCAACTGTCGCTGGCGGGTTTCGGCCGCATCGAAGCCGGTTCATTCGTATCGCCAAAAGCCATTCCGGCATTGCGCGATGGCGAGTTGGTGTTCAAGGGCATCACCCGGCAACCGGGAGTGATCTATGTTGCGTTGATCCCCAACCTCAAGGGCGCGCAACGGGCGTTGGCGTGCAGTGCCGATGAACTGAACCTGGTGATGTCCGCCAGCCAGACGCACAACCTGGCGAACATGCGCATGCGCTGCGAAGATTCGCTGGCCGCTTTTGGCGATATCGTGCATTTCGTGCACGGCTCCAAGGTGCGACTCAACGCCAGCATCGCCACCACGTTCGGCTGCCCGTTCGAAGGCAAGATCGATGAGGACCGCGTGTTGAAAATCGTCGAGGCCTATCAGGAACTCGGCATCCAGGGCATCACCCTGGCCGACACCACCGGCATGGCCAATCCGCGTCAGGTTGATCGGTTAGTCCGACGTGTTTTACAGCGGGTATCACCAGCGGATTTGACCCTGCATTTCCACAACACCCGAGGTCTTGGCCTGTGCAATGTACTGGCGGCCTACGAGGCTGGCGCACGGCGTTTCGACGCGGCACTGGGCGGGCTCGGCGGTTGTCCGTTTGCGCCGGGTGCGTCGGGCAACATCTGCACTGAAGACCTGGTGAACCTGTGCGATGAAGTCGGCATTCCAACCGGTATCGACTTGCCGTTGTTGCTCAAGTTATCCCGAAAATTGCCGGCGCTGCTGGGGCACGAAGTGCCCGGTCAACTGGCCAAGGCCGGACGCAATTGCGACCTGCACCCCGTGCCTTCCTGACCCACCACATTCCCCTGTAGGAGCCGAGCTTGCTCGCGATGACGGCATCACATTCGACTCAGATGGCGACTGATGCACCGCTATCGCGAGCAAGCTCGGCTCCTACAGAAAATCGCCTCTAAACCAGACAACAAAAACAATCGGACACCCCAAGGGAAGTCCGCCTGGAGAACCACAATGAGCCTCAATGCACTGGAGGCCGGCGCGAGCCCGGCCGTTAGCCACGATGAAGAAAAAGCCCTGGTCAGCAAGGTCGCCTGGCGCCTGATGCCGCTGATCATGGTCTGCTACCTGTTCGCGTTTTTTGATCGCATCAACATCAGCTTCGCCAAGTTCCAGTTGCAGACCGACCTGAGCCTGAGCGACACCGCGTACGGCCTTGGCGCCGGGTTGTTCGTGGTCGGTTACGTGATTTTCGAAGTGCCGAGCAACATGATGCTGTACAAGGTCGGCGCTCGTCGCTGGATCGCCCGGATCATGATGTCCTGGGGCCTTGCGACCGCACTGATGGTCTTCGTCAACAGCGAATGGCAGTTCTACACCCTGCGTTTCGTGATCGGTGCGATGGAAGCCGGTTTCGCCCCCGGCGTGCTGTATTACCTGACGCTGTGGTTCCCGCAGCACTATCGCGGCCGCATCACCTCGATGCTGTTTCTGTCCTCGGCCTTCGCCGGTCTGGTCGGCGCGCCGTTCTCCGGTCTGGTGCTGCAACACCTCGACGGTTTCATGGACATGCGCGGTTGGCACTGGTTGTTCCTGCTCGGCGGTGTGCCGTGCATCGGCCTCGGTTTGCTGGTGCTGACCTTGCTCAAGGACCGCATCGAAGACGCCCATTGGCTGACGCCGTCAGAGAAGACGCTGCTGGCCAGCCGCATCGCTCACCATGAACCACACAAGAGTGGCGGCTCGCTGCTCGCGGCGCTGCGGATTCCGGGCTTCCTGACCCTCGGCTTGATCTACTTCCTGATTCAGGTGGCGTCCTACGGCTTGAACTTCTGGGCGCCGCAACTGATTCGCAGCGCTGGGACCGAGAGCCCGGTGATGATCGGTCTGCTGACTGCCATTCCGTACATCTGCGGCGCGATCAGCATGGTGGTGATCGGGCGCTTGTCCGATGCTTCCGGCGAACGCCGCAAGTTTGTCGCCGGACTGGTCGCGGTGGGGGCCATCGGCTTCTTCTGCGCGGGGATTTTCGCTAACCACACGACGTTCCTGATTGTCGCGCTGGGCCTGCTCGGCGCCGGGATCATCGCCTCCATCCCGAGCTTCTGGACACTGCCGCCGAAACTGCTGGCCGGTGCCGGCGCGGGGGCTGCGGGCGGGATTGCGGTGATCAACACCCTGGGCCAGTTCGGCGGCATCGTCAGCCCGGTCATGGTTGGCCGGATCAAGGACCTGACCGGCAGCACAACTCCGGCGCTGTATGTCATTGGTGTCTGTGCGCTGATCGCCGTGGCATTGCTGATGTGGGGACTGCCGCAGAAGCTGCGTACCCTCGACAAGTTTTAAAAGATCGCAGCCTTCGGCAGCTCCTACGCGGACCACGCATCCCTGTAGGAGCTGCCGGAGGCTGCGATCTTTTGATCTTCAAGAAGTCGCTACCACTGCTTTCCCCGCCGCCCCACCAAACTGAATCAACACCACCCCGCCAATCAACAACACCGCTCCAAACACCTTGGGCAATGTCACCTGCCGCTCCACCAATCCAAACCAGCCAAAGTGATCGAGCAACAGCGACGCTACCACTTGTCCCGCCAACGCCAAAGCCATGAACCCCGATGCGCCGAGCTTGGGCAACAACACCAGCGCCAGCGAAATAAAACACACACCAAACGCGCCACCCGCCCACATCCACAACGGCGCCTTACTGATAAACGCCAGCGAAGGCAGCGGCAAACGCAGCGCCAGCATGATTGGCAACAACACCAGAATACTCACCACCAATGATGCCAATGTTGCCCACAACGGATGACCCAAGCCGCGCCCGAGATTGACGTTGATTGCACTCTGAAACGGCACCACGGCCCCGGCGAACGCGGCCAGCAGCAACAGGCCGGCCCAATGCAACGTACTCATGTTCATTCTCCAACAGGTTTTGCTGGACTCTAGAGTATTCGTCGCGCAGATTTAAATTCCGTTTTGCTATACAGAGCATGCATCAGATGAATGATCTGCGCCGCATCGACCTCAACCTGCTGGTGATCCTCGACGCCTTGCTCAGCGAGCAGCACGTCACCCGTGCCGCCGAACGTTTGCACCTGAGTCAACCGGCGGTCAGCCATGCGTTGGCGCGATTGCGCGATTTGCTGGGTGATCCGCTGCTGGTGCGCGCCGGTGCCAGCCTTGTGCCGACGTCGCGAGCGCTGGAACTGATGGCGCCGCTGGCCGAAGCCCTGGCCCAGGTGCAATCGCTGTTGGCACCGAACGCTTTCGATCCGGCCACCGCCAAACGCACCTTTCGCCTGGCCATGTCCGACTACGGCGCCGCCATGGTCTTGCCGGGACTGATCCGCACGCTGCGTCGCGAAGCCCCCGGCATCGACCTGCAAATCAGCCACGCCAGCCGCGAAGGCATGCTCGACGGCGTACTCAACGGTGATATCGATATCGCCGCCGCCGTATTTCCAGAAATCCCCAACGAATTACGCAGCACCTCACTGTTCGAAGAGCACTATGCCTGCCTTGTGGATCGCAGCAGCCTGCCCGCAAACGGCGTCCTCGATCTGCCGACTTATCTGAGTCGCCCCCATGTCCTGCTGGAAATGCGCGGCAGCGGCACCCCGGAAATCGAGCGTGCCCTGACCAGCCTCCGTGAACGCCGCCGCGTCGCCGTCAGCCTGCCGCACTGGCGCGTAGCCCCGGAGTTCATCAGCGGCACCGACCTGATCCTCACTGTCGCCTCCCGCGCATTGCGCGACATCGACACGTCAACGTTGGTCGTCGTGCCGCCGCCGTTTGAGATTCCGCCGTTTACCTTTGTTTTGGTGTGGCACAAGCGGCGGGGCGGGGATCAGGCGTTGAATTGGTTGAATGAGCGGATTACCGAAGGGATCAAAGGCTGATGAAGTTCTTCGACGATCAGTCAGTCGGCAACCAAAGACCTGATATAGACTGGCGACCATTCACCAAACAGTTCAAAAGGACTTCCCATGACCCCCTCGCTGCTGATGGCCGTGCTTGCTTCGGGATTCATTTATGGCATCACCCCGGGACCGGGCGTGCTGGCTGTGTTTGGCATTGGTGCGGCGCATGGGCGACGGGCGGGGGCGGGGTTTCTTTGTGGGCATTTGCTCGGCGATGTGATCTGGTGCAGCACTGCGCTGGTGGCGATTGTCGGCGCGCGGGAAATCGGCAGCACCGCGTTTGACGTGCTTGGCGTGCTGAGCGGGCTCTATCTGTTCTGGCTCGGCTGGCGTGCGGTGCGGGCGCGTCGCAACGCTGCCGAGGCGCCGCAAGGCCCGGCGCGTCAGCCGTTCTGGCATGGCATTCTGTTCGGCTTGACCAATCCCAAGGCGTACCCGGTGGCCGTGGCCACGTTCACGGCATTGTTGTCGAGCCGCGCCGAGTTGCTGACCTGGTCGATGCTGCCATGGCTGATCTTCCTGAGCTTCGTCGGTGGCCTTTTCGCCTACGCTATCCTCATCGGCATTGTCGGGGCGCGCCGGGTGCGCACCTTGTACCAACGCCACGAACTGGCGATTACCCGGTTGTGCGGGGTGATGTTCATCGGTTTCGCCATCAATGCTTTGGCCCATGCACTGCCGGGGCTGGTGACGAACAAGGCTTGAAGCTGATCGCAGGGTTGCATCAGTTGCACACGTGTTATTGGTCAGGGATGGTTTTTTGTTTGCAGCATTGTTCGGACATTCGCTCGGCACCATGACCACCAGAAATTCCGCTCCCTTGGCGAGCTACATCGACCTCTTGCTGGACGCCGTTTGCGCGGTCGACAAACAAGGTCGCTTCGTTTTTGTCAGCGCAGCCTGTGAGCGCATTTTCGGCTACAGCCCTGACGAATTGATCGGCCAGCAAATGATCGATCTGGTGCACCCGGCCGATCGCCAGCGCACCCTTGATGCTGCACGCGAAATCATGGGCGGCGATCCCAAACTCAATTTCGAGAACCGCTACCTGCGCAAGGATGGCCAGGTGGTGCACATCCTCTGGTCTGCGCGCTGGTCGGAAGTCGATCAACTGCGCATCGCCGTCGCCCGCGACATCACCGAGCGCAAGCAGGCCGAGTCCCGGCAAGCGGCGTTGTATGCGATTTCCGAAGCGGCGCATGCGGCGGAGGATTTGCTGGCGCTGTTCAAGCGCATTCACTTGATCATCGGCGAGTGGTTGCCGGCACTTAATTTTTCCGTGGCGCTGTATGACGAACATTGCGCGCAGCTGAATTTCCCCTATCACGTCGACGACCACGAATCAGAACCCGAACAGCCCGGCACCATCACCGGGCGGCTGTGCGCCGAGGTCATCCGTACCGGCCTGCCGATCCTGCTGACCCCGGACCAGGAAAATCCACCCGAGGGCTTCGAGGTTCTGGTGACCGGGCAGAACTCGCCTTGCTGGCTGGGCGTGCCACTGAATTCGCAGAACGGCACCATCGGCGCACTGATCGTCAAAAGCATTCCCGGCGGCGAGCGCTACACCGAGCAGGATAAAGAGCTGTTGCAGTACGTCTGCGCCCAGGTCGCGACGGCGATTGAGCGCAAGCAATTGCATGCGCGGCTGCAACGTATGGCCCAGTACGATCAATTGACCCAACTGCCCAATCGCGAATTGTTGCGTGACCGGCTGAAGCTATCAATCGAGGCGGCCCGCGCGGATTGCGGACGCATGGCGTTGTTGTATGTCGATCTCGACCGCTTCAAGCAAGTCAACGACACACACGGCCATGCGGTCGGCGATATGTTGCTGCAAACCGTAGCCAATCGTCTCAAGGGCTGCGTGCGCGAAACCGACACCGTGGCGCGTATTGGCGGTGACGAGTTTGTGGTGTTGTTGCACAGCATCCACGCCTCGGGCGATGCCGACTGCGTGGCCGGCAAAATCCGCCAGGTGCTGGCCGCACCGCTGCGCCTGGACGGACACAGCCTGCATATCCAGCCAAGCATCGGCGTGGCTCAATACCCCGAACACGGCACGGAAGAAAAGCAGCTATTCCGTCACGCCGATGAAGCGATGTACACCGCCAAGCGCGAACATCACCTGCGGCTCGTCTGAAAAAAATCGCCACCGTTCGTCGTGGCGATTTCAGGTTTTCTAAACCTTTTGGTGCGCGAAAATTCAGATTCTATGCGGGCTCAAGCTCGCCGCGATCATTACCAAGAGGTAGAGAATCATGCCTAACTCAAGAAACTCGAACTCGGGAAACTTCGCCAACGATCGAACGAAGGCGTCTGAAGCCGGTCGCAAAGGTGGGAAAACCACCACCACGACTGTCGATAAAGAGCCTAAACCCGATATAGGCCGCAAGCCCGCACAGAAATCGAAGTAATGGATGAAGGTAGTTTTGATTGAGAAGCGGGGGCGAAAGCTCCCGTTTGAATTTGAAGAGGAGGGCGCGACCATGAACCGCATGGCCACCCGATTACGCAACAGCGGTTTTGCCGTGTTACTGGGCCTGATTGCCAACAGTGCCTTCGCTCAGACACCCACCGAATTCATCAACGATGCCTCGGCCAAAGGGGTGGCCGAAATCGAAGCCAGCCGCTTGGCGCATCAGAAGTCCGAATCCAAAGAGGTCAAGGATTACACCATCGTCGTGATCAACGACCGCACCACCGCCAACCAGCACCTGGCGAAAATCGCCAAGCAACTGGATCTGCCGGTGGCGCCGCGAGAGGAAGTGGTGGAAAAAGCCAAGACCTTGATGCCAGAGGTTTTGGAAGGCACGACGTTTGACGAGGCCTACGCGGCGAGCCAAGTGAAAACCACTCAGGAAGCCATCGAGCAGCTTGAGCAAACGGCGCAAACCACCGACGTGCCGGAAATCAAAGCCTTCGCCGAAGAAACCCTGCCCAAACTGCAAAATCATCTGCAGATGGCCAGGGCGCTGCAGGCCAGTCGCTAGCCACTGATCAGCATTTATTCAGATCCTGCTTGCCATTTTCCTGGACGACGGTGCCGTCCAGGGAAACGGTCTGGCCCTCGCCAAGAGTTCGATACTGCTTTCTCAGCGCCTCCAGTTCCTTGAGGTCCAACGCCTCAAGCCCGAGCATCGCGTTCTGCGCTTCCTTGGTCACCCGCAACAACTCATCGACCTTCAAATGCAAAATGTCCGTGTCGCGGTTCTGCGTGTTCTGGATCAGGAACACCATCAGGAACGTGATGATCGTGGTCGAGGTGTTGATCACCAGTTGCCAGGTGTCGTTGTAACCAAAAAACGGCCCACTCACCGCCCACAAGAAAATCAGAATGATCGCCCCCATGAAGGTGGTGGGGCTGCCGGCCCACAGGGCGAGTTTCTGCGCGACTTTTGCGAATTTCATGGCCGTGTTCCTTATGAGAGGGCGCTTGAATTTCAGACAGTGGCGGCAAGGTGAAAATTCGATATGACTGAACAACCGGTTTTCTGAAACCTTTGATGATGTTCAACGCGGTATCGTAGCGACCCGAGGACAACACACCGACAGGAGAACGCAATGAGTTGGTCCGCCAAACAATACGTCGCTTTTGAAGATGAACGCACCCGTCCAGCCCGTGACCTGCTGGCGGCAATTCCCGCCGGGGATGTGCGCTCGGCCATCGACATCGGTTGTGGTCCGGGTAACTCCACCGAGTTGCTGGTGGAGCGTTTTTCCGGCGCTGCGGTCCGTGGCTTGGACAGTTCCACCGACATGATCGAGGCCGCGCGCAAGCGCTTGCCGAATGTGCAGTTTGATATCGCGGATATCGACACCTGGAACGACAGCGGTCCGTTCGATGTGATTTTCGCCAACGCGGTATTGCAGTGGGTGCCTGATCACGCCACGTTGCTGCCTGCGCTGGTGAACAAACTTGCGCCCGGTGGCAGCCTGGCAATTCAGATGCCGGACAATCTCAACGAACCTTCACATCGCTTGATGCGCGAAGTCGCCGCTGATGGACCGTGGGCAGGCAAACTGGCGGGCGCTGCTGGGCAGCGAACTGACATGGAAAGTGCCAGCGGCTACTACTCGATACTGAAAGCCTGCTGCACCCGCGTCGATGTGTGGCGCACCACTTACCATCATCCGCTGGCGGACGGTGCCTCGGGCGTAGTCGAGTGGTTCAAGGGCAGCGGTTTGCGACCGTTTCTCGAACCGCTGAATGAGGTGGAACGGGCGCAGTATCTGAAGCAGTATCAGGCGGCTATCGAAAAGGCTTATCCGGCGCTCAGCGATGGTTCGGTGCTGCTGCCGTTCCCACGTTTGTTTTTGGTGGCAACGCGCTGATGTGAAAAAGGGACAGATGACCTCGAGAGTCATCTGTCCCTTTTCTTGACCGCCCGAATCATTACGGCAGCTTGTTCTTTTTTGAGCGGCGGGCGCTCAAGTATTCAAATGCAAACGAGGCAAAGCCGAACAACCCGATCATTGAAATGATCATGATCCCCAACTCTGAACTGGCCATGTTGATCTCTTAGCGATAGGTGAGCCGGGAGAGTAAGTGATCTTTCTCCGGGCTCAACGCCTTGCTACTGCATCTTTACTGAGAAGCGAGGATCTATACGAAAACTATACGAGCGCCAGGGTGGCAGGGGCGTCTTCAGCGTTGAACCGCGACCAACATCATCGGCCGCTCCCGTTCTTCGGCAAGCGCCGCTTGTGCGGCGACGTTTTGGGTCATCAGTGGGAAGCTTCGGTTAATTCAATTTGTACGCATCTTTATGTCCACCAGCGCCCACACACAACCGGCATATTTTGGATTGGCCGCATGCAGCGCAACTTCGTTGGCTGATGGAATCGGGTCACCGTCTTCGAAGAGAATCTCGAAATGACCCTCAATGGCTTCGCGAGCCATGGCCATTACATTCCCCAGATCTTCGCCAGCAGAAAAACAACCAGGCACGTCGGGCACTTCTGCGCCCCACGCCTGTTCATCATCACCCTTTGAAATCGCAATCGGATAAAACATGTTCATCGTCCTCCATGGACTTCGCCCTTGGCGCTCTGAAACATAAAGGGCGCCTGGAAAGGCGCCCAATCAATCATCAAGCCTGCTCTGCATCCATGCGCCGAGCGATCACATCCAGCACATCGCAGCCGTCACGCAGAGGGATGCAGCACAACAATGCGAAGTCGCTGAGAATGACCGAGTCGGTGTTGATTTCACCACGCATCGCGAGGTTTTCGAGAACCTGCGTCACCGCACCGATTCGGTATCGGGCGCTGCTGAGCAATGAGTGCAACGGTTGGGTGGTGTTGACGTAAAACGAGGGGAGATCGTCGGCGTTGCTGGTTAAAGCCATGAACTCTTGCATGAGTGATTTCCGTGTAATTTTGAATTAACCACTCCATCGTCGCCAAACAAAGGGTGGCAGCTGTACGCGGGTTGGCGAACCGGGACACGGCAAAACCGGCAGATCCTAAGATCTCCCACGCACAGCTACCAAAAAACAGGCAGCACAGTGCGTTCAAAAGCGCACCGATTAACCACTCGGAAGCTTCTGCACCGTATCGTCGAGTCGCCAAACCCGACACGCCATTTGGGCGCGTTCGGACTATAGGGCTCATGACAAAGACACAGCAATGCGCAAGTGTACGGACATTTCCCAGACTATTGTAGGACGTTGCTTTTTCTATAAAACGGCTTCGTTTTCGCGCTCAAAGGTCGGGTGGTTCACGAAACCCCGGTCAAAAAAAACCGGCCACATGGGACCGGTTGATTTCTCGCTGACGCAATCTCATCAGCCCTGCTGCAACACCTTAAGTGCCGCCGACGCCAGAAAGCCCGAACGGCTTTTCTCCTCCGGATGGTGCAGTACATATTCATCAATACGGTTGAGCAGGTAGCCGGGGAGCGTGATGTTCAGTTTCTGGGCTTTGCCCAGGTATTTGGTCACGTCAATGTCCACCAACGCCCACGCACACCCCGCATATTTTGGATCAGCCGCGTGCAAGGTCACTTTGTTGGCGGGCGGAATGGGCGAACCATCTTCGGCCAGAATCTCGAAATGGCCTTCAATGGCTTCGCGGGCCATCGCCATCGCGTCATCAAGATCTTCCCCGGCGGAAAAGCAGCCCGGAATATCGGGGACTTCAACGCCCCAGGCGTGCTCGTCGTCGCCCATTGAAATCGCAATTGGGTAAAGCATGTTCATTGTCCTCCGAGGACTTAGCGCCTAGCGTTCGTCAAAGCAGCGCCTGTTGCAAAATACTGATGGCCGTTTTCTTGAGCAGATCTTTCTTCGGGTGAGGGACGGTCACCAACCCCGGCTTGGTCGGGTGCTTGAAGTGGTGATGACTGCCTCTGATTCGTACCAGATACCAACCGTCCGCAACGATTTGGCTTATCAAAAATCGGCTATTCACATCACCTCCCTGTGGTGTGCTTGTGGTTACTATACCTACTGATTTTTTGTAATCAACACTATAACCACCAAACCTTCCTGGTTCGGTGATGCAGCGATAGGACTCGAGTCTAGGAGGGCCCTGCCGAAATGGGTTTGTGCAAGGTTGGGTTTACGTGTTTTGTGTATTGCGAGGTTTTTCCGCTGGGCAATGCTCGTCTTCGTACTTTTCGATGAGCGACGCAAGAATCTCCAGCTCATCGCCTTCCGGAGAGCGGACTTCCGAGCCCCACAATTGCTCAACACGGGCAAGTGCAGCGGTCAGGTCTTCTTGGCTGCGAATAGGTTTAATGTTCATCACACAGTCTCTACGTTGAGCTGGCCTTACTGGGTGTGGGGCCGTCGGATCGTATGAAAAAAGATCAGTAGCCGGTATAAGGTATTTGTTGCTACCGATTTCAAGGACGAAATTCGTTACCGAGACAAGTAAAACGTTAACAAAACGCAGATCTTGCGGAAAAACGCTAATTTTCCGTTTATGGAAAAGCGAACCAAATCGCGCCCATAAAAAAACCGGCCATCAAGGCCGGTTTTTTCTGTCTCTACATCCCCCGTCAAAACCCTCTTAACGTGAGACCAAAATTCGATTGGAGCGGGTGAAGGGAATCGAACCCTCGTTATCAGCTTGGGAAGCTGGAGTAATGCCATTATACGACACCCGCTCAGAGCGGTGACTTTGTACCAGATGTGCGCGTGGAAATGAAGTTTTTCTTTATACCAGACGGCTTTAGCGCAGATGACACGGGGCATCGACCGCATGACGGTCTGTCGCGGGCGAGCCTCGCATCTACAGGAATGCGTTCAACACTGTAGAGCGAAGCTTGCTCGCGATGACGCTGTTTCAGATGGACAATGCATGGTGGTCCTGGACGTAGTGGTAACGCGGTCGGCTTTCGTGCTGTGCCGGTTTCAGGAACCCCATCAGTGCGTTGCGGCTGTCTCGGCAGGCGGCTTTGTGTTCCATGTCGAGAAAGTGGCCGGTGGCTTCAAGAGTGGTGAAGGTGGCGTGTTGCACGTGGTTGGCGAACAACCGGGCGCCATCGGCGGCGGTGTATTCGTCCCACTCGCCGTTCATGAACAGGACCGGCACGTTGATTTTCTGTGCGGCTTTGAAAAAGCACTGGCGATCACTGTGCAGCAGGTCGCTGATGTGGAAGTGCATCTGCCCGTATTCATGCTCGGCCAGGGAACTGACGTGCCGATAATTGAAGCGCTTGAATAACGTTGGCAGGTGTTTGCCGATGGTGCTGTTCACCAGGTTGCCGACCCGGTCGCCGTCCCGGCTGCCGAGGTAATCGACGCCGCGCTCGAGGTAGTCGAGCATGTGCGAGTTGATTTCCGGGGAGAACGAGCTGATCACGGCTTTTTCGATGCGTCGTGGCTGTTGCGACAGCGCGACCATGGTCGCGGCACCACCCCAGGAAAACGACAGCACGTGTTCGGCGGCGAAGTGGTCGATCAGCTCCAGGAGGATCTGCCCTTCGATTTCCTTGGTGAGCATTTTCTCATGCAGGTTGTGGGCTTTTGACTTGCCCGCGTAGGGCTGGTCGTAGCAAACCACGTTGAACTGCGGGTGAAGGTTTTTCACGGTTTGTGCAAACGACGCAGTCGTGGCCATCGAGCCGTTGACCAAGATAATGGTCTTCTCTGCGGCGTCTGCGCGATAGAACTCCGTGTAAACCCGATACTGACCCTGTATATCCAGCACAGCGATTTCTGGCCTCATGTCATAAGACTCCTGGCAAGCGGGTATGCGCGCAAAAGAGATTGCACGAGCTTTGTGACAGGTAGGCATATGCCTGGAATTTGGAGGCCCATGTCGATCCAGTGCAGTCCGGTCGACGGGTATTGTTATTGGCGGGCAGTCTGCCGGGTGAGGCCGGAACCAAAGGGTTCCTACCGGCAAAAAGTTTCTTAGAAGTATGTTGTGACTCGTCGGTCACATTTCGGCCGACGTCCTGATTCAAGCAGGGGTCACATCATTGCGCAAGTGCCTTTGGTAAATTGTTCGACAACTTCTGCTGAGCGGTAGGCTGCTTAGATCAATCCGATCTCTTCATCGGTCAGTGGGCGGTATTCGCCCGGTTTCAACGCATCGTCGAGCACCAAGGGGCCCATGCGTTCGCGGTGCAGGCGCATCACTTTGTTGTTGAAGTGGCCGAACATGCGCTTCACCTGGTGATAGCGGCCTTCGACGATACTCAGGCGTGCCGACTTCGGCCCGAGCAGCTCTAGCCCGGCCGGTTGGGTGGTGAGGTCTTCGAACGCGAAGTACAGCCCTTCGTTGAAGGTGATCGCGTATTCGGGGCCGATGTCCTGCTCGGTTTCAACGTAGTAGATCTTCGGCAATTTGGTCTGCGGTTGGGTCAGGCGGCGCGACCAGCTGCCGTCGTTGGTGATCAGCATCAGGCCGGTGGTGTTGAAATCCAGGCGCCCGGCGATGTGCAGTTCGCCCTTGTCCGGTTCGTGGATCAGGTCGAGCACGGTCGGGTGTTGAGGATCGCGGGTGGCACTGACGCAACCGGCGGGTTTGTTCAGCATGAAGTGGCGCAACGGTTTGCCGACTTGCAGCAATTCGTCGTCGACCTCGACGCGGCTGAACTCGCGGACTTCGCTGTGCGGGTCGCTGACGATATTTCCGTCAATCCGGACGCGCTTTTCGACCAGCAACAGGCGCACCTGCTTACGGTTGAAGCGGGGCAGGTTGCTGAGGAAACGGTCGACGCGCATGGCTAAGGATCGGCGAAGAAAGGGCTGCGCATCTTACGTGATCGGCCGCGCCGCTGCTTGCAACTGCACTTCGACTTCAGCACAGCGCGGACACAGGCACGAGGCGTTGCGCAGTTCGGCGGGCAGCGCTTCAAGCACTGCCGGGTCGATGCTGACGCCGTAGCACCAGCACGCCCGGTCAGCGGTTCGCGGGTCGGCCAGGGCGCAGTCGTTGGGTGCGCCGCAGGCGGGGCAGAGGTCAGGCGGGTTCATAGCTGGAGTAAGGCTTTTCCACACAAGTTCGGTTGCGGCCACTTTGTTTGGCCCGGTACATCGCATGATCAGCCCGCGACAGTAGGGTGTGCAAGGTATCGTCGGTTTGCAGGGTGGTCAGGCCGATGCTGACGGTCAGATGCAGGGTGCTGCCGTTGTATGCATATCGCTGTTGTTCGACATGATGACGAATTTTCTCGGCGATCATCAGACCGGTCTCACCGTCGGTGTCCTTGAGCAGCACGATGAATTCTTCACCGCCCCAGCGGCAGACGATGTCGGAGTGCCGCAGGCAGCTCTCCAGGTCGCGGGCGAAGCCGATCAGCACCTGATCGCCGGCCAGATGACCGTAGGTGTCGTTCAAGGCCTTAAAGTGGTCCAGATCCAGCAACAACGCCGTCAGCGGTTTCGGCTCGCGCTGAGCCTCGTGCATCGCTTGCGCGGCCAGCAGGTCGAAACCGCGACGGTTGGGCAGGTCAGTCAGGCTGTCGAGGGTGGCCTGGGCCTGAATCTTGTGCTGATAGCGCTTGATCACCCGATTGAGCAGGGCCAGCACGGTCAACGTGACGATCAGGCAGATCAGCAGGTTGAGGTACAGCGAGCGACGGATGTCACTGAGGTCGCCGTCTTCGCGTTTGTCGACGAACAGGTACCAGTTCAGCTCGGGGATGAAACGAACGTTGAGGAAATGTCCCTGGCCTTCGCCGGAATATTCGTAGCTGCCGCTGTGGGGTTTTGGCAACTGGCTGACCAGGTTCTTCATGCTGTCGAGTTCGCCCAGGGTTTGCCCGATACGTGCGCCATCCGGCCCACCCTCTGCGCCGGTCAGCACCACGCGTCCAAACGTGTCGACGAAGTACACGCTACGCTGGTAGCGCTGCTGGTATTTGTCGATCAGTTTTATCACCGCATCGACCGTCAGCCCGACACCCGCAGCGCCGATGAAACGGTCGTTGTAGTCGTGGACTTTGTAATTGATGAAGACGGTCAGGTTGTCCTTGTTGGCGAGGTCCGGGTCGACGTTGATCTCGTAGGGATCCTTCATGTCGCGCACACGAAAGTACCAGGCATCGCGCGGTTCCGTGGCCTTGACCTGCTTGAGTACGCCCTTGGCGTGGTAGTAAGTCAGGCTGGTGTTGGAGACGAAGAACGCGGTGTAGGCGCCGTAGTGGGTCATGACCTCGTTGAGGTAGCGGGTCATCTGGTCGGAATCTTTTTCACCGTTGACCACCCAGTCGCGCATGAAGGTGTCGCGGGCCATCATCGAGGAAATCAGGATCGGTCTGACGAGGTCTTTCTGGATTTCCGAATAGACCGTGTCGGATGTCAGCGGCAGTTCGGTGTTGACGATGTTGTCGCGGATCGACGCCCGCGAAGCGTAGTAACTGAGGAATGACGTGGCGAGGAAACCCGCGCCCAGCAACGCGACCAGCGTAAGGACCAACGAACGTTGAGAATACAGCGGTGAGCGAAGCGGCATGGCAATTCCATTGTCAGTATTCCGATGGCATGCATTCTAGTGGCACTGCCCGGAAATAACTGCTCTATGTGCGCCGCGAATGGTCGTTCCTACATTCCTTAATGGTTACACCCGTCCCTGTAGGAGCTGCCGAAGGCTGCGATCTTTTGATCTTTAAAAACAGAATCAAAAGATCGCAGCCTTCGGCAGCTCCTACAGGATTGTTGTCAGGCGAGGCTTTTAAGGTAGGCACGCCATCCGCCGAGGTGGCTGATGTCGGTCGCCCCCTCCAGCCCATACGCCTCACAGATAAACCCGCTCTCCCACCGGCCATCCGCCAATTGCACCTTGCCCAACCCCAGCGGTGCCGGAATCCCGGTCAGGAACGAGCCCAACTCACTGCTCGGCAATTCCCACACTTCCACGGCAATCGATACGCCGCCGTCCTTCACCCGGACCATGCCCGGACGAAACGGTGGGCCACCGGCCAGGGCGTAGAGTTGATAGTCAGGTGAGCTGAATGTCGTTTCCACCCATCGGGCGCCGCGCTGCTTGAGCTGCCAGTTCAGCGCCAAGCCGTCCAGGTGGGCGCCGCAGACCACCAGCCGCGCACGGTCATTGCGTGCAACAGTCGTCGACGCAGGTGCAGCCGAAATCTGCTGGCGCTGCAAACCATCCGCCACGCTCAACAGATATTGATCGGTGAACGCACGTCCAAACAGCGTCACGCCCCACGGCAAACCGTTGCCCATGAAACCGCTCGGCACGGCGATGGCGGCGTAGTCGAGCAGGTTCATGAAGTTGGTGTAGTAGCCCAGTTCGGAGTTGCGCAGCACCGGTTCGGCGTCGAGTTCTGCCAGGGTGACCGGGCGGCCAATGGTTGGCGTAACCACGCAATCGAGTCCATCCAGCGCTTTGTCGCACAGCGCTTTCAACGCTTGCAGTCGATACTGGGCACGGAAGGTTTGCACGCCGTTGACGACCGGCGCCTTGGCCAGTACGGCGCGGATCACCGGCAACACGGCTTGGGGATTTTGTTCCATCAGTTCGCCAGCGACGCTGTAGCGCTCGGCCACCCATGGGCCTTCGTAAAGCAGGCGTGCCGCTTCAAGAAACGGCGTCAGGTCCAGTTCCACCGCTTCGCCGCCCAAGCGCTTTAGTTGATCGATCGCACCACCGAACAACAGCGGTCCTTCAGCGCAACCGAAAAATTCCAGGTCTAGCGCGCGGGGCACGCCGAAGCGGAACGGACGCGGTGCGCCGAATGCCGAGCCGTCATTCCACAGCGGATTGCTGCGGCTGTATTCGTCCCGTGGATCGAGTCTGGCGGTCAATGCCAGTAACTGACTTGCTTCCTGGGCTGTGGCTGTAAACGTGGTCACGCAATCCAGCGTGCGGCAGGCCGGCACCACCCCAGCGGTGGAAATCAAACCTTTGGTGGCTTTCATTCCCACCAGATTGTTCAACGCCGCCGGCACGCGTCCGGAGCCTGCGGTGTCGGTGCCCAACGAAAAACTCGCGACACCGAGCGCCACCGCAAGCGAAGAACCGGCGCTAGAGCCACCCGATGGATACTCCGGCAACACGCTGTTCGGGCACGCGCCATAGGGCGAGCGACTGCCATTGAGACCAGTGGCGAATTGATCGAGATTGGTCTTGCCCAATGGCACCGCGCCCAACGCCAGCAGTTGCTCGACGATGGTTGCCGAGCGTTCAGGTATATAAGCAAATGCGGGGCACGCCGCTGTGGTCGGAATGCCCGCCAGATCGATGTTGTCCTTGATCGCGAACGGCACGCCGTACAGCGGCAGGCTGTCGATTTCGCGACCGTCGAGGGCGGCGAGGTGCGGTTCCAGTTCATCGACACTCAGTAAGTGAATGAACAAGTGATAGTCCGGGTTCAGCGCGGCGGCTTTGTCCCGCAGGTTCAGCAGCAGTTGCCGGGGCGTGGTGCTGCCGTCGCGGTAAGCGTTGCGCAGGGCGTCGAGTTGCAGATTGATGTTCATGGCGTGAGTCCTTTTCAAAATGGGTTCAGTCGAGTTCCAGCACCACGACGCGCTGTCCGGCGCGCACGGCCGAACCGGGTTGCACGCGAATCTCGCGGACCACGCCGGCCATCGGCGCGAGCACGGGGATTTCCATCTTCATCGACTCCAGAATCACCAGCACATCACCGGCCTCGACCCGACTGCCGGTCTCGACCTGAACCTGCCAGAGGTTGCCGGCGATGTGGCTGTCGACGCTCTGTTGACCGCTGCCCAGCGGTGCGTCTTCGGTCGCTTCCGGGGCCAGTTCCTCGCTGTCGAAATGCGCTTGGCCGCTGGCGATCCAGCGCTCGCGCTCGGCGTTGAATGCAGCTTGTTGCTGATCGCGAAAAGCGCCGATGGTTTGGGCCTCTTTCGTCAGAAAATCCTGGTAATCCGCCAGGTTCAGCTGGCTGTGTTCGATGTTCAGGTCGAAGCGCCCAAGGGGGAAATCCCGGCGAATACGCAGCAGTTCATCAGCGCTGACCGGATAGAAACGGATCTGATCGAAAAAGCGCAGCAGCCATGGTTTGCCATCGAACGCGGCCACGTCGCGGTAGCGGTTCCACATCTGCAAGGTGCGGCCGACAAACTGATAACCGCCGGGGCCTTCCATGCCGTACACGCACATGTAAGCACCGCCGATGCCCACCGAGTTCTCGGCGGTCCAGGTGCGGGCCGGGTTGTACTTGGTGGTCACCAGGCGATGGCGCGGGTCGAGTGGGGTGGCCACCGGCGCACCGAGGTAAACGTCGCCCAGACCCATCACCAGATAACTGGCGTCGAATACTGTGCGCTGCACCTCATCGAGGTTCGGCAAATCGTTGATGCGGCGGATGAACTCCAGATTGCTCGGGCACCACGGTGCGTCCTTGCGCACGGTGGTCATGTATTTTTCGATCGCCAACTGACACGCCGGGTCGTCCCAGGACAGCGGCAAGTGCACGATGCGCGACGGTACTTGCAGGTCCTTCGCGGCGCACACCGCGTCCCATTCACCGGCGATGATGCCGAGCAGATCGGCCTGTGGTAGTTGTTCGGGTTGGTAGTGGATTTGCAGTGAGCGGATGCCGGGCGTGAGGTCGATCACGCCGTGCAAGTGTTTGCTTTCCAGGGCTTGCATCAGGGCGTGGGCGCGGAAGCGCAGGACGAGGTCCAGTTCGGGGGCGCCGATTTCCAGCAACAGGTGGGTGTCGCCGGAAAGGCGTGCCACCAGCCGCGTATCGTCCTGGCCCAAATCCAACACCACAGGCGACACAATCCACTGTAGGAGTGAGCCTGCTCGCGATTGCGGTGTTTCAGTCAAAGAAATTTCGGATGCGATGTCCTCATCGCGAGCAGGCTCACTCCTACAGGGGGGAGTCCATTTCAAGGCGAGGTTGCGGGCGGTTTTGATATCGACCGGCAAGAACTGCACCTTGTCCCCAGCCTTCAACTGCCCCAACTGCCAAAGATCCGCCTCGATCACCGTCACCGGGCACACGAACCCGCCAAGGCTCGGGCCATCGGGGCCGAGGATCACCGGCATGTCACCGGTGAAATCCACCGCGCCGATTGCATACGGATTGTCATGAATATTCGATGGATGCAAACCGGCCTCGCCACCGTCGGCACGCACCCATTCCGGTTTCGGTCCGATCAGACGCACGCCGGTGCGGCTGGAGTTGAAATGCACTTCCCACTGCGTGGCGAAGAACGTGCCGATGTAGTTTTCAGTGAAGTATTCCGGCGCACCGTGGGGACCGTAGATCACTCGAATTTGCCGCACTGCCGGTAGCTCGGTGACCTGTTCATCGTCCAGTTGTTGACCGGCGCTGCGGTCAAGCAAGGCGGGTACATGCAACACGTCGCCGGCCCGCAACGCGCGACCGCCATGACCACCAAACTGACCAAGCGTGAAGGTGCTTTTGCTGCCCAGATAGTCCGGCACTTGCAGGCCACCGCGAAGGCACAGGTAGCTGCGCGCACCGGCGCCTGCGATGGTCCCGAGGCTCAACGTCGCCCCCGCCGCAATCTGCAGCCCAGTGTTCATCGGCACGTTTTCACCGTTCAATGTCAACGGAATCACCGCCCCGGTCACCGCCACCACGGCATCGCAGTTGAAGCGCAACAACGGCCCGCTCATGGTGATTTCCAGCGCTGCCGCGCCTTCGTCGTTGCCCAGCAAACGGTTGCCCAGACGCAATGCGCGACTGTCCATCGGTCCCGACGGCGGCACGCCGACTGCCCAGTAGCCGAGGCGACCGGGATAGTCCTGCACGCTGGTCTGGGTGCCGGCGCTGATCACCTCGAACGTATGGGCCTGATACACCAGACCTTCCAGGCAACGGGTCCATGGCTGGCCGCTGGCGAAGGGCGCATCGAGCAGAATCTGCCGCAGGTAATCGCGGTTGGTTTCCACGCCATACAGCTGGCTGTCGCCGAGGGCTTGATGCAAATCGGCGCGGGCCTCTTCGCGAGTCGGTGCCCAGCTGATGACCTTGGCGATCATCGGGTCGAAGTACGGCGGAATCTCACACCCGGCCTCGACCCACGTGTCGATGCGCAGTTGAATGCCATTGGCTGGTGGGAAATTCACAGCAGTGAGCAAGCCCGGGCTCGGCTGAAAATCCCGCCCCGGATCTTCTGCATACAGCCGCGCCTGAATCGCATGGCCGTCCGCTTTCAAACCCCTGATCAGTTCACCCAGCGGCGGCAAATCACCGGCCGCCAGTTGCACCATCCAGCGCACCAGATCAACGCCCCACACCTGTTCGGTGACGCCGTGTTCCACCTGCAAGCGAGTGTTCACTTCCAGAAAATAGAAACGCTGGGTCTCGCTGTCGAACACGAATTCCACAGTGCCGGCGCTGCGGTAACTCACCGCTTTGGCCAGTTTGATCGCCGCTGCACACAGCTCTTCGGCCATGCCGTCGGGCAGGTTCGGCGCGGGGGTTTCTTCGAGGACTTTCTGGTTGCGGCGTTGCACCGAGCAATCGCGCACGCCGAGGGCGATCACTTCACCATGACCGTCGCCGAACACCTGCACTTCCAGATGCCGAGCGCGCTGGATGTATTTCTCGATGAACACCCCGGCGTCGCTGAAATTGTTCTGGCCCAGGCGTTTGACCGCTTCGAAGGACTCGCGCAACTCCGCCGCACTGCGACACACGCGCATGCCGATGCCGCCACCGCCAGCGGTGCTTTTGAGCATCACCGGGTAGCCGACGTGTTCACCCGCGATCAGGGCTGCGTCGAGGCTGTCCAGCAGCTCGGTGCCTTCAAGCAATGGCACGCCATGTTGCTTGGCCAGTGCGCGAGCGGTGTGCTTGAGGCCGAATACGCGAAGCTGTTCGGGCGTAGGGCCGATGAAGGCGATGTCGGCGGCTTCGCAAGCTTCGGCGAACGCGGCGTTTTCCGAGAGAAAACCGTAGCCGGGATGGATTGCCGTAGCGCCCGCAGATTTGGCGATGGCGAGGATTTTATCCACCGCCAGGTAAGTGCCGGCGGCCGCGCCTTCACCGAGGCTGTGGGCCTCCTCGGCTTGCAGGATGTGCAAGCTGGCGGCATCGGCTTCGGAGTACACGGTAACGCCCTGTACTTCGAGCTCACGCAGGGTGCGCAGAATGCGACAGGCGATGGCGCCACGGTTGGCAATCAGGACTTTTTCGAACATGGCATAACCCCTGATGGGGATGCGGGCCGTCCCGCAGTTTTTTGACAGTCCCCCGGGCCGTCCCGGATGACAGAAACTGGCACCATCCCCCGTAGGAGCTGCCGAAGGCTGCGATCTTTTGACTTTGATTTTTTAAGATCAAAAGATCGCAGCCTTCGGCAGCTCCTACAGGGGTGGGTTATTTAATGCACTGCCCGGAACGGGCCTGGCACAGGGCAAACAACCAACGCCGCAACCGCGAAAATTTCAGTTCCATACCAGCAGCTCCGCAGGCGTCGGGTTGTAGGCGTTGCACGGGTTGTTCAGCTGCGGGCAGTTGGAGATCAGCACGATCACATCCATCTCGGCGCGCAGGTCGACGTATTTGCCCGGTGCGGAAATACCATCCTCAAAGGTCAGCCCCCCATCAGCGGTGACCGGCACGTTCATGAAGAAATTGATGTTCGGCCCGATGTCGCCTTTTCCCAACCGCCCGTCATGCACGCAGGCACGCAGATAGTTGTCGCGGCAGCTGTGCATGTAGCGTTTTTCCAGGGCGTAGCGCACGGTGTTGCTCTCTTGCGCGCAGGCGCCACCGAGGGTGTCGTGACGCCCGCAAGTGTCGGCGACGATGGTCAGCATCGGCTTGCCGAGGTTGGAATACAGCACGCTGCCGGTGCTCAGGTACACGCTGTTCTGCCGGCGCAAAGTGCGTTGCACGTCGTAGCGTTCTTTCGGGTTGGCGACGCTGTAGAACAGCGTGTCGACGGCCTGATTGCCTTCCAGATCGAGGATGCGCAATGTCTGGCCGGCCTTGACCTCCATCAGCCAGGGTTCGCCGGCGGGGATGGTGGCGCGGTATACGGCCGTTTCAGGCGACTGTGGAGCGGTGGCGATAGCGAGTGACATGGCAGCGATCCTCAGGCGAACAGACGGTCGGTGTTGATGAAGCCGCGCTCGTTTTCCGGGCGCGACGTGCGGCAGTGTTCGGCGACGCTGGCGTCGGCGTTCATCCAGCTGAGCTTCAGTGGTTTTGGTGCGTACTCCGGCGATGGATCCATCGGATGCTGCAGGGCGGTGAGCACCACCAGCGTGTCCATCGGTGCGTACAACTCGATGTAATCGCCAGCCTTGGAGTTACCCTCGACAAAATGGAAGCGCCCGGCGTCATCGACGTTGACGCGGCTGAACAGGTTCAGGGTCATCAGCAAGTCCGACAGGCCCAAACCCCACTTGCCCAGTTCAACCAGCAGATTGTCGGTACCGTTGCGGAAGAAGCCGTTGCGCAGTTCCTGATAGCGGCCCGCACCGTATTTTTCGGCGACCTCTTCAGCGCAGAGCACGCCGCCGAGGCTGTCGCTCCAGCCGCAGGTATCAGCGGTGATCGCAGCCAGCACACGACCCATGTCCGAGTACAGGCAATGGCCGGTGGTGAGCTTGGCGGTGTGTTGGCATTTGAGGCTGTCGGGCAGGTTCAGGCGCTCGGTTTTTTCATTGGCGTTGAGCAGTGTCAGGCTGGCGTTGGCGCCGCCGCGAATATCTGTCAGGCGCAGCAGTTGGCCGCGTTTCAAAACGAAGGAACGATGGCCGCCGCCGGGGAGCATTTCTTCGGCGAACGGTGGGAACAGTTGAGTCGAATCAGTCATTGTCAAAATTCCTCTAAGCGATACGAAGCGTGCCCGCCAGTTGCACCGGCAAGGCGTCGACGGCGGCACGGGTGGCGCGGCGGTCGCTGTTCAAAGGGATGTCGTAGGTGATGCGCGCGCCATAGGCGCCGGGGGCGTGCGGGTCGATGCGGACCTTGTCGAACACCAACAAACGCGTACCGAGGCTGAAACCTTCGGACAGGTCATGGGTGACCATGAACACCGTCAGTTGCGTCTCGCGCCACAGTTCCAGCAGCAAGGCGTGCATGTCTTTGCGGATGCCCGGATCGAGGGCGCCGAACGGTTCGTCGAGCAGCAACACGCGGGGCTTCATGATCAGCGCCTGGGCGATAGCCAACCGTTGTTGCATGCCACCGGAAAGCTGCGCCGGGTACTTGTCCAGCGAATGCCCGAGACCGACTTTGTGCAGCAGCACCGAGGCCTGTTCGCGGGCGTCTTTTTTCGCGTTACCGAACAAGCGACCGAGCAATGGCGAGCGCGGCAGTTCGAGGCCGAGGGCGACGTTGTCCAGCACGCTCAGATGCGGGAACACCGAGTAGCGCTGGAACACCACGCCACGGCTGGCATCCGGCTCACCGGCCAGCGGCTGACCGTCGAGCAGGATCTCGCCGCGACTGGCTTGTTCCTGGCCGAGCAGCAGGCGCAGGAAGGTCGATTTACCGCAACCGGACGCGCCCACCAGCGTGCAGAACTCACCCTCGTTGACGCTCAGGTTCAGGCCTTCGAGCACAATCTGATCGGCGTATTGCTGCCAGACGTTTTTCACGGTGATGAAGCTCATGCCCGGGCTCCTTCGTACCAAGGGAACGCACGCTGGGTCAGGCGCTTGAGGCCCCAATCCATCAGCCAGGCGAGCAGGGTGATCCACACCACGTACGGCAGGATCACGTCCATCGCCAGGTAGCGGCGCACCAGGAAAATCCGGTAGCCGAGGCCATCAGTAGAGGCAATGGCTTCGGCGGCAATCAGGAACAGCCATGCCGAGCCCAGCATCAAGCGCAGCGAGATCAACAGGCGTGGCAGCAATTGCGGCAGCACTACGCGAAGCATCAAGGTCCAGGTGGAAGCGCCGAGGGTCTGGGCCTTGATTAGCAGTTCCACGGGAATTTCCCGGGCGCGCTGTTCCAGATCACGGGCCAGTGCCGGGGTGATGCCGATTACGATCAGCATCACTTTCGACAACTCGCCCAACCCGAACACGATGAACAGAATCGGCAGGATCGCCAGCGGCGGCACCATCGACAGCACCGTCAGCAACGGCGACAACGGCGCGCCGAACAGCGGCAAGGTGCCGGACGCCATGCCCAGGCACAGCCCGGCCAGCGCACTGATGCCCAAGCCGATGGCCAGGCGTCGCAGGCTGGAGGCGGTGTCCTGCCACAGCACGTATTCACCGGTGCGGCCGTCGGCCACAAACGCCAGGCGTTTTACCGCGTCGGTCATTTGCACAGCGCTGGGCAACAGCTTGTCATTGGGGTTGTCCGCCAGTCGCTCGGCCGAGCCCATGAAGTAGGCGAACAGCACCAGGGCGAACGGCAGGATCACCAGCAACAGGCGACTCGGGCGATCCGGGTGGCGATTGATCAGGCGCATGGCCAAGTCCTCTTCTTACAACTTGGCGTCGGCGGCCATTTGCACGTAACTCGGGTCGAAGCGCAGCTTGAGGTTGCCCTTGTCGCCGCTGGTCACGCCGTTGGCGAAGGCCATGCCGACCGCGCTGGTGTCCTTGGCGCCTTCACCCAGCAAGCCGTGCTGGAAGGAGAACTCGGCGACCTTGCGCATGGTTTCCGGCAGTTGCTTGCTGGTGGAAAACGCCAGGGCTTCTTTCGGCGTGGCGAACAGCTTGGTGGTGTCCAGTTGTGCCTGGAAACCTGCAAGGTCGGTGCCCGAGGCTTTGGCCATGTGTTCGAGTGCAGCTTTGCTGGCGGCGTTTTTCGCGTTCATCAACTCGACCACTTCGAACCACGCGCCGGTCAATGCTTTGCCCAGGGCCGGGTTGTCTTTGAGGGTGGCGCTGTTGACCACCATCATGTCCATGATTTCGCCGGGGATCTGGCTGGAGTTGAAGACTTCGGTCACCGCAGGCTTGGCCTTGATGTCCGAGAGCATCGGGTTCCAGGTGGTGACGGCGTTGACTTGATCGGTGTTGAAGGCGGCCGAGATATCGGCGTCGGAGGTGTTGATCACTTTCAGGTCTTTCTCGGTGAGGTCCACCGAATCCAGGGCCCGAGCCAGCAGGTAATGGGATACCGAAAGCTCGACCAGATTGACGTCCATGCCCTTGAGGTCGGCGACTTTCTTGCCTTCGCCCTTGAGCACGATGCCGTCGTTGCCGTTGGAGAAGTCGCTGACGATCAGTGCGGTGCTGTCGACGCCGCCTGCGGCTGGAATGGTCAGCGCATCCATGTTGGTCATGGTGCAGCCGTCGAACTGGCCGGCGGTGTATTGGTTGATCGATTCGACGTAGTCGTTGAGCTGCACTACATCGATCTTGATGCCGTATTTCTTCGCCCATTTGTCGACGATGCCTTGGCTGCCGGCGTATTCCCACGGCATCCAGCCGGCGTAGATCGTCCAACAGACGCTGAAGTGGTCTTTCGGTGCGGCCTGGGACTGGGTGCAGAGCAACGCTGCAAATGCAGCGGCGAGCAAGGCGGGGAAACGTAGTCGGGACATTTCGAAATCTCCAGTTGATCAAGGGCGGGCAGGAGGCAACGCGGCACCGCGAACGGTGGCTTGTCTCCCGGGCTTTTGTCCCGCCGTGTAACCTCAACTGGAGGTCGCCAACTCTCGGACCAGTCACTCGAGATTGCGAGCCGGAACCCTAGTCAGCCATTGCAAATTGTGGTGCCGCGAACCTGTGATGACTCCTTGCACGTGGTTGCTAAAGCGAGAGGCGTGCCAAGTTCGGAAAATGCGTCTAGCGCGGGGGTGTTGAAGAATCGAGAGGCGGGGGTAAAGGTCGGGCTGCTTTGTGATGGTGCACCGATGCACTGAGATGCAGCGTCATCGGCCGCTGATCTGAAGCTCGGAGCGATCCGGCACTAGATCGGAGAATGCCAGTCAAAACAGGTGTCAGTCGGCCTGTACCGGCTGCGGGTCTTTCAGGAGGCCGCCATGTTTCGTCGACTGTTGCTCGGTGCTGTTCTCGGTCTGGGGTTGTCCGGTTGTTATTACTATGCCGGCTCCTACGATGTGTACTCCTCGCCTTATTACTACCCTGGCTATTCGCCTTATTCCTACTATTACGGCCCGCGCTATTACTACGGTGGCCCACGCTTTTATGGTGGCTATCGCTATTACAATTGGGGCGGCCACGGGCCTCGTTATTACGGCGGTGGATATCGCCACGGGCACCATTAATCAGCGCGTGAATAGATGAAAAACCTTTCATCGGCGAGATGTTTCAACTTGTTGCGAGAACGCACCAGATTCCGAATTCGATGTCTGATCTTTCGACAGTCAGCGAATAATTGACTGTCGCCTGCCAGCGTCGCTGGTGTGGCTCACTCGCGGTCCAGGAGGCCGCCATGCTCTGTCTAAAACAGCTGCGAACAATTCTACTGATTGCTGTATCGGGTTTGTCCCTTGGTGGATGCGTGCCTTATTCCGATGGAGGAGTCAGTTACTACAGTTCCGAGGTTTACACCTCACCAGCGCCGGCTTATTACGCTGGCGGTAATTCCTACTATTCCAATGGCGGTTATTACGCACCGCCAGCCCGTTACTACGCACCACCTGCGCGCTATTATCAGCCAACGCCGCGCTACTACCACCAGCCTCGGGTCTATCAACCGGCGCCGCGCTATTACCAATCGGCACCCCGTTACTACCCGTCGCGATCCGACTACCGGGCGCACCAGAATCATGGCTGGGACGGCCGCAACCGTGGCGGCTGGAACAATGACTACCGTGGCAATGGCGGGCGCAACAACAACCATGGCGGTCGAGGCGACCATAACGGACGCGGCGATCACGACGGCCGGGGAAGTCACCGTTAACCGTCCATAAAAAAGCGGCGCATCAAGCGCCGCTTTTTTATGTCCGGAATTCAATACTCCGACAAATCCGCCAACGGGTGTCGACCTTCCCACACCTTGTGGAAATGCGCCTCCACCACCGCATCCGGCACATTGTTGATGTCCGGCCAGTGCCAATGCGGCTTCTGATCCTTGTCGATCAACCGTGCACGCACGCCTTCGCTGAACTCCGGATGACGACAGCAATTGAGGCTCAGCGTGTATTCCATCTGAAAGACTTCAGCCAGTGACAGGTGCCGGGCGCGGGCGATCTGTTCCCAGACCAGATGAGCGGTCAGCGGTGAGCCTTCACTCATGGTCCGCGCGGCGCGACTAAGCAGCAGGTCGGTGTCATCGCGCAATGGGCTGATGGCCTTCCACGCGCAACGCACATCGCTGACATCCAGCAATTCATCAATGCGCTGGCGTCGCGGTAGCCATTGGGGCTCGGGCATCTCTGCGACGGCTTCCTGTTGCAACGCCTTGAGCAGACTGTTGAGCTGCATCGGTGTCTGTTCCTGCCAATTCAATTGCAGCAGGCCTTCGATCAGCTGTTCCTGTTGCTCATCGAGCAGGAAGCGGTCGGCCAGGTCCAGGTCGATCGCATCACGAGCGTTCATGTGGGCGCCGGTCAGGCCGAGGAACAATCCGAGCTTGCCGGGCAATCGCGACAGGAACCAACTGGCGCCGACATCCGGGTACAGACCGATGGTGATCTCAGGCATGGCCAGCCGACTGCTCGGCGTGACGATACGGATGTTTGCCCCTTGCAGCAGGCCCATGCCGCCGCCGAGCACATAACCGTGCCCCCAGCAGATGAGCGGTTTGGGATAGGTGTGCAGGCTGAAGTCCAGGCGATATTCAGCGGAAAAGAAATGCGCGGCCAGGGGCGGCACTTCGCCGGGATGGGCGCGGCAGGCCTCAACCAGGCTGCGCACTTCACCGCCGGCGCAGAAGGCTTTGGCGCCGTTGCCACGCAGCAGCACGCAAACGATTTGCGGCTCTTTGGCCCAGGCATCCAGTCGGTCGCGCAAGGCGTTGATCATGGGCAAGGACAGCGCGTTCAGCGATTTTTCGGCATCCAGCGTGGCGACGCCGATGCGGGCGCCGTCGGTGCCGGTGAGTTCTTCGAAGTGCAGATTCATCGTGACCTCGATCGGGAAATTGAGGGTTAAGTATGATCGCTGTGTAGGAAAGTGCCGGATCTGTGTCAGATCAATTGACAAGCGTGATGCGCTTTCCTAGGGTTCGCCCCATTGTTTTTGCCGGATGTAACCATGACTGCTGACGACCGTATCAAACTCGAACCGAGCTGGAAGGAGGCTTTGCGTGCCGAATTCGACCAGCCCTACATGACAGAGTTGCGAAACTTTCTGCAACAGGAGCGGGCGGCCGGCAAGGAGATCTATCCACCGGGGCCGATGATCTTCAACGCGCTCAATTCCACGCCTCTGGACAAGGTCAAGGTCGTCATCCTCGGTCAGGACCCGTATCACGGCCCGGGCCAGGCTCATGGTTTGTGCTTCTCGGTGCAACCGGGCGTACCGGCACCGCCGTCGCTGGTGAATATCTACAAAGAATTGAAGCGCGACCTGAACATCGACATCCCCGGTCACGGTTACTTGCAGAGCTGGGCTGAGCAGGGCGTGTTGATGCTCAACACCACCATGACCGTCGAGCGCGCAAACGCCAATGCGCACAAGGACAAGGGCTGGCAATTTTTCACTGACCGGATCATTGAAGTGGTCAGTGAGCAGCAGCCACATCTGGTGTTCATGCTGTGGGGCGCCCATGCGCAGAGCAAGCAGAAACTGATCGATGCCACCAAGCATCTGGTGCTGACGTCGGTGCACCCGTCACCGCTGTCGGCCTATCGCGGCTTCCTCGGTTGCGGGCACTTCAGCCGGACCAACAAGTTTCTGGAACAGAATGGCGAGACGCCGATTGAGTGGCGGTTGCCGCCGGTTTAAGCGAGTAGACCGAGTCACGCCCATCGCGGGCAAGCCCGCTTGTATGTTTAGACTTGAAGGGGTGGGTGGGACTAAAGCCTCGCTTCTGACTCTGACCAGTACAGACTGTGGGAGCGGGCTTGCCCGCGATGAAGGCGACTCGGTCTATCAGACTGAATCCGGATTGCGGTTCCAATACTTGAACAACGGCTCCGCCAGAAACAGCACAAACAGCAGCCGCATCACCTGCATCGCCGTCACCAGTGGCACCGACAGTTGCAGGGTTTCCGCCGTCAAACTCATCTCCGCAATCCCGCCGGGCATCATGCCCAATGTCAGCGAACGCAGGTCCAGATGGGTCAATGCACTCAAGCCCAACGCCGCTGCGGTCGCGATCAACATGGTCAACACCGTTCCGATCAAGGTCCGGCCCATGAACGAAGGCGCGCGACGGAAAAACTGTCGGTTGAAGTGACAGCCCAGCCCACTGCCGATCAGCCACTGGCCGATCTGGCTGCCACCGTTGGGCAAACCGATGTGCAGATCCCATCCGATACTCACCGCCGCACTGACCAGCAATGGTCCGAATAACCACGGGTTGGGTTGACGCAGACGTTCCCAGATCAAAGCCGCCAATGCGCCAGCCGGAAACAGAATTGCCAGCCAGCGCCAATCAATGCTGCCGGCGTGGGAAATCGGTGCACCGTCGCCCAGCAGGTATTTAAAGGCTGCCGGCACACACAGTACGACAACCAGCACGCGCAAACTCTGCCCCGCCGCAACACGGCTAAGCACCGCGCCATTACGCGCACCGAGGTTGACCATCTCCCCGGAACCACCAGGCATGCTGGAGAAGAACGCAGTGGCCCGATCTTCACCGGTACGCCGCATCAGCCACACGCCGACGACCGCCGACAGGCTGGTGACCAACGCACCGAAGAAGATCAAACCGAAATGACTCAGCACCTGCTCCATCACCACCGGGGTGAAGTGCAGGCCTATGCCGATGCCGACGATCCACTGGCCGCACTTGCGCCCGCCAGGGATTTCCGCGAGTTGCCACGGTGTCAGGCAGCGCACGAGGATGATCGCCAGCAACGAGCCGACCATCCACGGCAGAGGCCAGCCGACCTGGCTGGCGAGGTAACCGCCCAGCAGGCCGACCAGCGGGGTTCCCCACCAGTTTTTGAAGGGGACCCGATCAGACATCGGCGATAGCGCGTTGCGCGGCCGAACGTTTGCGCCAGATGCGGATCAGCGGCATCAGCAGCATGATCGCCGTCAGGACCCAGCAACCGAAAGTGATCGGGCTCGACCAGAGGATTTCCAGCGCACCGTTGGAAATCGACAGGGCACGGCGCAGGTTCTGCTCCATCAAACCTCCGAGGATGAAACCCAGCAACAGCGGCGACAGCGGGAAGTCCAGCTTGCGCAGGATGTAGCCGAAGATGCCGATACCGATCATCAGGAACAGGTCGAACGTGGTGGCGTGCACCGCGTAGACGCCGATCCCGGTAATGATCGCGATCACCGGCACCAGTGCCCAGTTTGGCACGGCAAGGATGCGGGTGAAGATGCGGATCATCGGGATGTTGAGGATCACCAGCATCACGTTGGCGATGAACAACGAAGCGATCAGGCCCCAGACGATATCGGGCTGCTGTTGGAACAACAGCGGACCCGGGGTGATGTTGTACAGCGACAGTGCGCCGATCATCACCGCCGTGGTACCCGAACCTGGAACGCCGAGGGTCAGCATCGGCACCAGCGCACCGCAGGCCGCGCCGCCGATGGCGGTTTCCGGCGCCGCGAGGCCACGAGCGTCACCTTCACCAAACTTGCCGCTGGCACCGGCGATGCGCTTCTCGGTCATGTAGGCCACGGCGCTGGCCAGCGTCGCACCGGCACCCGGCAACACGCCCATGATGAAGCCCAATACGCCGCAACGAATGTTCACCACGAACACCGATGCCGCTTCCTTGAAGTTGAACATCATGCGGCCGGTGGCTTTCACCGCTTCCTGACCGTGGTGGGTTTTTTCCAGCAGCAGGAGGATTTCGCTGATGGAGAACAGGCCCAGCACCAACACGACGAACTGGATGCCGTCAGTCAGGTGGATGTTATCGCCAGTGAAGCGATAGACGCCGCTGTTGGCATCGATTCCGACGGTCGACAGGAACAGACCGATCAGCGCTGCGATAAAGGTCTTCAACGGTCGGTCGCCGGCCATGCCGCCCAGACACACGATCGCAAACACCATCAACACGAAGTATTCGGCCGGCCCGAAGGCAATCGCCCATTTCGCCAGCAGCGGGGCGAACAGCACCATGCCGCAGGTGGCAATGAACGCGCCGATGAACGAACTCCACGCCGACAAAGACAGTGCGACACCGGCCAGGCCTTTGCGGGCCATCGGGTAGCCGTCGAGGGTGGTCATCACGGTGGACGCTTCGCCCGGAATGTTCAGCAGGATCGAGCTGATCCGGCCGCCGTATTCGCAACCCAGGTACACCGCCGCCAGCAGGATCAGCGCCGACTCCGGTGGCAGACCGAGGGCGAATGCGATCGGGATCAACAATGCCACACCATTGATCGGGCCCAGGCCCGGCAGCAGGCCGACGACGGTACCGATCAGGGTGCCGCAGAGGGCGGTCACCAGGTTGTACGGGCTGAGCGCGACGCCGAAGCCCTGACCCAAATAGCCAAGAGTATCCATATCAGTTCTCCAGAACGCCGAGCAGGCCGAGGGGCAGCGGTACGTCCATCAAACGGTCGAACAGCAAGTACAGACCGACAGCCATCAGGCTGATGATCACGATGCTCGGCACCCAACGGCCGCCATACAGGCGTGCCATCGGAACACCGGTGATGATGCTGGCGACGATGAAACCCAGGGGTTCGAAAGTGCCGGCGAACACCAGCAACAGCGCGACGCAGATGCCGATTTTGGTCAGGGTTTCGCGGTCCAGTGGCGGCTCGTCATCGTTGTGCTTGATCGGCGCGGGACGAAACACCATGTACAAAAGGGCCGACCCCATCAGGCCGAGCATCAGCAATGGAAAGGCCCGAGGTCCTACCGGTTCGTAGGAAAAAGCCGCTTGATACGGCCATGCCATCAGTGCGAGGCCGAGACAGACCAGCAACAGCACCGAAGCAAAAATGCGTTGTAAGAGCATGGGGAACTCCTGTGCCGCGGCTCCGCCAAACGGAGCCGCGGCCACTAGACAGAGACGATCACTGGATCAGGCCGAACTCTTTGGCCAGCACTTTGTAGTCGGCAACTTGCTTTTTCACGTAGGTGTCCAGTTCCGGGCCGGTCATGGCGAACGGGAACAACTCACGCTGGTCGCGCAGCTTGGCGAACTCGGGGGAAGCCAGCAGTTTGTCGAAGGAGTCTTTCCACCAGGCGTAGTCTTCGTCGCTGACTTTTGGCCCGAGGTAGAAACCGCGAACCACCGGCCAGACGATGTCATAGCCTTGCTCGCGAGCGGTTGGAATGTCCTTCATTTCCGGCTCGTCCAGACGCTTGTCGGAGAACACCGCCAGCAGGCGCATGTCGCCGCTCTGGATGTGTGGCATGGAGTCGGAAATGTCAGTGCTGCCGACCTGGATGTGGCCGCCGAGCAGAGCCGTGGCGATTTCGCCGCCGCCTTCGAGAGCAACGTAACGCAGGTCACGCGGGTTGATCCCGGCGGCCTTGGCGATCAACGCGGTTTGCATCCAGTCCTGGCTGCCGACGGTGCCGCCGGAACCGATGACCACTTTGCTCGGATCTTTCTTCAGTGCCTGCACGAGGTCGTCGAGGGTCTTGTAGGGCGAATCGCTTTTCACCGCGATGGCGCCGTAGCTGGTGCCGACGGCAGCCAGCCAGCGCACGTTGGTTTCATCGAAACGACCGAACTTGCCTTGAGCCAGATTCAGCAGCGAACCACTGGACCAGGCGACCAACGTGCCGGCATCCGCCGGGCGCTGGGCGACCACCGCGTTGTACGCCACCGCGCCGACACCACCGGGCATGTAGGTTACGCGCATCGGTTTGGTCAGCAGTTTTTCGTTGACCAGCGCGCTCTGCGCCAGTTTGCAGGTCAGGTCGAAACCACCACCCGGCGAGGCCGGGGCGATGCATTCCGGGCGTTTTGGTTCGGCAAGCGCTTGGCCGGTGAACAGCAGGACGCTGGCGGCGAGGGCTAGTTTACGCATTGACAGGTTCATTCAAGTCTCCTTGGGAGTTGTTGTTATCGACGCACTGAATTACCAAAGGGCAACGCTATAGCTCACCAGCAGACGCACTTCATCGGCATCGCGAGCAGAGTAGTTGGAGCGGTAGGTGGCATTGCGCAGGCGAACGGCGACGTCCTTGAGGGCGCCGCTTTGTACTACGTATTTGATTTCGGTGTTGCGTTCCCACTCTTTACCCTCGTCGCCGTTCTTGAGCTTGATGTTGTCACCGCTCAGGTAACGGCTCATGAAGCTCAGGCCCGGTACACCGAGCTTGGCGAAGTCAAAGTCGTAGCGTGCCTGCCAGGAGCGCTCTTCGGCGCCGGCAAAGTCGTTGATCTGCACGAAGTTGACCAGGTACGGGTCGGCGCCATCCACATAGGGAAACGCACTGTCGCCGGACATGTGCTGATAGCCGGCGCTGAACTTGTGCCCGCTCAAGGCATAGCTCACCAGACCATTGAGCGATTTGTTGTCGATCTTGCCGCCACGGGCCTGGCCCTCATCGTCACTGATGGCCAGGCGCAGATCGGTGCCGAACGTGCCCGGCCCGAACGGTTGCGAGGCAACCACGCCGAGGAAGTGCTGGTTGTAGACTTCATCGAGTTGCGCGAAGTGGTAACTGCCGGTGATTTTGTCGGTGAACTTGTAATCCACGCCGCCAAAGTCGAAGTGCTTGCCGGCCACCGTACCGGCGAAGCGGCTGTTCTTGTTGTTGAGGGCGATGTCCTCGAAGTCGGTGCTGTCGCGGTCCTTGGCTTTTTCCAGACGCCCGCCGGTGAAGGTCAGGTTCTTGATCTCTTTGGAGGTCAGCAGGCCACCTTCAAACGTCTGCGGCAGGATGCGCCCGTCGTTGGGCTTGAGGATCGGCAGTTCCGGAATCAGGCTGCCGATTTTCAGTTCCGTGGCGGAGATTTTCACTTTACCGGTCAGGCCCAGCTTGGAGTATTCGTCAGCCGCGCGGCCATCGTCGTGGGTTGGCAGCAGGCCGGTGCCGGTACGGTCGGGACTCGAATCGAGCTTGACCCCCAGCATGCCCAGCGCATCGACCCCGAACCCCACGGTGCCGTCGGTGTAACCCGATTGCAGGTTGAGCATGAAACCCTGGGCCCACTCGTCACGCTTTGACTGTTGGGCGCTGGTGCCATCGCGAAAATCGCGGTTGAAGTACATGTTGCGGGTTTCGAACGTGGCCGTACTGTCTTCGATGAAGTCGGCCTGGCTCAACGGCGAAAAACCGGCAAGCGCGGCGGCACTGGCAAGGGCGGTGTTGCTGAAACGGGAGAGGCGGGCAGGCGCGATAGCCTGGGTCTGCAAGGACTGCATGGATGACTTACTCCGTTTATTGTTCTTATTTGTCGAAAACGCTTCGAGGCGTTTTTCGGATCGCTGTGTGGCAGCAGCGACGGCAGTCGAAACTGTCCGTGGTCCGACTCTAACGGGCTAACCTTTCGCTAACCTTTCAGAAGGCTTTCACGTTTTTTCAGGCTTCACAGCGACCGATGCCGCTGTAAACTCCGCGCCAAAGAATGGCGTCGACCATCCCTGAATGAGGTAAAGATCCATGCGTGTCCTGCTCGTCGAAGACCATCTGCAGCTCGCCGAAAGTGTCGCCCAGGCGCTCAAGAGCACCGGCTTGACCGTGGATGTGCTGCACGATGGCGTGGCGGCCGACCTGGCGCTCGGCAGCGAGGAATACGCCATGGCGATTCTCGATGTCGGTTTGCCGCGCATGGATGGTTTTGAGGTGCTCGCGCGACTGCGCGCTCGCGGCAAGAACTTGCCGGTGTTGATGCTGACGGCCCGTAGCGACGTCAAGGATCGGGTGCATGGCCTGAACCTCGGCGCCGACGATTACCTGGCCAAGCCTTTCGAACTCACCGAACTCGAAGCGCGGGTCAAGGCCCTGCTCCGACGTAGTGTGTTGGGCGGTGAACGCCTGCAGCGTTGCGGAGTGTTGGCGTATGACCTCGACACCCGGCGCTTCACTCTCGGTGAAGAACTACTGACTCTGACCTCCCGCGAACAAGCGGTGCTTGAAGCCCTGATCGCCCGTCCCGGCCGGGTGATGAGCAAGGAACAACTGGCCTCCCAGGTTTTCGGTCTCGACGAAGAGGCCAGCCCCGATGCGATCGAAATCTACGTGCACCGTTTGCGCAAGAAACTCGATGGCCAGCCGGTCGCTATCGTGACCTTCCGTGGTCTCGGCTACCTCTTGGAAAGCCGCGATGCATAAGCCCAGCAGTCTGCGCTGGCGGTTGCTGTGGAACCTGGCGCTGCTGCTGGTGGTGTTGATGCTGGCCAGCGGATTGAGCGCCTACTGGAACGGTCGCGAAGCCGCCGACACGGCCTATGACCGGACTTTGCTGGCCTCGGCGCGGACCATCGCCGCTGGCCTTTCCGAGCGCGACGGCAGTCTCAGCCTCGACGTGCCTTACGTGGCGCTCGATACCTTCGCCTACGACAGTGCCGGACGGATTTTCTATCTGGTCAACGACATCAATCAGAAGCTGATTTCCGGCTACGAAAATCTGCCGGCGCCACCTCCGGGAACGCCGCGCACCGATAACTATCCGGCGCTGGCGCGGTTCTACAACGCGACGTATCAAGGGCAGAACGTGCGCGTGGTCAGCTTGCTCAAAGCGGTCAGTGAACCCAACATGAACGGCATGGCGGAAATCCGTGTGGCGGAAACCGACGAGGCGCGCGTCAGCATGGCTCGCGGTCTGGCGGCCGATACCTTACTGCGTCTGGGCATGTTGGCAATCGGCGCACTGATGATTGTGTGGTTTGCGGTCAGCGCCGCGCTGCGTCCGCTTGAGCGTTTGCGCACGGCGGTGGAAGAGCGGCAATCCGACGATTTGCGTCCACTGCCGTTGGTGGAAGTCCAGCGCGAGTTGTGGCCGCTGGTGCGTGCGCTCAATCACTTTACCGAACGCTTGCGTGGGCAGTTCGAGCGACAGGCGCAGTTCATTGCCGATGCCGCTCATGAGTTGCGTACACCGTTGGCAGCCCTCAAGGCGCGACTGGAACTGGGCTTGCGGGCGAGCGAACCCGAAACGTGGCGCAGCACGCTGGAAACTGCTGCGCAGGGTACTGATCGCTTGACCCACTTGGCCAATCAATTGCTCTCACTGGCGCGGGTCGAAAACGGCGCTCGGGCGATTGCCGAGGGCGGTGCGCAGTTGCTGGATCTCAGTCAGTTGGCCCGTGAACTGGGCATGGCCATGGCGCCGCTGGCCTACAAACGAGGTGTGGCGTTGGCGTTGGAGGCTGACGAACCGGTCTGGCTGCGCGGCGAACCGACGCTGCTGAACGAGCTGTTGAGCAATCTGGTCGACAACGCGCTGGCCCATACGCCGCCGGGCGGCAACGTCATTCTGCGGGTCTCGGCCCCGGCGATATTGGAGGTTGAGGACGATGGCCCCGGGATTCCCCTTGAAGAGCGTGACCGGGTGTTCGAACGCTTTTACCGGCGCAACCAGCAAGTGGCAGGATCAGGGTTGGGCTTGGCGATTGTCGGCGAAATCTGCCGCGCGCATTTGGCGCAGATCAGCCTGCACGATGGCGAGCAGGCGGGGTTGAAGGTGCGGGTGAGCTTTATCGCCGGAGAGTGATGGCGTCTGTCCTGGCCCCATCGTCGGAACGCCGGCCGGAACAGGCTCGCTTGTATGCTAGGACTTGAAGGGAGGAGGAGGGACAAGGCTCGATTCTGACTGTTAGCGCAGTACAGATCCGTGGGAGATTTCGCCCCTCCTCCTTTCACCCAAGCGCCGATAAAGAATGCATCTGGCTAGACCGACGATAGGAACAAGCCTGCGCCTCTGGGTGAGCCCTTCAAGTGCTCAAA